>JARKOX010000067.1 GCA_029975525.1 Prolixibacteraceae bacterium | reverse complement strand
GGTGAATTACGCAGCAGTTTTTCGGGTTTTTTGCGGATGGGGTTCAGCGTGTCGGCCGTTTGCGCAGCTGTTCCGCCGGCTAAACCGGCCAGCAGCAGCAACCCGGTGACCAATCTGATGCAGTAAGTATTTCTTGCCATCGTTAATTGTTTTTTCAACAGAAGCCGCCCCTGTTCCGGAGCTGGCAGTACTGCCTGCTCACAAAGGTAAAAGTTTCGGCCCGAATTCGGAGGTTCCCCGAGCGGATTGTTTAGGAGCGGTTGTAAACAAAACTGCCGGCAGATTGTAAGCTCTTCCGGCAGTTTGATGATTTCGGCCTGTAGCCGTTCAGGTCAGAAGTCGATATTGGGAAAGGAGACTCCGATGGTAAACGGGTAGAGTTCAGGTCCTTTTCCGTCGCGGAAGAGCGGTGTCATGGCATAATTGCCAAAGATGCAGAATTCGCCCAGCCCGATGCGGCCGGTCAACTCATATTTAAACGGGTTGATGTTGAAATTGCCCCGCTCTTTGTCTTTCGAGCTGTTGTGTTTGATTTTGGTGTGCGATCCGATGTTCAGTCCGCCGATTACCCCTGCCGCCAGGGTCAGCCGGTTGGAGTTGAGCTTCAGCGGCGTGGCTACTTCGAGAAACATCGGGACGGTGAGGTAGGAGACGTTGAGTTTCGATTTTTTCAGTCTGGCTGGATCGAGGTCAACTGGTTCGATTAAGCCGGTAGTGTTGTTTTTGGCAATGGTTATCGGACGGTCGAAGCGGAAATCCATCAGGCTGAATCCCAGTCCGGTGACCAGCCCGACCGTGTTGCGGTCATTTTTGAAGGCATATTCCGCAACGTTGAGGTTCACGGTCAATGATTTTCCGTAGTTCAGGTCGAAAAATTCGTCGCCTTCGTACAGCGAGTAGTCGGTTTGGCGGAACAGGTTCATACCCATTTCGAGGCCTCCCCAGTGCCCGTTAAACCTGGAGTATTTTTTATTTTTCTCCTGGTGCTCCCGGGTCATATTGATTTTGGTGCCGTCGCGGCTGTCGATGACGTCAAAGTTCCGGTTCCCGATCCGGATTTTGGTGGTGTCGCCGCGGCTGTCGGTGATCACCTCCACGCCGTTGTTGTTGCCAACTTTTACCTGCGTGCCGGCGTTGTTTTCAATCACCGACACCACATTTTTATTCAGCACCTTTACCTTGGTCGTATCCTGTGCCTGCAGGGTAAATGCGCAGGCAACCGCTGTCAGAAGTAAAAAGATCCGTTTCATATTTCCAGTTTTTTTTGATTTCTGTCCGTACGACGGTCAGCATTTCGCGGAAGTTACAGCAGAATGAATATTTTTTTGAGCTGCAGTCGGCCACTCCGGAAATGGGGTGCTCCGGTTTATCTCTTTTTGATCCGGACGGCAAAAAAGACGAAACAGGCCAGCAACAGCTCGGCCAGAAACAGGAACAGGTCGATTCTGACCTGGAAAAAACCGGTTAAAAAGCTGTTCAGCTGGACCATGGCGATTAAGCTCAAAAAAGCATTGATAAAGGCATCGGAGAGGTTGGATTTTTTCTCCCGTTTGGTGGCGATGCGCTCCGACAGCTCTTCCAGCCGGTTGGCAATCTTTTCCCGGATATTCAGAATTCCCCGCTGAAGGTTTCCAACCCGGATAATGGTTTGTTCACTCTGATATTGAAAATTATCTGTCAGGTACTGGGAGTTGATTACCGCTTTCAGGCGGGAGTGGATATTTTCGAGCGAGGCCAGGTTTATTTCCGAAGCAGGATCCAGCGTTCTGTCCAGTTCGCGCAGGGTTTTCTGCAGCAAATGTTCGTTGTGTGCCAGCACGGCGCTGGGAATAACCAGGTAGGGACTGACGGAGGTGTGCTCTCTGACAGCCTCCATAATTTCGTCGGGATTGGAGATTTTGAACAGCATGCCCCGGCACAAAACCATAAAAGAGCTGGTGGTGGGCATCACCGGCTGAATGGTATCCCGGATTTCTTCTTCATCCATTCGTGCAAAATCAAAAATGCCCAGGATAATTCCACAGATCACTTTAGCGAAGCGCCGGAGCGGGTCGGTCAGAGAGCCTTCCTGCGGAGGCAGAAACGATTCCGGAAATTTTTCCGGCAGGTTGTTGGTCCCAGCCAGGTCTATTTCGACGATGCCGGTTCCCGAACCCGTGAGCTTGCTGGCATCCGGGATCTGACCGGTATGCCGGATGAAGCCGGATGGCGTAAAACCGGCTTCGGGGCCGTTTGCGATTTTAATCCGGATCTGATTTTTTACCGGCGATGCTTCCTGCGAACTGCCAAAAAGGGTGGCGAGTTTGATCAGATCATATTCCGTAAAAAAAGCGTTGGCTGCCGGCGAAATGGTCAGGTGCCACACTTTAAGCTGCGAAAGTGGGAAAAAAGTAGCACTGATTGCGGTTTTTACGGCTAATGCCGTCCGTTCCGATTGCAGGATATGCAGCTGTCCTTCGGAAGTGTAGCGGCAGGCGCGCGGTACCTCCAAAACCGACACCTGCTGGTGCAGAAATGTGGAGTAGAAAGGGAGGTTCTTTTGATTCTGAAAGTTTAGGATATCTCTTTCGAAGGAGTAGAAAAAGTCTCCGCGCTCCGGCTCTTTTCTCCCAGTATCATCTCCCGAAAGGGTGGTCTCCTCCGTAAAATGGAAGGTTACAGAAGCTTTGCGGAATTCATGCCGGGGCTGCTCGGTCTCAAACACCGGAACCGGCTTCAGGGCAATTTCTTCATGAGAATCCTGCGTTTGGGTCAAACTCTCCTGCATTTTTTGAAAAATCGGATTGTGCTCCCAATTGTTAATGCCCAGGCTTGCATAAAGATCTTTCAGGAAATTTTCGATCTCCAAGGTTTTGATCTTATTTTGGTTCGTATTGAATTGGGGGAAGGTGAGGAGCAGCAGGTTTTCAACATTTTTTTTGTCAGCGTCCAATGCCGGCTGAACGTAAGGAATGTCGATCCATTTGGCGCCCAGCCCGGAGAAAATCCGCAGTCTTTTTTCGGGAGGAAAGTTGTCGGTGGTTGTTTTTTCCGGATTGTTGGATTCAAAGAAGACATTTTTAATTTCAACGCCGCTTTTCTCCCTGATCCATTTTTTAAGTCCGGGCACTCCCTCTTCGATCAGCTTGCGCCCAATACCTTTTCCTCTCTCTCTTTCGTCGATAATCAGATAGGTCAGATGCAGGCTGGCGCTGCCGGCATACCAGTCAGCGATCAACCCGCCCGCCACTTCGGGCGCCTCCCCTTCGTTTCCGATCAGCACCATCACGGAATGCGGCTCGTAGGACTGCTTTTCTCCTTTTATCCGGTTCAGGATAACCCCGAACTCTTCCCGCTCATTGGGATCGGGAAAACCGTTTTCATAGAGTAACCGGAAACGGTTGACCGATGCCGCATTCTCCTCCAGCGAATTTGAGTCGTACAGGTATTGCATAATGTTTCAATTCTGATGAACGGCCGATGAATCTCTTCTGATTTTTCTGGTGTTTTCCACTTCAGTGAATTCTTCCGTGAAAATGGAAAACGTAGCATGAGATGTTGTAAAAACGGATCACCAAATTACGAAACTGTTTGGAACGGACAACCATTTTTAATATCAGATTACTGCAGAAGTTGCGGCGGTGTTTTTTTTGGTTTTTACAGGAAAAACGGGAAGTAGCGTCAGAAAGCCCACTTCAGCCGGGCGAAGAGGAGTTTTCCGTAGTCGCCGAATTCGGTGCCGGTATCGCCCGAAAAGAGTTGGCCAGTGAGCATCACTTCGAGATTATTGCCCAGCGAGTAGGTGAACGAGGGGCCGATGTAAAAGGAGTGGTCGCCGGGGTTGACGATGCCGGACAAGGCGGCGTTAAACAGCGGCGTGACCGGGTAGCTGCACTGGCCAAACAACGACCAGCGTGCCAGCGACAGCATTTTGGCCGACAGTTGCTGGTCAAACAGCAGCCGTCCTCCGGCCGGGCCGGTAGTTCCGTGGCTGTTGAAGAGGAACCCGCCGTGCAGGTAAAGTCCTTTGCTGAACGAGTAGTCGCCCGACAGGGAGGCCACCAGCGCCTGGTAACTGTCGTGGCGGGCCTGGCGCGGAATGAACCACGAAACTTCGCCGCGGAAGCCGCCCCCGCGGATGTCGCCGCTCCAGCCGCTTCCCACTACCAGGTCGGGGCCGGTTACTCCGCCCAGAAACTGAAAGTCGTAATCCCACTGCGAAAAGCGGTACAGGCCGGCCAGCGCAGTTTCGCCGGAATGTCGCCCCGGCTTGAAAACCAGTTCGCCCGACGAGGTTGCACCGGTGTAATACTGCACCTTGAGTGCGTCGGCGCCCGGGCGTTCTTCGTAGTCAAAATCGAAGTAATCGAAGGTGTTGAAAATATCGTTGGGGTTCCACACCAGGTTAATACCCCAGTTGATCCGCTGGCGGCCCGCCCGGATTTGCCATTTTCCTTTGCTGAAGTCGAGGTAGGCGCGGTCGATATTGGAGAGGAAAAACCAGCCGTTGCCCGACGCCAGCGTGGCCGACAAGTCAAAAAAGCCTGGATCGCTGTCCGTCATTTTTCGGTAGCCGGGGTAATCTTTCACCAGTTTTCCGAAGAGCAGGCGGTTACGCCCCTCTACGGTAAGCGTCAAGTTTTCGGAGGCATACCAGCTGAAGTTGAGCCGGTTGTGCAGCAGGTGCGACGAAAGGTGGCGGCTGTCGAAACCCGGCAGGGGGAAGTCGGGCTGGTAATACATGCCCAGGTATTTCAGGTAGCCGTTCAGGCGCACCGGTTTTTCCTGAGCCGTTGCCACAACCCCCGTCAACAGGAGAAAAATTGCCCCAAGGGCACCGTACCAGACAGTCCGTTTTTTCATTGACGCTGCGATTGCTGGAAAGAGCCGGCAAAATCCATCACGCACATATTTTTGTACTTCGGATGTTTTCCGAAAGCAACCCCCACCAGGCGAAAGTCGCTGTTGAGGAAGTTTTTACGGTGGCCGCGGCCGGGGACGCCGTCATCGATCAGGAGGTGGATTACCACCCGGCGGGCGTCCGATTCTCCGTAGAAGATATTTTCGGCAATGGCGAATTGCCAGGAGCCATACCGTTCGATGCGGGTTCGCGAAGAGGAGCGGTCGCTGCCGGTGTGTCCGGTCTTCCCGGTCCGCGACTGGTCGGAGACATGGTCGCGGGCGGCCAACGTCAGTCCATAGTCGGGGTAGAGGGGTGGCTGCGGGGCGGCTCTCTTCAGCTCGCGGATGCAGTCGTGCAGGGCCGAAACTCCTTCCTGGGTCAGGATGGGCACTTCGCCCGGGAGGTAAAGTTTTTTCCCCTGGTAACCGGCAATGAGCGGGACGAGGCAGCTTTCGGCATATTGTTTCGGATTGGCGCGCAGTTTATTGATTTCGAAGATCACCTCTTTCTCTGCCGGCGAGAGGTAACCTGCGCCGGCGGCTGTGTTCAGTGCCGGCAGGTCACGGTCGCCGGGAAAAGGACTTTCGGCGCCTGCTGCCAGCGCCAGCACCGAAAAGAGCAGTATCCCCCAAATCTTTACAATCATCGTTTTCATTTTACCACATCGCTTACCACTTTTCCGTCTTCAAGGGTGATGACGCGGCGGGCTTTGTTGACCACCCGCTGGTCGTGGGTCGAGAATATAAACGTGATTTTTTCGGCTTTATTTAGTTCTTCCATGATGTCGAGTAAATTTTCCGTCGATTTGCTGTCGAGGTTGGCAGTGGGTTCGTCGGCCAGAACAAATTTGGGGCGCGAAGCCAGGGCGCGCGCCACGGCAATCCGCTGTTGCTGGCCACCCGACATTTTTGCCGGCCGGCTGTCGGCCCGGTCGGCCAGCCCAACTTTGCGGAGCAGTTCGAGGGCGCGCGTTTCCCGCTCTTTTTTGGGACGCCCCTGCAGTTCCATGATAAACTCAACATTTTCGCGAGCGGTGAGTACCGGAATCAGGTTGTAAGCCTGAAATACAAACCCGATATTTTCCAGCCGGAAGCGGATCAGCTGCGTCGAGCTAAGCCGGTTGACCGGCGTGCCGCCTACCGTGATCTCCCCGGTGGTTGGTTCGTCGAGGCCGCCCAGCAGGTTCAGAAATGTGGTTTTTCCGGAGCCGGAAGGGCCTACAATCGCCGTAAATTCGCCCTCTTCGAACTGCAGGTCAATTCCGTTGACGGCCTCTACTTTTACTTCAGAATCGTTGTAGATTTTGGTCAGGTTCTTTATTTCAATCACATTCATGGTGGAGAGTTTTTCGGTTTTTACATGTCGATGCGGATCGCTTCGGCGGGCCGGTATTTCAGGGCTTTGCGTGCCGGATAGATGGACGCTGCGATGCCCGTGACAATCACCAGCAGGGCGGTGACCAGGAACAGGTCGGCTTCAATCGATGGTTTGATGATGGCGGCATATCCGATATCTTCCAGTCCCTGTGCATACATCGACAGGTCGATGCCGGTTTGGGCCGTGGCAAGGGTGGCCGCCAGTCCCAGAATAATGCCGATGATTCCGCCGGTAAAAGTGAGCAGTACGGTTTCGAGCATCAGCATGACGAAAATGCGGGTTTTGCTCATGCCAACCGCCATCAGCATGCCCAGTTCCTTCACCCGTTCGAGTACCGACATGAGCATGGTGTTTACAATGCCGAACCCCAGCGCCAGCAGGATGATGACCACAAACAGGTAGCTGTACAGGTCGCCGATGTCGGTGAGGTAACCCAGTTCGGGAGAGATCTCTTTCCAGGTGAGGACTTCGGTTTCGGGGAACCTGGCCGAGATGTCGTTTTTGACCTGGTTCAGCCGGTCGGGCTTCGAGAGGTGAACGGCTATTTCGTGGGCTGTCCCTTCGGGAAGTCCGGTCAGGCGCAGGAGGTCGTCATATTTTACAAACAGCACCGACTCTTCGAAGGTGTCGTTGCCGGTGTCGAAAATCCCGCACACGCGGAAGGCGCCGCTGGTGATGTTGCCGTGCAGGTCCTGCAGCGTGATCACCACTTTCGAATGGAGTTTGATCTTCAGTTTGGCGGCCAGCTTGGCGCCAACGACTGCCGGGTTGCGGGTTACGCGCTCGAAATAGTCGCCTTCGCGGAGGAATTCGGGCAATTTGCTGACACGCCTTTCGCGGTCGGGGAGAACGCCGGCGATTTTGATGCCGGTTCCGGCTTCGGCCGACGAAACCATCGATTGGAGCACCAGTCGCGGACTGGTGCCGTCAACCCCTTCCACAGAAAGGATTTCGTTGCTCTGGTTCACGCCATCGGGCAGGCCCAGCTGCATGTCGTAATTGTCGCGAAATTTCGGGTGGTGCAGCTGCAAAAACGACACTTCGGTTTCCACGCCGGCTTCGAGACGCTGGTTTATCCAGCCTTTCATGAAGGTGCCGCTGAAAACGCCGGCAAACATCCCGATGGCAATGGCCGTGATGATCACACCCGAACGGACCGGGTTGCGCCAGATATTTCTCCAGGAGACGGACCAGATCATAGTCGTTGTTTTTAAATTAAGCATGCAGCGACCGGATGACTTTCAGCCGCGAGGCAGCCCACGCCGGATATACCGAAATGAGCAGGGTAAGCAGGAAAATGGTGATTGCCTGCTGGGTAAAGACGATGGTGGCAGAGGAGAAAAAGATAAACGGCTCGAAACCGAACTCCTCCATAACCGACGCCGTTTGTCCGGTCAGCGGGATGGGGTGGGACACCTGGAAGAGGATCAGCGGGTAGCTGACGATAATTCCGGCAATGATCCCGAGAATCCCGATGAATAACGTTTCGAAAAAGAGGATGGCAGCCAGCTTCGATTTTTGCATCCCCACGGCAACCATGACGCCAAACTCTTTTTTCCGTTCGGCAATCATCATCATCATGGTGGCCAGGATGCCGAAACCGATAACCAGGTAGAGGATCGCTTTCATGAGCATTCCGCTGGCGCGGTCACTTTCGATCTGCTGCACAATTTCGGGTTGCATCTCCTCCCAGCTCATTACGGCGAGCGGCTGGGCAACCTCACCTTTCAGTTTGCGGAGGAGCGACCGCATGGCCTGGTTGTTTTCCACATTCACCACCAGCGAGGTGATTTTTCCGGGCATGGAGAAGAACTCCTGGCAGGTGGCAATATCCATGTACACGACCAGTTTGTCGAGTTCGGGCGAGGCGTGTCTGACCAGCCCGCGGATCGGGAATTTTCCGGCAGCTGCCACCCCGTGAAACCCCTGCCCGATCATCACCAGCGTGTCGTTGAGGCCGAGCTTCAGGTAGGCAGCCAGCCCTTGCCCGATTACCACCCCGCGGTCGCCCGGTAGCAGGTAACGGCCGGTTTGGATACGGTTACTGATGCCGGTCCATTGGTCTTCCCGCACCGGATCGATCCCGAAAATCATGGCGCCTTTGGTGAGGTTTTCTGACGAGGCCAGGGCAAACGATTCCAGTCGCGGGAAAACCATTTCTACTTCGCGGTGCCGGCTAATTGAGTCGGCCAGCCCCGGCCGGTAATCAAAGGAGTTGTTGAGACTTTTGTTTTCCCAGTAATCCTGGTGGTGCACCTGGAGGTAGCCGGAATAGAACTTCACCACGATTTCAACCATTTTTTTGTATGAGCCTTCCTGCATCGAGGTC
>JARKOX010000043.1 GCA_029975525.1 Prolixibacteraceae bacterium | reverse complement strand
AGGTAGCCGAACCTGTTTTATTTCGGTTTGTTCTATAAATTGAGGAAAAGCTGTCAGGTTATCTCCACAAGGAATAAATGGCAGTGAATCAACAGTCCCTCTGGAGGCCGTTCCACGTTGCTGGAGCGGCTTCCTTTTTTTGAGGAACGAGGTAGATGCCGGATTCATTTATTGGCAGAAGAAATTTCTGCTTCACCGGGATGGCGCCGGCCGTTTAGTTCAGTTCGATAATCATTGCCGAACGGGCCGGTACGGTAATAGTTTTCAGATCGGTGAGGGGGGCCGATGAAAGAATCTCTTTTCCGGCTTTGAAACGGCTGGTCACTTCGGAAAACCGGTCGGTTGAGAGATTTTTGGCTTCCCGGTTTTTATTCAAAATTACCATCACCGTTTCGGTCTGGTTGCAGCGAAAATAGACGTACATTCCGTCCTGCGGGACAAAATGGATCATTTTTCCCGAATGGATCACCGCTTTGTTCTTTCGCCAGTTCAGGATGGTCTGCAAATAGGTTTGCATCTCCTTTTGCCGGGCAGAAAGCCCCTCGCCGGTGAAAGCGCTGATTTGGTCGTCAGGCCAGCCTCCGGGGAAATCGCTGCGGATGATGCCGTGTTCTTCGGTTCCGGGATTTGACATCAGCACTTCGGTTCCGTAGAAAATCTGCGGGATTCCGCGGGTGGTCAGAAAATAGGCCAGCCCAAGTTTCAGCAGCTCCGGGTCTTCACCCATCTGGGTGTAAAACCGCGACATGTCGTGGTTGTCGGGGAAAACGACCAGGTTGGCCGGGTCGGAATACAAAAAGTCGTTGGCCACCATTTCGTACAGCTGGATCAGCCCGCCTCCCCAGCTCTCGTCGTTTTTTAACGCCTGGCTGACGGCATTTTGCAGCGGAAAGTCCATCAGGCTGGGCAGGTTGCAGTGGTAACCATCGCTATTAACTTTTCCCCGCTGCCAGTAGGAGACAATCGCCGGGTTGAGGCTCCACTCTTCGCCGACAATGTTAAACCCGGGATACTCGTCCAGGATGCGGGTCGTCCAGTCGGCCATCATGTTTTTGTTGGGATAGGGCCAGGTGTCCTGGCGAATTCCGTCCAGTCCGACATATTCAATCCACCAGATGCTGTTCTGGATCAGGTAAGTTGCCACAAACGGGTTGCGTTGGTTCAGATCGGGCATGGTGGGGACAAACCAGCCTTCTTCCATCTCTTTTTTGTCGATCTCCGAAGCATGTGGGTCCTGGTTTACCGTCCGGCGGTGGCTGGTGATTTGATAGTCGGGGAAGTTGTTGATCCAGTCGGGCATGGGCAGGTCGTCCATCCACCAGTGTTCCGATCCACAGTGGTTGAAAATCATATCCATGATCAGTTTCATGCCTCGTTTTTTCAGTTCGTCTGACAGTTCGCGATACTCTTCGTTGGTTCCGTAGCGCGGATCTACTTTGTAAAAGTCGGTGGTGGAGTAGCCGTGATAGGAGGTGTGGGTCATGTTGTTTTCGAGGACGGGGTTGAGCCACACGGCGGTAAAGCCAAGGTTGCTGAGGTAGTCGAGGCTGTTGATGATGCCGCGCAGGTCGCCCCCGTGGCGGCCGTCTTTGTCGGCCCGGTCGGGCAGCTCTTTCATGCCGGGCATGGCGTCGTTCTGCGGGTTGCCGTTGACAAACCGGTCGGGGGTGATCAGGTAGATCACATCCGAACCGTTAAAACCCTGCCTGGCAGCCGAATTGAGGCTGCGCGCCTTCAGTTCGTACTGCCAGCTTCCGACTGTTTTTTTTCCGGAAGTGAAAGTGATGTTGAATTTTCCGGGACGGGCCTCTTTCGCAATTTTCAGGTCAAGGAACAGGTAGTTGGGATTGGCCACCCGGGTGACACTTTCGAGGGTGACGCCGGGATAGGTCAGCTGAACGGCAGCGGCAGCAATGTTTTCGCCGTGAACCATCAGTTGCAGTTGCGGGTTTTTCATGCCTGTCCACCAACTGGCGGGTTCTACGCGGTTGATTCCGGCGATAGCCCCGAGGAGGTGCATCAGCAGGACGAATGTCAGAACGAGTTGTTTCATGGTTTTCAGATTGTAGTTATTAAAGGAGTTGTTCAAACATAGCAATTTTTACAGCTATTGGAGGGCTGGAGAAAAGACCGGCCGGGCAGC
>JARKOX010000035.1 GCA_029975525.1 Prolixibacteraceae bacterium | reverse complement strand
GCAACCACCCGACGGGTATCCTGTTTCCGGGCCGCTTCCAGTAAGTCCTTCAGGGTTTTAATTTCCATATCAGAATTTTTAAACCAAAATATATCGAAAGAAGAAAAGATAGTATAACATTTATCAGCATTATAAAGGTTCACTCCGCCGGTTTCCGGGGAGAGCCGCCGCGCCGGCTCCGGCACAAATACAATCAGGGAAAGGCTGGTTAATCCGGATTGTTAGCGGCACCCTCAGCTAATTTAACGGAAAAATACCGAATTATTTTCAACGCCCCCACAATTGAAACATTTAACCAAATCGCCTGTTGTTCAGAGTCACAACATTTTAGACCAAATCCTTTTCAATTCGGCAAAAAATATCATAAATTTAGACTATCCGGTAAGAATCGTTTCCAGGGTCAACGAGCAGAAATGATAATGAAGCGAAAAACTCTACCTTGCCTGCCACTCCGAACTTCCTGCCCAATCTGCCAGGAGGGCCAATCTCTCAATCCTGAAAAAGGGAGGGCAGTCGTTGCATTTTTTAAAAGTTTTACAAACCCTTTTCCTGAAG
This sequence comes from Prolixibacteraceae bacterium, assembly GCA_029975525.1. Classification (GTDB taxonomy): domain Bacteria; phylum Bacteroidota; class Bacteroidia; order Bacteroidales; family Prolixibacteraceae; genus UBA1413. The sequence continues at coordinate 1,212 of JARKOX010000035.1, read as the reverse complement.
TGTGCGTTTTTCTGTCGGACCAGCCGGAACTTACGATTTAAGCACTGACAACATTCAATAACAAACAATCAATTAAAATCCATGTGTATGGTAAACAAGATCACTTCATTTGCTGAGTATTTGCAGAAATACCAGGAAAGTGTTGCAAACCCGGAAGGATTCTGGGCCGGAGTTGCTGAATCTCATTACTGGCGTAAAAAATGGGACCAGGTTCTTGACTGGTATTTTGAAGGAAAAGGGGCGCCGCACGTCAAATGGTTTGTAAACGGTAAGCTGAATATTACCGAAAACATCTTCGAGCGGAATATGTTCCTGCGTAAAGACCAGATCGCGCTCATCTGGGAGCCTAACGATCCGAAAGAGCCAGAGATCCGGCTTACCTACGGAGAGCTGTTCGAGAAGGTCAAGCAGTGTGCCAATGCCCTGAAAAAGCTGGGAATCCAAAAAGGCGACCGGGTAGCCATCTACCTGCCGATGATTCCCGAACTGGCTGTTTCCATGCTGGCCTGCGCCCGCATCGGAGCTGTTCATTCAATTGTTTTTGCAGGCTTTTCGGCCAATTCACTGGCCGACCGCATTGTTGACGCTTCGGCCAGGGCCGTGATCACTTCTGACGGCGCTTTTCGCGGGGCGAAAAGTATCTCGCTGAAAGAAGTGGTGGACACCGCCCTGGAGAGCTGTCCCTCGGTGGAACATGTGGTGGTGGTTAAACATACCGGCGAAAATGTAAAATTCAAAGAGGGGCGCGACCAGTGGTGGAACGACTTTATAAGCGGCGTAGGTTTTGAAAACAGCGCTGAAGTGATGGATTCGGAAGATACGCTCTTTATCCTTTACACCTCCGGCTCAACCGGAAAACCCAAAGGAGTGCTGCACACCATCGGCGGATACATGGTTTTTGCCGAATACACCTTCAAAAACGTATTTCAATACAACGACGGCGACATCTTCTGGTGCACCGCCGACATTGGCTGGGTTACCGGGCACACCTACATTGTATATGGCCCGCTGCTGACCGGAGCCACTTCAATCATGTTTGAAGGCGTTCCCACTTATCCCGATCCCGGCCGGTTCTGGGAAGTTATCGACAAATACAGGGTAACCCAGTTTTATACGGCTCCCACTGCCATCCGCGCCCTGATTGCACAGGGGAACCAGTGGGTTGAAAAACACAAGCTCAACTCGCTGCGCGTTCTCGGTTCGGTTGGCGAA
>JARKOX010000024.1 GCA_029975525.1 Prolixibacteraceae bacterium | reverse complement strand
GATTAGCGAAACCAACTACACCCGTAAACGCTGGACATTACAAAACATCGCTTCGTACGTCAAAAGCATCAATGAAAAACACAACATCGATTTAACCGGCGTAACTGAATGGTCAAAATATGAATATCGTTCGGTGAATGCTGGTGCACGGGATATGTCGAGCTCCTTCTTTATGCCTTACATTATTTCGAACACATACAACACGCAATCATCAGGAGGAGATTATACTTACAACGGTATCGCTTCCTATATTTTCCGCGCCAATTACAATTACAACAGCACCTATTACATTGGTGGCTCAGTGCGGCGAGACGGACTTTCCAGATTACCTGAGAATAATCGTTGGGGTACCTTCTATGGTGGATCTTTTGCTGTCCGCTTATCCCAAATGGGTTTCTGGAGCAGCATTAAAGATGTGATCAGTGATTTCAGGATAAGAGGAAGTTATGCCCAGGTTGGAAATGATGATATTGGAAACTTCACCTATCTCGACACCTTTACCGCACAACTTTATGGTTCACAGACAGGCATCTCCTATTATCAAACAGGAAACGCAGACCTAAGATGGGAAAAGCTAAATATCTATGATTTTGGTTTTGACATGTCTCTTTTCAATCGGATCAGCTTTACTGCGGCCTACTGGTCCAAGAAAAACTCAGATATTGTACTGAGCGCTCCTACCCCTCCGTCATTAGGTATTCCCTGGAATGTGATTAGCCAGAATGTGGGTGCAGTTGAGAATCACGGTTTAGAGTTCGAATTAGGCGGCTCCGTATACAAGAGCAAACAGTTTAGCTATAATGCTTCTTTGAATTTCTCAACCCAAAACAACAAAGTAACCGAGTTGCTTAGCGACATGACCTATGAACATTATATTATCCGCAAAGGTGAATCCATGCGATCTCTTTATGGCTATCAATATCAGGGTGTCAACATGGCCAATGGATATCCGCTCTACAAAAAAGCCGACGGATCAATTGTTCAAGGAAATCCTACCGACAGCAAATACTACCTGTATGATGCCAGTAACCCCACAAAAATGGGAACAGCAAGCAGTCTGACTGCCAGCGACAAAGTTGTTCTTGGAAATACTATCCCAAAATGGTTTGGAGGTTTTGACAATACACTTAAGTACAAAGACTTTGACATGAACATTTTCTTCCGCTTCTCCGGAGGGAATAAAATTGCCAATGTCACCCGCCGTGACATGATGACCATGTATTTCCAAAACAACAGCACAGAGATACTTGATCGCTGGCAAAGTCCTGACAAACCAGGTAACGGTAAAGTCCCCATCATCATCAGTGATAAAGGCTCATTCCTGAACCTGGAGGCCGACGGATCATCAAGATGGCTTGAAGATGGAGATTTTCTGAAATTGCAGAACCTTTCTTTGGGATATACACTCCCAAAGAACATTGCTGACAAATTAACTTTTAATCAGGTGCGGGTTTATGTCCAGGCTCAAAATTTATTCACGATTACCAATTATTCTGGATTGGATCCCGAGGTTTACACAACCACTTTAGGCGTTGACTGGAATGGCAACCCACAGCAAAGAAGCTTCACCTTTGGACTTAACGTTGTTTTTTAACCGTTTAAAAGAATAACACTATGAAAAAAAGTAATATAATTAGATACGCTACAGCCGGAATAATAGCATTTGCATTAAACTTCTCTTTCTCATCGTGCGACGATGAGGTGCTAGATCTGCTGCCGGCAAATTCAGTAGCATATACCGATGCTTTTAGTACGCCCAAATTATGCGAACTCTCGATGGTTGGCTGTTACGACGCTGCCCAAAGTGGATATTACCCGGGAAATGACCAAAGAAGGGGGTACCCTTTTGGTGCCGCCAGCATTCAACAGGGAGACATGAGGGGAGAAGACATGTTGAATGTTCAGGCGTTTTTTGCTGTTACCTATGGTAGCACTTACGGATCCTCCTCGCCCAACGGACAAGCCATGTGGGAATGCACTTATCAAATGATTAATAAAATCAATATCTGTATTGAAGGATTCAAACTGGCTGCCTCCAAAAATGTAATAACCGCAGAAAAGGCAAAAGAATATGAAGGAGAAGCCCGCTTTTTAAGAGCTCTGGGCTTTCACGAACTTTTACTTCACTTCGCGTATCCATATGCTCACACGCCAGATGCATCGCACTTTGGAATCCCGGTAAGCACTAAACCCATAAATTCTATTGCAACTGTTGAAGAAGCAAAATCAGCAGGCAGGGCTACTGTCGCCCAAACCTACAAGCAGATCCTTGAAGACCTTGATTTTGCCGAAGCCAACCTTCCGGCAACCAGAACAGGCGGCTTAAAAATATCAAGAGCTACCTCCGGAGCTGCAATCGGTTTAAAAACCCGTATCTATCAACACATGGGACAATGGGACAAAGTAATGACTGAATCTCAAAAAATTGTTGACGCTACTTTTAAAAGTCCTATTGGTAGTTATGCGTTAACAGCAGAACCAAGCGGTCCATTTACAAACAACAGTGGAAATTCGGAATCCATGTTCTCCATTGAAAACTCTGAATTAGACAATTGTACCGTGAATGGCTCTTTGTCTCAATTCTATACTTATGTTCGTTCCTTGGTTTGTTTAAGTCCTATTCTTTACAATGCAGATTTTTGGCTTGCTACAGACAAAAGGAGAACTCAACTGGTAGTTTATAACACCAGTTATACAGCTCGTCATGCATACTGGGTGGACAAATATAAAACCTATGCAAAAATGGCTGACTGGACTCCCATCCTCAGGTATGCCGAAATCTTGCTGAATTATGCAGAAGCTGAAGCCCGGACTAACGGAGTTACTCAAAAAGCGGTAGATTTACTTAACCAGGTTAGAAACCGCGCTGTAACAGAAACAGCAAACCGTTTCACGCTTGCCAGCTTTGCGACAACAAAAGATTTAATGACTGCCATTTTGAATGAAAGACGCATTGAATTTGCCGGAGAAGGACGTCGCTGGGCTGATATCCACCGATTAGCCAAAGATCCAAATTACTTTGTCAAAACCTTAAACGGCGCTCCTGGAGTTCCCGCCAAAGTGAACACTACAAATGTTGCGGCAAATTCCTGGAATGCAGCTAGTGGTGTCGTGCCTCCTTCGATTATTACAATTGCGGCATATGGTTATGACGACAGACGATTCTTATTCCCAATCCCTGATTCTGAAACAAACACCAACGAAAAACTAAAATCTCAGCAGAATCCCGGTTGGTAACAATTGAACTATGACTAGTCCTAAATAAACATTGCGCAAAAAGTAACGCTATTTCAGGACGAGACAACAACCCATAAAAAGAGGCGGCCAAAAATGGTCGCCTCTATTTTTTGATGGGAAGCAGTTCACTTTAAAAACATCGCCTGGTAGTGCGATGATTCGGCCAGGATTCCGCCGCTTTTGCGGTAATAATCACTGTCAAGATTAAATACTCCGTCCACGGTTTGACGCCAGGCTGCATCCGAAAAAGGGTGGTAACTTTCCATCGTTTTCCAGTTGCGGTAGTTCTGGTGACCGTTGGTTTCAAGCAGGCCGGTGCCCAGTCCGGGAAACGGATCGAGGCGGGCTGCCACATTTTTGTTCCAGTCAACCAGGATGGGATTTACCGTAAGATCGGCACAAAAACAGGGGACCCCCTTTTGTTTGGCCACATGGGCAATCTTCAGCGTCATACTCAATGTTTTGGCAATTGCCTTCAGGGCAATGGCGCGATATCCCATCTGGATACGGGTGAGCGCGTCGGCATCGGTATGCGCGCTTTCGTCGGAAGCCAGGCGCACCGGGATGTCGCTCACGTCGGTTTCCACCTCTTCCGGGAAAGGCTCCTCGATGATCGCGATCTGCTCAAAAGCCCCGATCTTCCGGGTGTGGTCAATCAGGCGCAACAAGGTCTCCTTTTTTTCGTAGCGTCCGTTTGCGTCGAAATAGTAAGGAAGTTTACCCGATTGGGTATGCGGGGTCCGGAAGTCGCCAATAGCTTTGTGAATTTCAGAAATCCTGGCCATATCTTTTTGAAGCATCTCCTCCTGGGTGCCGGGCTGTCCTATTTTGATCTTCATAAAGAAATAGCCGTCGCGGACCGCCTGCACAATTTCGGTCACCGGAATGTTGTAGGCCATCAGCGGGATACTGGCGACCGTGGTGTGCCGGTGCGACAAAGCCGGCCGGAACGCAGCAGGGATCATCTCGTCGAATGTCGAAAAGCCATTTTCAGCCGCATACAGCAGCCAGGCGGCATTGTCAACCCCCACCAGGGCATTCAGCGCAAAAGTTTTCCGCAGGCGGCTATTCCCCGAAATCTTCACTCCATAAGCGTAAACCTCTTCGAGAATCTCCTCCAGCAAAGAGACCGGATTCTCAAACGAGCGTCCTTTCAACAGGCGCAGGGCATATTCGGTCATGGCATACATCAGGGCGTTTCCGCCGCTCTCGGAATTGGCGCTAAAAACCGCAGCATCCGACCAGAGCACATTCTGGGTACACAGGCCAATCTTTTCTATGCCGGAAGCGCTCTTCATCCAGGCTGCACTCTGCCAGATTTCGGTCATAAAACCGCCCTTAAACCCAAACGGACGAATAAGCGGCTCCCGTTCAAAGTTTGAATTGACACTTTCAATGGTTATTTTTTTGGAAGCGCCGCTCTCCGACGCCCTTGCTGTCGGAAAGGGGAACCCCGTTGCCAGCGCGCCGGCAGCCAGACCGGAGGTCTGCAAAAACCGGCGACGATTCCAGTTGGTCGGTTGCATATCAAAGCTGGTATTGGTTAAACTGCGTTTTCAGGAACAACAGATCTTTTTTCAGCCACTTTTTGATCTCCGGAAGTGGCATTTTGGGTGTTTTGCTGCCTGACTCCGCGCCACCCAGATCATATTCATAATGAATCGAAACCGGAGCTGCAACGTTCAGTTTCTGGTACTCCGTAAAATAGGTTTTCCAATCGACCATCCCTTCTCCCAGCGGAACCGTTCTGGCCCGCCAGGCGCCTCTGGCATCCTTTTCCCAAATGAAATCCTTGATATCGGTAGTGCCGATCCAGGGAGCCACCAGGCGCATTCCCAGCAACCACGAGTTACCCCCTTCAACGGTAGCATGGCGCACGTCGTACTGGACCCCGATAAATTCAGGATCGAGCGACTGGAGCAGGGGATGCAGATCCCAAACCGGCCCTCCCAGCCGCCTGCCCGCATGGTTTTGATATTCGCCCCGGATGTGGTATTTGCGGTTTAACTTTTCCAGTTTGGCGAAAGCGACTTTGAAATTTTCCAGGTTTTCGGTAATCGGCTTCTTTTCATCGTAGGCGATCCATCCCATCCGGTAATGGGTAATCCCCAATTTTGAAGCGCTTTTCAAAATCTTTTCAGCCACCGGGTCGTCGGCGTTATCGATTGAGGTAACCATCATCGGGATGGCAACCCCCGCTTTTTTCAGCGCCTTAAAGGCGCGTGGCAATTCGGTTTCCACATTTTCGGGAGACACTTGTCCGCCCGGCCGCACAGCCAGGTCGGCGCCGTCGAACCCAACTTCGGCCAGCACTTCTCCCAATTCGCCAAATTCCAGAAACTGCAGACATTTGGTAAAAACAGTTACCGGACGCCGGGGTGGTACCGGCTTGGCAGCGGCAGCCCAGCCGGCGCCAGCCAGCGTCAGTCCGGCAGCGCCGGCAGCTGTGGTCCGGCAAAATTGGCGACGATTCATCTCATTCATAATTTCCAGGGTTTTCGGTATTCGTAATGTAAATAGTTATTTGCCTCTTCACTGTTGGTAAACCGTTCGGCAACAGGATCCCACTGCAACCGTTGTTTGGTGGCCAGGGCAATGTTGGCCAGGTGGGCAAAACTGGTGGAACGGTGTCCCTCTTCGAGGGTACAAAGCGGCGTTTCGCGGGTTTTGACACAGTGGAGGAAGTTCCGCACCAGGTTGGCGGTACTGTCGCGGCTGCTGCCATCGCCCAGCGCTTCGTTCCGGGCGTCGAACTCTTCGGCATCAACCATCTTATCCCAGCTTTGAAACTGTCCTTTCGACGCAGGCTGTATCCGGTATCCGCTTTCACCGGCATACAGTGTCCCTTTGGTACCGCGCAACTCCACCTCCCCGTAGGGAAATAGTCCGCCGCTGCTGGCTTCGTAGATGCAAAACGAAGCGATCGCCCCCGACGCAAATTCGAAGGTAACCTGCATGGTGTCGGGGATGTCGCGGTCGTCGTCAACGGCCAGTTTGCCGCCGTGGGCGCTGATGGCAACCGGAGCGGTTTCGCCCATCATCCAGCGGATCACATCCATGAAATGAACGCCCCAGTTTCCCATCTGGCTCGAATAGTCTTTCCACCAGCGGAACATGTAAGGGGCAATGTTATACTGATAAGGACGGATCGCACGCGGTCCCAGCCACATATCCCAATTGAAACCGGCGGGCGGGATTTCGGCGGTCAGCTTCCCGATTCCTCCGGGAAACATATTGTTGATACGAAATGCCCGCGCCACGGTGACTTTTCCGATTTTTCCGGCCGGAATCTCTTTGGCCAGTTTCTGATAAACCGATGAGCCGCGCCGGTTGAGTCCCACGGCAACCACCTGCCTGCTCCGGGCCTGTGCCTCCACCATTTTTCGCCCTTCGAGAAGGGTAATGGTAAGTGGTTTTTCAACATAAACATCCTTACCGGCTTCTATTGCGGCAATCGTCTGCAGCGCATGCCAGTGATCGGGCGTTGCAATACAAACCGCATCAACCTCCTTGTCTTCGAGCAGTTTTCGATAATCGCGGTACGATTTGGGAGGTTTGCCGAAGGTTTCACCCATCTTCGGGATTTGCCCTCCCATGGTTTGGATATAACGCGGACTCACCTGGCTATGATCCCGAAGCAGGTACGGTTCATAAACATCGCACAGGGCAGCAACTTCCACCTCGGGGTTGCCCATAAAAAGCTGCATCAGCTGCGAACCGCGGTTGCCAATGCCGATGAAGCCCATCCGGATCCTGTCGTTGGCGCCAAACACTGCGGCGCCCTGTTTGGAACTAAAAGCCTGAAGTCCGACTGAAACACCAGCTACGGTGGCCGCACTTTTGGCGATAAATTCTCTGCGGGTTGTGGTTTCTTTTTCCATGGTTCAGTTTTGACTGGTTTCTGGGTGTTAAATTAGAAAACTAATGCTTCGGAAAAGCTTTTTGAAACAACAATCGTTTGCAAAAAAAAATGGCGCACCCGGCGCCATCTGATCTTCCCTAAAAATCCGATCTTTTTTACATGGAGAAATTTATTCCGGTGAACAACGTAATCCCGGGCATCGGATATCCATACTGTGCCTGGTATTTTTGGTCAAACAGATTTTCGCCCGAAACAAACAGGATAATCTGCCGGGTGAGCAGGTAGCTGGTTTTGGCATTCAGCAGGGTGTAAGTTTCAGCAGAAACAGGATCGGTTACTTTGGTATAAAGATTATTGATGTGATGCAGGCTTGCCGACAGGTCGAATTTTCCGGCGCGGTAGTTAGCGCTGCCAAACAGCTGGTGCTCGGGCGACGAAACTTTTGGCGTGTCCATGTGCAGGTAGCTGTAACTTCCGTGCAGACTTAGTTTGCCCGAAACCCTGAATCGCACATCGAGCTCAACGCCCTGGTGGGTAAAGGCTCCTGTGTTCTGGTTTTTCACCGGTGGCGGCGGCGAAGAATTGGGAACGGCCAGGATGAGGTTCTCTCCTTTGGCAACAAAACCGGTCAGTTCGGCTTTCCCGCGGGTTTGGGCAAATGTCCGGCTGAAGGTCAGCTCGTAGTTCCACATGGTTTCCGGCTGCAGCGCGGCATTGGCTGGCGGAAAGAGATACAGCTCGCGGATGGTGGGATTGCGAAATCCCTTCGACGCCGATGCTTTTAGGGTTGAACTTTTGCTGATCTCGGCAGCTGCCCCAAACTGCGGAATCCATTCACCGCCATACAACGAATGGTGATCGTAACGAATTCCGGAATTGAGGGTCAGCCGTTCGAAAAGGGTGTGCTGCACGATTGCATAAGCGCCGGTTTCCTTCACGTCGAGCCATTTCCCACTGAGCTCTCCCAACGAAGTGGCAGTCCCTTTTCCGCCATAACGTTTGGCATCGAAACCTACATTCAGCAGGTTATTTTCAAACAGGCGCAACCCCTGGTACAGACTGAGCCCCACATTCTGATCGGTACTTTTCCAGCCATCGTACAAATCATGGTCGCCTTTCATATAGTAAACCTTCAGGCCTCCTTCGGCCTTTTCAAATTTATTGGAAAGGGTAACATAGCTGTTGGTGCGCGAGATATCGACCCAGTGGCTTTTATGGTCATATTCTGCTGGATTTGGGTAATAAATTGAGCCGGGATCGTAGGCATCGAACCAACTTTGACTGACATCGGCGGTCAGCGAAAAATGTCCATTGATTTCATATCCGACCTTCAGGTAGCCGTTGTCGATTTTAAAGTCGGAGTTGGGACGGTCGCCGTCCGTTTGGTCGTGGTTGTAGGAAGCCAGCACGCTAAAGCGGTTTTGCCTGAATCCGGCAGAAGCAGCGTACTTCTGGGTGTTGAACGATCCATACATCAACCTTCCCCGGAGCGATAACCCTTCCTCTTTTTGCCGCCGGGTAATCAGGTTGAGTGCACCGCCCATCGCATTGGTTCCGTAGAGGATGGAAGCCGGGCCTTTCACCACTTCCACTTTTTCGATATCGGAAGAGACATACGAATCGGGAATGGCATGCCCCATGATTCCCATAAACTGCGGTTGTCCGTCGATGAGCAGCAGCACCGGAAAAGAAGCATCGCTTCCGCCAACCCCGCGGATACTGATTTTTCCGGCTGATCCGCCCGCCAGCCCAAAGCCGGTTACTCCCCGTTCGGTAACAAACAACCCGGGAACCTGGGCGCTGATTACCGGCAAGATGTTCGATTCGGTACTCTGTTCGATCTCCTGCCGGGTAATGACCGAAACATTCATGGGCACGTTGTCGCGATCCATTCCCAGCTTGTTGGCCGTAACCACCACCTGCTCCTGCTCAACGGTTTCAGGCACCAGCCGGAAATTCAATTCCAGCGTTTCCCCTTTCCCCAACTGGATCTCTTTGCGCTGGTGGGCGTATCCGATGTAGCGCACCTCAATAATCTGTTTCCCGGCGGGCAACGCCAGCTCGTAGCTGCCTTCTTCCGAGGTGTGAATTCCTTTTCCGGTTTTCACCAGCACAACTGACGCATCGGGCAGGCCTTCGCCGGTTTGGCGGTCAACAATCTTTCCACTGATTTTTTGCGCGTTCGCCAGCATGACCGTCGCTGTCACCACGAAAAACAGAAGCATCAATTTTCTAATCATATTCTGTCGTGTTATTATTTTTCAAAAAGGTGTTACCATTGGGTCAAAAAAATTTAATCCACTTTCGACATCACCAATTTTCCGTGCTGCATTCCCCTGATGCCGATCAATTTTTCCGACAGCTCGGTCAACCGGTGCGACGGACCTTTCACGGCCACGATCTCCAGGTAGTTGTTTTCATTGAGGTGAAAAAACTGGGAAGAGAGTACCACATCAAAATACTGGGATTGAATTTTGGCAGAACGGTCCCTGACATCATGGCGCATCTGCCGGTAAACCAGGGTAATGGCGCCGGCCACCACATTGTCGCATTTCCACTTTTTCTCCACCAGATTTTTCTCAATCAGGTGGCGGATAGCCTGCGAGCGGTTGGAGAACTGGTTCTCCACCACAAATTCGTCGAGTGCTTTGAGCAACTCTTCTTCCAGTGAAACGCCAAAACGGGTAACCGCCATAAACCGGATTATTTATAAATAACAAAAATAAAGATGTAAGGGAAAAAAACAACCCCAAAAGAGGAAGTTTGAAGGAAATCTCCGGTGGGTGCTGAGTTTTCGACAACGACGATAAAAAATTACAGGTAATCTTGTCGGGCGGTCTACCTTTCCCAGATCAGTTTTTTGCCAAAACCCAGGCGGTTATCGGTCATCTTCAAATAGGAGAGATCAACAACCCACAAGGAGGTGTCCATCAGCAGGGCAAACGGAAAGCGTTTCAGGTAAGCCATCTGAACAGCAGTCGATTCGGCTGGCTGGGGCCGCCGCATCACACCGCGAAACTGAATCCCCTGGATCTTCCCCACCACGCTGGTCTCCAACACAATACTGCCGGCCACTTCCGGATTTTGCAGCACATCCTGCACATGTTTGGTTTTGTCGTCGGAGGTAAAAACCAGCTGGTTCGTTCCCTCCAGATAGACATAAAAGCAGTTGGCACACCACGGTATTCCCCCGGCGCAGGTGGCCAGCGTCAAAACATGGTGGCGGTTGATAAAATCGGTGATTCGTTTCCCGGGTAGTTCCATGTGTAAGCAAATATTGAAAAACGAAAATAGTGGTATCTTTAGAGAAACCAAAACAGAAAAAAATGATAACGGTCAAAACAAAATACCTGGGTGATCTGAGAACAGACAACACCCATGTGCAGTCGGGGAACCGGATTACGACAGATGCCCCGCTCGACAACCGCGGAAAAGGCGAATTTTTCTCGCCCACCGATCTGCTGGCTACCGCCCTGGGCAGCTGCATTCTGACCATCATGGGAATTAAAGCCCGCGACCACGGAATTGACCTGGAAGGCACCGAGGTGGAAATCACTAAAATAATGGCCGACAATCCCCGGCGGGTTGCCGAGGTTGTGGTGGAGTTCTTTTTCCCTCCGAAAAAATATACCGAAACCGACCGGCGCCTCATTGAATCGGTTGCCGGCATCAGCCCGGTCCCGCTGAGTTTACACCCCGATCTGAAACAGACTATCCATTTCCACTGGCCGGGGTAGCAGCCCCGTTCTTCTGAAATATCACCACCCTGCGGTTTAGTATGCTTTTAAATTAATCGGCAAAACAACAATTTCCATGAAAAAAACACGGAGAAAGAGTTTCAGGATTTTTATTTTTGGCGCCTTGATTGGTATGGTAGCCATGTTCCTGCTCGACATAGTTTTTCACTTCAACAACTCCATTGAAACCAAGGTGAAACGTGAAATGGACAAAGCGGCTCGAAAAGTGGAAGAGCTGTTCAAACAGTAAAATTTCACCGGGGATTATTACCTTTGTTTCTTTATTTAGTGATCTGACATCCGGAAAATGAAAGTTATCGACATTATTACACAAGCCGGTCAAACGGTTTTTTCTTTTGAACTGCTGCCTCCGCTGAAAGGCAATGACGCCTCGCGGATTTACCGCACCATCGACAGCCTGGTAGCGTTTAACCCGAAATATATCAACATAACGGCTCACCGCGACGAAATCGAATTTAAGGAGCTGGCCGACGGTTCGATCCGCAAGAAAGTCTCCCGCAAACGCCCCGGGACCGTGGCCATTGCCGCGGCCATTCAGCACAAATACGATATCCCGGTGGTTCCGCATGTCGTGTGCGGAGGCTTCTCGAAGAGTGAAACCGAGCACATGCTCATCGATCTCAGTTTTTTAGGAATCCAGAATGTGTTGGCGCTTCGCGGCGACGGCCTGAAAAGTGAACACCTTTTCAAACCAGAACCCGATGGCCACAGCCACGCCAACGAACTGGTGGAACAGATCGTCAACCTGCGAAGTGGCGTCTATCTGGATGCCGACCTGAAAAACAACGCTCCGCTCGATTTTTGTGTGGGGGTTGCCGGATATCCCGAAAAACACTTCGAAGCCCCGAACCTGGAAACCGACCTGCTCTACCTGAAGAAAAAGGTGGATGCCGGCGCCGAATACATTGTGACCCAAATGTTTTTCGACAACCAGGTCTATTACGATTTTGTGGAGAAATGCCGCCAGCACGGCATCACGGTGCCGATTATTCCGGGGATCAAACCCATTGCACTAAAAAACCAGCTGACCGTGCTCCCCAAAATTTTCCACATCGACCTGCCCACTGAGCTGGTAAAAGAGCTGAGCCGTTGTCACACCGACGACGACGCCCGCCGGGTAGGTACCGAATGGGCCATTTACCAGTCGAAAGACCTGGTGGCAAACAAAGTGCCCAGCCTGCATATTTACACCTACGGCATTTCTGACAATGTAACGGAGATTGTTAAACGGGTATTCTAACCCTGTTGAAATAAAAAATCGGGCTGACGTTTCCTTGCGCCAGCCCGATTTTTTTCTCCGATTACGATCTCAAACTCTCAGTTTCCCATCTTGATCTGACTGTTGATCTTGTCATTTTTTTCCTGGTCTTTAAATCGCAACGAATAGACCATGGCTTCCACCTGTCGCAACAGATTGCGTTTCTCTTTGCTGGGGGCATACACATAGCCGTCGACCACCACCACCCGTTTCCGGCAGGCATCCAATTCGGCCAGCATCAGGTACGGACCTCCCATAAAATCATTTTCCACCCTCCACAATCCGCGCATTTCAGCAGCATAATTTCCGTTGTGGGTTGTTATCTGGAAGAGGGGATCAATCCGGCGTTCGGTGCCCATGTAACTGCCGGGAGTCGGGCCGGGCACATTCGCTTTTAAAAAGCTGTCGCGCTGGGCCAGCAAATAGTCCGGAGTAAAAGTGCTGTCGGACTGGTAAGGGAACCAGTAAACCAGTAACCCCTGCGAAATTTCGGGAGTTTCAAACCTGAGCCATACAAAATTCGGCCGTTCCTGCGAAAGTTGAAATCCGGGTGCTGCCTGCAGCGACAGATCGTACTTCTCTTCCAGGGTGGAAGAGATCGCTCTTTCGTGATACTGCCGGTAGTTCATGTTCAACCGCTGACGTTCGGCTTTCAGAAAATAGCTGATCAGCTTGTCTGAGTTTTCATTGAATAACTTCTCAAACTCCTCGTTGTTGCGGGCATTAATTTGCGCCGTGGCTTGCGGATAGGCCCAGACATTGTCGTAAAAGACCACTCCGGAAGTCTCGACCAGGGGGGAGATTCTGGTCTGAAGAATATTTCGTGTGGTCAGGAAAACATCTTTAAAAGCTTCGTTCGGGATTCGGGTGATGTCCAGAATGGGCTCTTCCTGGGGCAGCGCCAACTGCGGCTGGCCAAAAGTTTTCCGGATCAGATTTCCGGGAAGGTCATCCCACGACTTGTCGGACATCACAACCAGCACTCCCCCCGCTTTCCCGGTGACATTTCTGCGTAATGGCTGACCTTCCTTGTAGTTACAGGAAGAGAGCTGAACCATGCATAGCAATATCAGCAAATAACGAAAACCTCTTTTCATATGAATCTATTTTTTGATGGAATTACAGGTGCACGGACCGTTCATGCAAAAACCCTACCATTTGTTAATCAGTTGTTAAAATAAAAAATCCCACCTCCGTACCGCGGGAAGCAGGATCTTCTATGTTGATCAAATAAGGTTTTCTTACTTGTTAAGTTTTTCAGCTTCTTTATCAGACGAGTTGTCGTCGTTGTTTTCGCGGGTAGCTTTTTTGAATTCTTTCATCCCTTCTCCTAATCCTTTCATGAGTTCGGGAATTTTACGTCCGCCAAAAAGCAACAATGCTACAGCAACGATAAGTACAACCTGCCACGGGCCAATCACACCGGCAATTACAAATGCATTCATGATATTGCGTTTAATTTGTTTATTACAAAAATAGAACTTTTTATTACTTGATTTCCTTTTCTTTGTCGGTATTGTTCTTCTCCGCTCCGCGGGCTGCTTTCTTAAACTCTTTGATCCCCTCTCCCAGCCCTTTCATCAGTCCCGGAATTTTACTTCCCCCGAAAATCAGCAAAGCAATGGCAACGACCAGTACTATTTCCCAGGGGCCGATTGCGCCGGCAATAATAAATAGGTCCATCTCTCTGCTATTGATTTGTTTGTCACAAAAATAGATTTTTTTTCATCTCTGCCCCATTAAAGCAAATGTTTTATGACATCGTTTATATTGGCATACAACACCAGCGCCAGCAGCAGGATCATCCCGGCAATCTGTGCATATTCCAGGAATTTTTCATTGGGTTTGCGGCCGGTGACAATTTCAAACATCAGGAACATCACATGCCCGCCATCCAACGCCGGAATGGGTAATAAATTCATAATCGCCAGAATAATAGAGAGCAGCGCCGTCATATTCCAGAAAGCATGCCAATCCCAAACGCCCGGAAAAATGCTCCCGATGGTGATAAACCCACCCAGCGATTCGTAGGCTTTGGTTTCGGGCATAAACAACAGCTTAATCTGTTTCAGGTAATCCTTAATGGTCCCCACTCCGCGTTCAATACCGGCCGGAATGGATCCGAGCAGTCCGTAATGGTTGGTCTTAAACTCAAACACACTCTCAAAATTGTAGCCGTTGAGAATCCCCAGCAGCCCCTCTTCGCCGAGCTGAACCGGAATCTCCAGCGGTTTTCCGTCGCGCAGGATGGAGAGGGTGATTTTTTTGCCTTTGCTGTCGGCCATTTTCTTCTGGAATTCATCATGAAAACTGAAGTGCTGTCCGTCAATCCCGGTAATCTCATCCCCTTTCAGCAAGCCGGCATCCTTTCCGGGCGAAACTTTCGCAAACTTGTCGATTATAAAATGGAACGGAAGCCGGAACGAGAAAATATCACCCGCCTTGCTGTTAAGCAAAAGAGCAAAATGTTCGTTCAGAATCGGGATGTCGACCGGCTGTCCATCGCGTTCAACCTGCACCGAAGAGGCTTTGTCGAACACAATGGTCGGGATAACCTTGAGAAAATTCTCAACCGGTTTGTGGTCGACCGACAAGATTTTGTCGCCCGTGCGGAAGCCGATTTTCTCGGCAAGCTCACTGGCCACAATCCCGTATTTGACGTTGGCTGTCGGCAGATACTCTTCGCCCCAGGCAAAAAGGACGGCGATGTAAATAAGCATGGCAAACAGTAGATTCATCAGCACGCCGCCCACCATAATCAGCAAACGCTGCCAGGCCGGTTTGGCCCGGAATTCCCACGGTTGCGGCGGCAGTTTCATCTGCTCTTTATCCATCGACTCGTCGATCATCCCCGCAATTTTGACGTAGCCTCCCAACGGAAGCCAGCCTACTCCATACTCGGTTTCCCCCTTCTTTAATTTGAAAAGCGAAAACCACGGATCAAAAAAGAGATAAAACTTCTCCACACGGGTTTTAAAAAGACGGGCAAACATAAAGTGCCCAAACTCGTGCAGGACCACCAGGATAGACAAGCTTAAAATCAGTTGGGCCGCTTTAATCAGTATCGATTCCATTCACTATTATTTCCGTTATTAAACTTTTTTGTCAATCAACAACCGGGTTCTGTTCCGGGTTTCGGTATTGGTAAAAATATAGTCTTCCAGACCGGGATGTGCGATAAAATCAGCTTTCTCCAGCGCCTGCTCGATGATTCCGGACATTTCGGGGAAGCCGATTTTGTTTTCCAGGAAGGCACTAACGACCAGCTCATTGGCGGCATTCAGCACGCAGGGCATGTTTCCGCCGGCCCGCAACGCTTCGTAGGCCAGTGCAAGGTTACGAAATTTTTTGGTATCAGGCAGTTCAAAGGTAAAACTGGGACAGTCCATAAAATTGAACCGCGGGAAATTATTGGGAAGGCGTTCCGGAAAGCCGAGGGCATACTGGATCGGCAGTTTCATATCGGGTAATCCCAGTTGTGCTTTGATGGAGCCATCCTGAAACTGCACCAGCGAATGAATGATCGACTGCGGATGGACGATCACCTCGATTTTTTCAGGTGGCAGGCCAAACAACCAGTAGGCTTCAATCATTTCAAAGCCTTTATTCATGAGGGTTGCCGAGTCGATGGTAATTTTGGCGCCCATGTCCCAGTTGGGATGTGCCAGGGCATCGGCGGGGGTAACGGTTTTCAGCTCTTCCAAGCTTTTTTTCCGGAACGGTCCGCCCGAACAGGTGAGATAGATCTTTTCGAGCGGGTTCATATATTCGCCCACCAGGCACTGAAAAATGGCCGAGTGCTCCGAATCGACCGGCAGAATATC
Source organism: Prolixibacteraceae bacterium (assembly GCA_029975525.1). Classification (GTDB taxonomy): domain Bacteria; phylum Bacteroidota; class Bacteroidia; order Bacteroidales; family Prolixibacteraceae; genus UBA1413. The sequence continues at coordinate 27 of JARKOX010000024.1, read as the reverse complement.
AACCTGTTTTTCCCGTGCCAGCCGGGT
>JARKOX010000178.1 GCA_029975525.1 Prolixibacteraceae bacterium | reverse complement strand
GCTTTCGCCTGAAAAATCGGCCCATTTCCTTTGGGAGATGCTTGTTACGGCAAAACCTTCAGGATGTCCGCTCGATCTTTCGCAGGAGATTTCTCCCCTCCTGAAATTTCTTCCCGGACGGAGCGCCCTTCGGACAATCATCAACGGGTTTACATTGCTGCTTGCCCTCTGATTGTGATCCGGGTCGGGGCTTGCGCCTTTTCCCGTTTCCGGAAAACTTTCCGGGCCGAAACCCTTTCTTTTTTTCCGCCGTTAAACTCAACTTTCCAATGAACACTCTGCAGTGGCTGGCGTTTGACCGGGCTTAAAAGGGTTACCTTTCTTGCCTTCGTCTCCGGTCCTTCCGATAAGCAGGTTTTCACCCGGCTGATCTGACTCGAAGCCCACCTAAGTGCTTTTTGTCATCTCCCTATCTTTAGAACTGTTTTTTATCGCTCACCTGATGTATCAAAATTAAATAAACAAACCGGTATAAGTCAAGTTTTTTTCGGAGAAGAAGCTAACCATCTTTAAACCGCGGTTATTAACAATTGTTGAAAAGTGAGGTGCATGCGAAGGTGGTCCGAAAGGTGCGGCCAGGCGCTTATTGGCCGGATTGTAGTTGGTTGTGCGTTGTTGCGGCAAGCAGAGGATGCAGTAGAAGAGCCGGGAACCGGAAAGGTAATGAATGGGGAAAATCAGCGGATTTGGCTCGGATGAATGTTGCGGTCCGGCACAAACTCCGGTTTTGATTGGGACGACGTTGCCGGTTAACTGGACAGGTTTGTTGCGATTGGTGAAACTTCAGCAGTTTATTTATTCGGGGAAAGCTGAGCTTCGCTGGCCGGCAAATCGAAATAGAAAACTGAACCTCCACCTTTGGGGCTGGTAACACCGACTTTGCCGTCCAGCTTTTCCATGATCCGTTTTACGATCGAAAGTCCCAGTCCGTGCCCCGGGGCGCGTTTGGGAGCCAGCCGGGTGTATTTGTTGAAAAGGGTGGCCTGTTCCTCCTCCGATAACCCGGCGCCGTTGTCTTTGATCCAGAACCTGATGAAACCGCCCTTGGGCTGGTTGGCGCCCAGTTCGAGCACCGGCGGGGTACCTCCGTATTTAATGGCATTGCTCAGATAGTTCACCCACACTTCTTCTACCCAGGGGGCATGGCCGATGGCAACCGGCCATTTTTCCGGTTTCAGGATGCGTGCCTGTTTTTCCGCAATCATGTGGTGCAGGCGGTTTTCGGCTTCATCAATAATTGCAGCCATGTCGAGCGGCAGCCGGTTCACCTCCTGTTGCCTGACTGAAGCCAGGGTAAGCAGTTCGCGGGTAATGTGCAGGGTTTTGTTGGCCGACCGCTCTACCAGGTTGTTGAGGTCCGAAACCGAGTTGTAGTCTTTGTTTGCAAGATGCTCTTTCATCAGGTCGCTGGCGGTAACAATTGCTCCCAGGGTGTTCATAATATCGTGGGCAACGGTGTGCGCAAAAGCATCCAGATCGGCAATCAGTTTCTCGCGGCTGGCAATTCCTTCCTGCAGTTGACGGTTGGCTTCTCTCAGAGCTTTTTCCGATCTTTTGGCAGTGGTGATGTTGTGAATAATGATCAGTTTGCCGGAAAAATTTTGGTGGTGATCAAACAGGGGAGTACTGGTTACTTCGTAATATTTGAGGCGATTACGGTGTTCAACTGAAATCTCCAGTTTGTTTTCCTTCAGTTTGTCGAGCCCTTTACGCAGGTTTTTATACTGCGGAAATGCTTCGTCGAAAGGTTTGCCGAGGTAGGCGTCTTTTTCGACATTCAGGAATTT
>JARKOX010000014.1 GCA_029975525.1 Prolixibacteraceae bacterium | reverse complement strand
CTCTTCCTTACCAAGGAAGCGCTCTACCCCTGAGCTACTCTGGCTTTAAAATTTGAGCGGGAAACGGGACTCAAACCCGCGACCCTCAGCTTGGAAGGCTGATGCTCTATCGACTGAGCTACTCCCGCATTTTGCCTTTTTAAAAGGCCGTGCAAATGTATAAAAAAATTATCCAAAGAACCGCCCTGCCTGAAATATTTTCGAGAATGTTTTTCTGAGTATCGTCTTTTTCAAAACTTTCTTCAGCTTAAAAACTCCCTCGTCATCTATTTCGGGAACCGTTTAAAACTGCGTTGTTTCGCTTCAAACAGGAAATCACAGGACGCCCCGAAAAGGGTCTGCAAATGTAAAAATATTTTTATACAATTCGCACCCGGTTCAAACAAATTTGATTTTTTATTTTGCCCGAATTTTGTCTTTAAATTTATCTAACTGACGGCGAAGAGCATCTATTGCCAAATCTGTAGCCTCTTCAAAGGTATCAGCCTGCTTCTTGGCAAATAAATTATCAGTGGCTGGAATAGAGAGTTTGATCTCGGCGATCTTGTTGTTGGCCGCTTCGGGCTTCAACACTTTAAACGTTACCTCAGCGCCGAGGATACCGTCAAAAAAAACATCCAGCTTGTTTACCTTTTTGGTAGCAAAATCGATCAGCTTCTGATCGGCGTTGAAATGCACTGAATTTACCTTGATATTCATAATCCATCAGTTTTTAACCCCTGGGGTGGGCTTGTTCATAAATACGATGTAATTTTTCAAATGTAGTATGGGTGTAAATCTCAGTTGCCGACAGGTTGGAGTGCCCCAGCAATTCCTTCACGGCATTGAGATCGGCACCTTTATTGAGCAGATGAGTCGCATAAGTGTGCCGGAGCACGTGCGGACTCCTCTTTTCGAGCGAGGTTACTTTGGATAAATTCGTCTTCACAACCCGGTAAATTAACTTTTCGTATGCCGGTTCGCCTTTGTCGGTCAGCAGCAAAACGCCTCCTTCAAAACCGAACTGTTCTTTTTTTAGCAAACGATATTCTTCTATTAAAGGTTTCAGTGTGCGCGGAAAAGGAATGATGCGCTCTTTGTTTCTTTTTCCGGTTACTTTGATCTGATAACTTTTCAGGTCGATATGGTTCTCGTTGAGATTCAGCAATTCGCTCAACCTAACCCCTGTCCCGTAAAGCATCTCCACAATAAGCTTGTCCCTGATACCCGAAAAATCTTTCGAAAAAAAACCGTCATCCAACAGGTGATGCAGATTCTTCTCCCCAACAAAGCCAGGTAATTTTTTCCTCACTTTGGGCAAAGGAACGCTCATCACCGGATTGGCATCGATCAGCTCCATTTTCATCAGGTGCTTGAAGAACATTTTTACGGAAGACAGTTTCCGGTGTACCGATCGTGGAGAGAGCTTGTTTTCCATCAAACTAACCACCCACTCCCGAACCAGCTTACTATCGACCTTATTTATATCAAATTCCCCGACCGAATCCGTACAGAACTGCACAAACTGATCGAGGTCATGTTGATATGCTACCACTGTATGAGAAGAACAACGCTTCTCATACTTCAAGTAATTTATGAAAGATTCCTGAATGCCCATCCATTTACCTCAAATGTCAGGAATCACTAAACAGATTAGTCTTCCTGACGCTGTAACGCTTGAATGTAAATTGCCTTCTTCAATTCAGCCCGTTTCTTCACAGACGGTTTTGAAAAATTCTGTCTCTCGCGTAATTCTTTGATTACACCTGTTTTCTCAAACTTTCTTTTGAACCTTTTCAAGGCTCTTTCAATGTTTTCGCCTTCTTTTACCGGAATAATAATCATACTTAACCGTTTTTTCTTTTTTTAATCGAGGCGCAAATTTAGAAATTATTCAGTGTTAATCAAATTTAATCCAAAAAAATTGTTCCCAAAGAACGCTTCCCGGACTGCCTCCCCGCTTTCACTTCCAACTTACCGGCAGGTCAGATAGGGTTTGATTTTCCGAAAGGTATTTTCATCCAGAACATTTTTCTCCAGCAATTGGTTCAGATCGGTGAACGGCCCCTCTTTCTGCCGGCTTTCCAGCAATCTTCGCGCCTGTTCGCGGCGCAGATAGGGATGCTTCAGATCGGCCGGCCCGGCGAAGTTGATGCGAATTTTCCGCACCAGGGAACTGTCGGCCGTAACCAGCGCGGCAAACTGGGCATACCGGTCTGCTTCCAGGTTGTAAACTTCCAGCAGCTGACCGGTTGAATGAAAACCGCCGAGCATGTTTCGGTATTTCAGAATACGTCCGGCAAACGCCGGTCCGATTCCCGGCAAACGGAGCAGCTGCAGCGAATCGGCCAGGTTCAGTTCCACCAGCAGCAAAGTCGTTTTCTCTTTGCCCACTTCGGGCAACGGAACAATTTCAATCCAGGGTTTTAGTCTTTCAAACAGCGCCGAATCGATTCCGTAAATTTTCTGCAGGTCAGTTTTATCCCGGAAGACTCCTCCTTTTCTCCGGAAAGCCGACAGGTTTTGCCGCTGCCTGGAGTTAAATCCCAGTTGTACCATCTCCTCGTCGGTGACGCTGTTCGGATCACAGAAAAAATATTCCTGCCGCACGGCTGCTTCTTCGCGATAATGCTGCTCCGGGTCGGCCTGCCGGGTGATCCGGATAAAGGGAAGCAGGCTGGCAAAAATGCTGTCGTTCATTCCATAAATTTTCCGAACATCCTCGGGAGTTTTGAAATAGCCGCCTTTTTCGCGGTAACGCAGAATGTTGTTTTTGATACGATCCGGAAGATCCAACAAGGCAAACTCATCGGGAGAAATGGCATTCGGATCAAAGTCGAAAAGTGAAAGCCCGGCCAGTTGTCCGGACTTTTTATCCTTGTTTTGCCAGGCTTTAATCTCTTCCTGAAGGGCTAAAAAATCTTCGGGCTTCTGAAATTCGATATGCTCAACAACCACATTCAACACAAAAAAAAGGAGAAGCAGAACGCTGAGAACAAATATTCCACGGCGTTCGGAACGGGTAAATGAGAAATACTCCCTGAATATCCGGGTCAGCTTGTCGTATTTCATTGCTAAAAGTTAAGCAATGTTAAACAACTAAGCAATAGCGTATTGCTCAAAAATAAAGCAAATAAAATCAGAAGGGATACCCGATGGCAAAGGAGAAATTAAAATCGTTGCCCGTAATTTTACGTGTACCGATTATCCATCCGTTTCCTTCGGACTGGGCCGGATCGCGAAGTTTCATGCCCAAGTCGAGCCGAAAGATGAAGTAAGAAAAGTCGAATCGGAAACCGGTTCCGGTTCCCAGGGCCAGCTCTCTGTAAAAACGGTTCCAGTAAAACTGCGCACCCGGGCGGTTGTCTTTTTGGTTGATGGCCCAAATATTCCCGGCATCTAAAAAGAAGGCCCCCTCCAGATATTTGATCAGCCGGAAGCGATATTCGAGGTTTGCCTCGATTTTAATATCCGACGACTGGTTGGGGTAATCTCCCACAGAAGCGCGATATGTACCGGGCCCCAACGACCTGACCTGCCAGGCCCGGATTCCGTTTGCCCCGCCGGTGAAATATTTTTTCTCGAACGGAAGCACATCGAAATTCCCGTAAGGAAGTCCGATGCCCAGAAAGGCCCGCCCGACCACTGAATTGTACCGGTCAATGACATATCCTTTCCGAAACTCCAGATCGGCCTTTACATACTGCGCATAACGGGTATCGAGAAAGCGGTAAAACGCCTGCGGACGCAGACCACTGGTATCGGGGACCACCGTTTTTTCAGCGCCGGTAATGCCGGAGAGCAGGTTGAGCAGATTTCCCGACGACTCGGCGGTCACTTTCAGATAGGTGTAATTGCTGCGTGTATTCAACACCTGGGTGTTGTACACGTAAGAATAATTGGTGGCCAGGATAAGGTGGTCGGTAAAACTGCTTTTGATGTATAAATCCTTGATTGAGTTGATAAAACCGGGATCAAACCGGGAAAGATCAACCATGTTAAAATCAACAACATTCCACATGTGGCGCGAAAACCGGGAGGTCATCCACTCATATCCCAGTCGGAAGGTGGAGATCACCCGGGTGTAGTCGGGACGTTGCTGGTAGTTGTACCCGAGGGTCGTGACGGTTTTAGGCAAAAAATCGCCGAACGAACGGAAAAGACTGGCTGGTCCGAACAGCTTGGGCACTGTCAGGGTAGCCTCCAGCCCGGTTTCGCGGGTATTAAAGTCGCGCGATTCGTTGCTGACCACTGCCTGCTGCCGCTCCATCGCCCCTTTGAGCCTCACATTCAGCACTTCGGCACCCCGGAAAAGGTTCCGGTGCACATAGTTAAGATTGCCAGCCATCCCAAAGTTTCCGGAGGTGTTGGTCCCTTCCACATCAAACGACGAAGACTGTTTGGACAGCGGCGCCATGTCGACCCGGCAGTTGAGCAGGCCGGTTCCGGCGCTGTCGGCCATTTCCTGAAAATAGATGTTGATAAACCGGAACTGCCTCAGACGGTTCAGCGCATCAAAGGTTTTTTCTACATTTTCAAGCCTGTACCAGTCGCTTTCAGCCATTTTATTGAGGCGGGTAAACAGCCGGGGATTGTATTTATAATAATCCCTGAAAATAAAGGTGTATTTATCCTGCCTGACCGTATCGCCCAGATGGGCCTGTCCGCGCGACAGAGCTGCTGAGCCGGGCAAAACGGTGTAGTGATAGTTATTAATCCGGTACCTCTTGTAAATCCGCACGGAGTCTTGCTGGCTCTCTTCGGGAAGATCAACCACCAGGCTCAGGTCGACAGCATTCCCCCTGCGCAGGGTGTCGGCCTCAAAATAGATCATCGATTTTGAAAAGTTGTAGTATCCTTTGTTCTGAAAAAAACGGGTAATATTTTCTCTTTCGCGGTTCAGCAGGTCGAGGTCGAAGCGGTTTCCTTCGCGAAGGATTTTGTGCGGGTACTCGTTATGAAACTGTTCGCGAAGCAGGGAGTCGGCGATCAGAAACGAGAGGTTGCTGATCCGGTAAGGTTCCCCGGTGGTAATACGAAAAAGCAGGTCAACCTTGCGTTTGTCCTCATTTTTATGCACCTCGCTTTTAACCGTGGCCCCGTAATACCCTTTATTCCACAGATATTGCTGCAACTGGTCGGCCGATCGCGCCATCAGGTCGGCACTGTAAACCTGGGGCTGCTCGCCGATGCGCTTCAGCCAGTCGTCCGTTTTTTTCGGCGACGACAGATTGTACACCCAAAGGTGAAACTTCAAAAATCCCAGAATCCGCAGATTCTCTTTCTGTCTGAGGTACGAATCCAGCTCTTCCCGGTTAATTTCGGGATTGTCAACTTTTACCTCAACCCTGTTCAGCAAATATTCTCCCTTCGGAACATATTTGGAGGAAGAGCAGGAAAACATTCCCAATAAAAGCAAGAGCGCCGCACATCGGGCAATCCGATCAAACCAGTATGCTTTTCCTTCTTTCAAAGAGTTCTTAGTTTTTATGCAAAAATAGTGAAGTGTTTTATCAAGAAACAGCTACTTTCGGGTTATTATTTTTCAAAACCCTGAATTTTCGTGATCAGTAAAAATAATATAAAACTCATTCGTTCGCTGGAATTGAAAAAATTCCGTTTGGCCGAGAACCTTTTTCTGGCCGAAGGTAACAAGTTAGTCACTGATATTCTGGAGTCGGCGCTGGAGGTAGAATTTCTTTTTGCCACGGAAGCGTACCTGGAAAGTGCCGGGGCGCTGGCCGGCCGCGCAAAATCAATTGTTACCTGCTCACATGCGGAGATCCGGAAAGCCAGTTTGCTGAAGAACCCGCAGCAATGTTTGGCACTTTGCCGGATCCCGGCTTATACGCCAACGGAAGCGCAACTCTTTTCGCAACTGGTTTTGTGCCTCGACAACATCCAGGATCCCGGAAATTTAGGCACCATCATGCGGACTGCCGATTGGTTTGGCATCAGCGACATTGTCTGTTCGGTCGATTCAGCCGACCTCTTCAACCCCAAAGCCGTGCAGGCAACCATGGGCGCCATTTGCCGCGTCAGGGTGCACTACCGCGACCTGACAGCTTACCTGGAAGAGGCGAACCAACGGCAAACCCCGGTTTTCGGCGCCTTTCTCGACGGCGAAAATATTTATCAAACACAGTTGGCAGATACGGGTATCGTGGTATTGGGGAATGAGGGGCGCGGAATCGGTCCCGAACTGACCCCGCTGATCAGCCACAAAATTCACATCCCGGCCTTTTCACCTCCGGGACAAAAGGTGGAATCCCTCAATATTTCGGTAGCGGCCGCCGTTATTTGTTCCGAATTCAGAGGCCGAAGCGCCAGACGGCAATAGAGTTTATTCGAAGTGTACGGAAAGTGTAAAGATGTTGGAGCGCAACGACCGGATCGCATCGGTGTAGTAATGCCGCTGGGTGTTGTCGGGGCCTGCTCCCAGCTGGTTGTTCAACCCCAAACTGACTTTGGCCTCCAGCGAAAAACGGAAAAAGGGAAGATAGCTATCCCAGCCGCCACCCAGTTCAGCATAAAAACCGCCGCGTTTCAATCCTACCAAATCCTGTGAGGCGCTTTTGGAAATATCAACGCGGTAGGCTCCTCCAAAAACCACATACGGACGGCCGTTGTTGATCCGGATTGCTTTGTATTTTATCAGCAACGGAAAATCGAGAAAAGTAGATTTGAGGGAGTAATCGTATTCATTGTTGACATAGTCACGTGAATTGTCTAAAACCGGGATATTGTACGTCAGTTTGCGTTCACCAAACGACAAGCCGGGAAGGAAACGCAGATCGAAGTCGCGTCCCAGCCGCAGGTTCGACACCATCGAAACGGTAAAGCCGGGAATCAATCCGCCCACATCTGCCCGAACGGTATCGTAAATATTGATCTGTTTGGGATCGCCTGCCCAGTTTTGCGGAAAAAACCCCGGGCTCTCCCCTATCGGCAAATAATTCCGGACACTGAAATCGAGGGCATTGATCCCGAGTGAAAACCCAAAATGCAGCAGTTTGTCATCGAAGGTGGTAAGATGATTCTGTTTCACGGGCTGGGCCACTCCCCGCACGAACAGCAATAAAAGCAAAATAACCCCGAAAATCCGTTTCACTGATTTACCATTGAATGTACTTGTTGAAAACAAAATTATCCGTTGTTTATTGTGTTGCCTCCCGGTTTTGTTGTGCAGGTCTGATGCCGGTGTAAATGGTTGCAATGCCGAATGTCTGCGGATAGTTCCGGCAATCGGTAAATCCAATCTGCCGCAGGATATGCAGAAAGTTATCGCCGTCGGGGAAGGCATTGACCGAGTCGGGCAGATAGGTGTACGCCGACGGGTCTTTCGAAATCATCCGTCCGATCAGCGGCAGGATCCTCCGGAAGTAAAAGTGGTAGATCTGCCGGAAAGGCGCCTTTTGTGGCTTGGAAAATTCGAGGACCACCAGCTGTCCGCCATTTCGCAGCACCCTGAAAATCTCCTGCAAACCTTTTTCCAGCGATTCAAAATTCCGGACGCCAAACCCAACCGTTACCGCGTCAAATTGCTGATCGGGAAATGGAAGGTTTTCTGAGTCGGCCAGTTCAAAGCCAATTTGGTGGGACAACTGCTTCCGGGCAATTTTGGCTTTGGCAATTCCGAGCATTCCTTCCGAAATATCAACGCCGGTAATCTGCTGCGGATGGAGCCGGAGGGCTGCCAGGGCAAAGTCGCCGGTACCGGTAGCCACATCCAGGATAAACTGCGGCGACAAAGCCTGCAGCTTCCGTACCGCATTTTTCCGCCAAATCTTATCGATATGGAAAGAGAGCAGGTGGTTCAAAAAATCGTAACGGTGCGCAATGTTGTCGAACATCTGCGCCACCTGCCTTTTTTTATTCTGCGAAGAATCCTTGTAAGGGAGAACGGCCATCAGATCCCGGTGGTCATTTTATCGGTAAATCCAAACGAAATGTCATCAATCCGGATTTCCCCCTTGGTTACATGCCCCAGCGTGAAGAAAGGAACTTTCATTTCGGAGAGTACATCCACAAATTCGTCCTCCTTCTCCGGATCTACATCTACAATAATACGTCCCATCGATTCGCCGAAGAGGAAGGCGTCGCGCCTGATTTCGGCATCAGTGGTAATATCGAAGCCCAGGTTGCTGGGGAATGCGGCGCGCAACAAGGTAAAAAACAGTCCGCCTTTACCAACCGGACTGGCGCTGCTCACCAGTTTCAGGCCGATCAGTTTCCGGATCACCTGCTGGATCATGACCTCATTTTTGATATTGAAGGCGGGCAGCGGCGAATCCGAGATGCCGTGGTAGAACTCCAGATATTCTGAAGCGCCGATATCTTCGAGGGAGCGGCCAATCATAAAAATATTGTTGCCCTTTTTGCGGAAGATGTGCGTGGTCAGGTTCTCCTTCTCTTCTACCACTCCCATCAGGCTGACAATAATCGTGGGCGGAACCGGGCCATGCCCGGCAAAGTGGTCGAAGCGTATTTTACGATCCAGTATTTTAAGGTTAAACCGCTGGGCGGCATTTTCGAGCCCCCGTTTAGCCCCCGAAGCAATAAAATTTCCCTGGGGATCGGCATAATTGATGTGGTACAAAAAGGCGCTCACGGCAACCGGGCTGGCTCCCAGGCAGAGCATTTTGCGGGTAGCCCGCGAAACCAGAATCTCAGTAGCTATCTGCGGATTGTCTTCCAGGTGGTGGTGGAAGGCATGGGTAGTCATCACCATACAATTTCCGTCGGAGTCGAGCTCAAAAAGCCCCGACTCTTCCGAATCACCATCTCCCAGCGAATCGGGAGAAATGTTTTGCTCACTGAAATCATTGAAATAATTAACCGTCGACAAGTTGGGATTTACCATCAAGGAAAAGATAACATCCTCCAGTTTTTCAGGCTCTTTGATATCATCGATTGAGAACCTCTCCCGCGTTTCTTTAAGCTCACTCATGGCAATTATCCGTTTTTGGGTACTGGAAGCAAAGGTAATTAAGTGCAGGAATTTTCCATAGTAAAGGTCTTTTTTTTTAATTTCGGGCTGGATTTCAACCACTCAGAAATGCTAAAAAAAACTGTAATGATTACCGGCGCGACAGCCGGGATTGGCGAAGCCACCGCCAAACTGCTGGCTGAGAACGGATATCGTCTGATCCTGACTGGCCGGCGCAAAGAGCGGCTCGACCGGCTGCAGGCAGCGCTTCAAATGGAGTACCAGGCCGAAGTGTGGACGCTGGTTTTCGATGTACGAAACCTCCGCCAGGTAGAAAATGCCATCGACTCGCTACCGGAAGACTGGAAGGAGATCGACATTCTGATCAACAACGCCGGACTGGCCGCCGGGCTGAGCAGCGTACAGGAGGGCGAAATCGGCGACTGGGAACAGATGATCGACACCAACCTGAAAGGGCTGCTCTACGTAACCCGCAAAATCTCGCCTCAAATGGCCGAACGCCACTCAGGCCACATCATCAATATTTCGTCGATTGCCGGCAAAGAGACCTACCCGATGGGAAATGTCTATTGCGCCACCAAACACGCGGTGCAGTCGCTCACCAAAGGCATGCGCCTCGACATGCTGAAACACGGGATCAAAGTGAGCTCGGTAGCCCCCGGGGCTGTTAACACCGAATTTTCGACCGTCCGTTTTAAAGGCGACAGCCAACGCGCCGAAAAAGTTTACGAAGGATTTGTGCCGCTGCTGGCCCGCGATATTGCCGAGACCATCCTCTTTGTCATCACCCGCCCGCCCCACGTCAACATCGACGACGTGCTGGTCATGCCCGCCGCACAGGCCTCATCGCGCGATTTCGACCGGAAACTCTCCTGATCTCCACGAATTACAAATTCACAGAAAACCGGTCACCGACCGATTACCGTAAAATTATAACTCAAAAAAATGATTGAAGCACTCGTCATAACACCCGTTAAAGATTCACTGGAAACTACCTGTCAAACCATCGAAGCGGTTTCAAAGGCAAAAGGAAACTTCAAATATGTCGTTTTCAATGATTTCAGTGGCAAGGAAACCAAAGATTTCCTTGACCGGCACCAGGCGCTCTATAATTTTCAGGTGATTCACCTGGAAGAGGTCACCACGCATCCTTCGCCCAATTACAAACTGGCCCTGCAAATGGCGCAGGAGATGGCGCTGGCCGAAAATGCCCCGCTGATCGTCATCGAGTCGGATGTGATTGTACAGGAAAATACCATCGCCGAATTGGTGGAAATTGCCAACCAGGCGCCGGTTCCCGGGCTGGTAGGCGCCATCACCGTCGACCAACAGGGAAATTACAACTTCCCGTATGCCCACGAGAAACGCTCCGGCCAACCCTGGGAAGAAACCAACCACAGCCTCAGTTTCTGCTGTACCCTTATCACGGCCGATTATCTGCGGAAGTTCAACTTCCGTGAGCTCTCTACCAGCAAAGACTGGTTCGATATTTTTATCAGCCGCCAGTCCAAACGACTCGGGTTGAAAAACTATCTGGTCAAAAAGCTGGAGGTGGTGCACCTTCCGCACAGCAGCCGCCCATGGAAAAAACAGAAATATTCCAGCCCTTTTCTTTACTATCTGAATAAATTTTTGAAACGCCGCGACCGCATCTGACATGACCGGAGTGAATAGGTCCCGCATCCGGGTGCTCATGCACCTGCTTTTTTGGCTGGCGAGCATTTCGTTCCTGCTTTTTCAGATGTATCTGGTTTCGGGGAAAGCGATCGGCCTGACGGCCGATACGCTTTTAAAAGCGTGCATTCCCAACATCGGCTTTGCCCTGGCAGTTTATGTCAACCTCTATGTGTTGATTCCCCGGTTGCTGAAACCCAAAAACTACATTTTTTATACCTTCTGGCTGGTTGTCCTGATGGCCCTCGCATCCGCGCTGATCCAGCTCTTGCTGATGTTCCCCTTTCGTTACCTGTTCCGCGCCGGCAGCGAGTTTGACCGCTTCAACACCCAAATTTTCTCTTCGTACTTTTTCACGATCCTGATCTACATCGTGGTCACCTCGCTGCTGAAATTTGCAAAAGACTGGCTCGAACTGCAAGACCTGAACCTCAAACTGTCGCAAATTGAACGGCAAAAACTGGAAGCGGAACTCAACACCCTGAAGGGACAAATTAATCCGCATTTTCTCTTCAATTCGCTGAACAACATCTATGCGCTGGCATTAAGCCAGTCGGAAAAAGTCCCCGACCTGATCCTGCGCCTCTCCGACCTGATGCGGCATGTGATCTACGAATCGCGCGAGAATTTCATCAATGTAAAAAAAGAGGTGGAGTTTGCTGAAAATTTTATTGCCCTGCAGCGGATTCGTGTCCCCGACAAAGTCCGGATCGACTACCTGCTTCTTGGTGAGGTGCCCGACAAAAAAATTGCACCGCTTCTCTTTGAACCTCTTATTGACAATGCTTTTAAACACGGGCTGAAAACATTCGGGGAAGATGCTTTTGTGCAGATCTGGTTCGACTTCCGGCAGCCAGACCAACTCCATTTTCACATCGAAAACAGCTACGAAGATTTTGCCGACTGGGGAGACCGGCCTCACGGAATTGGACTGGAAAACATCAGGCAACGACTGAAACACCTTTATCAACCCGCAGACTGCCGGTTGGAAATCCATAAAAAAAACCAGGTCTTTTATGTTGACCTGAAACTGAAACTAAAATAACCACCATGGAAATCAGCGCTTTAATTATCGACGACGAACCCCTGGCCCAGCAGGTGGTGGAACAGTACGCCAAAAAACTCGACAACCTGCGGATTGCAGGCAAATGTAATGACGCACTGGAAGCCCGCAAAAAACTGCAGGAAACGCCGGTCGACCTGATTTTCCTGGATATCAACATGCCGGCCCTCTCTGGAATCTCTTTTCTCAAAACTTTACCCCATCCGCCGCTGGTAATCTTTACCACAGCCTATGAAGAATATGCCCTGCAGGGCTACGAACTAAACGCGATCGATTATCTGAAAAAACCTTTCTCGTTTGAACGTTTTCTGAAAGCATTTCAGAAGGCCGAAGAGCTGTTGCGTTTAAAAAGAGAGCCGGCGCCGGCCGGCAGTTTGCCTGGCACACCGGATCACATTTTCATCAAATCAAACAAAAAAACGTTCCGGATCAGCTTTGCGGATATCCTTTATATTGAAGGGCTGGGCGATTACATCAAAATTCACCTGAAAAACCAACACCTGGTGGCCAACCTCACCATGAAAAAAATGGAAGAGCTTCTTCCGACCGAAACGTTCTACCGGATTCACAAATCGTTCATTATTTCGCTGCCGCAAGTGGAATCGATCGAAGGCAACCTGGTAACCATCAACCACACGCAACTGCCGGTGGGGAACAATTACCGTCAGCAGTTTTTCCATCTGATCGAATCACGGACGGCTGAATAACCAGGGGAACTGCCTTTTTTACATCCCACAAAAGGGGACTACTTCAAAAAACCCTGTTCTTTCAAAACCTCCAGAAATTTTCCGGAGAAAAATTCATTGTCGGCTTTTTTATAACGCACATCGGTATAAACCTGTGCCAATGATGTTTTACGATTCTCCTCCACAAACTTCCGGGAGGATTCCAGTTGTTCCTTGAATGAATAATAAGCCCGAATTTCTTCGGCTGAGTAATCGTGGTACACTTCATTGTGAATCACGGAAGCGACGGGAAGTCGATCTTGCTGTTGCGGCTGTTCGGCAGGCCACCCCAACGCAACGGTAGTCACCGGGACGACCAATCGGGGAAGTTTCAACAAGGCGATCATTTCGCGGGCATTGTAGGTGGTTGTTCCCAGGTAACAAATACCTAAACCGGCATTTTCGGCGGCAATACAAACATTTTGGGCCATCAGCAAGGCATCGATGGCAGCGGTCAGAAAAGAGTGAAAATTATCGTAGCCGGGAGTTGCCCCGCTGACCTCACACCACTTCACAAAACGGTTAAAATCGGCGCAAAACGTTAACAACACCGGCGCAGTGCGGGCTACCGGCTGATTAAAATGCAAAGGGGCAAGCTGTTCGCGCATAACCGGGTCGCGGGTAACAACCACACTGTAAAGCTGCATGTTTCCGGTGGTAGAAGCCCTGGCTCCGGCAACAAATAAGCTGTTCAACAACTCTGGGGCAACCATCCGGTCGCTGAATTTCCGGACCGAGACATGCTGATTAAGTAAATCCATAATAATCCTCCAAAAAGAAAATCCAAAAATAGCCAGACCGGAAGAGAAACCAAATCTTCAACAACTAAAAAAGGGAGGCTTTTCAGCCTCCCCTTTTTAATCAATCAATTCGGTATTACCTTTTAATAATCCTTTCTGTTTTAACAACGCCTTGTTCGTTGAACAGAGTCACGACATAGACGCCGCTAACCAGATTAGCAGTACGGATTACATGACCAGGATATTGTACATCAATTACGCGCTGACCAGCGATGTTCGAAATCATCACTCTGGTTAACTTGTCGTTGTTGTCAATATTCAGATGATCATTGAACGGATTAGGATAAACGTTGAATTGCAAGTTGCCGGGTACTGGAGTAACCGGTGTGCCAACTGTATTCAAGTCAACAACATCAGCAGCTTTTCTCGGTTCAAGCTTGTAAGCACCATTCTTACCGTTAACAATACCGGTTACATCGTAGAAGTGGTCAGCCACCGGTACGGAAGTATATAACCATTTGTTAACCGTAATATCATTACCCGAAGTGGTGTAAATTACCCAGGTTCCATCGGTACCAGCTGCATTTGCACGGGCGCCATGGACTTTAACCAGTACGCTTTCGTACATTTCAACTTCGGCAGCCTGCGGAGAGTCAACCAATACCGGCGTAATAGTTACCGGCGGATTGATAACCGTTACTTTCGAAGCAACCAGTGTGGTAACACCATCCACTTCTTTCACAGTACCTTCCACTTTAACGCCATTCCCTTCCTGTACGGAGGTGGTTGCATCGGCAACCCAGATTCCGCTCCAGGCTGCACTGGCATCCTGAACGAAGAATCCCTGGCCGGCAAGCACGCCAGTTACGGTACCGGTAATTCCACGGACTTTATCAACCAGCGGAGAAGCAGCTACTTCACCCTGGATTGTCTTAATCGTGACATATCGGACTTCTTCCGTTACAGTTACGGTCAACGTACGCGGACAACCATTGAAGGTATATTCGAAGACATGCACACCAGCGGCAAGTTCTTCATCTACGCCAGCTTCGGCATCGACAAATTTGACTGTTTCGCCAACATAAGTGGTAGCAGTGGCCGTACGGTTAACCGGATTGGCAACAACTGCAACGGTGGTGGTAACTTCACATTCGTGAGCATCGATAACCATTACAGTATGGTCTCCAGGAGCAAGTGTAGCAGACATCGAAGTAACTACTTCGCCGTCAACCATCACCACATAAGGAGTAATACCGCCGGTTACAGTTATAGCAATATCGGAAGTACATTCGCCCGGAGCGCTGACAACAGCCTGCAGAGCAAGCGGATGTTGTACCGGAACGAAGGTTACCGTGTCAATCAGGGATTCGCAACCCAGGTTGTCGACAACCTTAAATGCATAGTGGCCTTGTCTTTCGCTTTGATCGCCATAGTTGAATACCTTGTCGAATTCAATTTCTTCGGCGAACGAAGTGGAAGGAGCGCTCCATGCACCGTCGGGATTGATCTGACGGTAAACAACTTTAAAGGTGCGGCCTTCGGTGCCGGTAGCAGTTACCCTTGCGCTTCCTTTGGCATCACCATAGCAGGAGAGGTCTTCAACGGTGAAGGTTACCTCTTCGGGTTTGGCAACAAATTTTTCAACAACCTGCGATTCACAGCCATTGGCATCTTTTGCCTGAACTTTGTAAAGCAGACCGGCCGGTCCCTGGAAGGTGTTGATCGCGCCGTAAGGAGCGTTCAGTACGCGGGTATTGCCGTCCCAAGCTTCGTAGCGGTACTGTTTGGTACCTACGCCGCCTGAAATGGTGCGGATTTCAAATACGCCAGCCAGGTCATCCGGGCAGATGAAAGCATCCTGGGTGACATACAGGTCGATAATAAATTCTTCCGGCTGAGTTACCGCAACTTTAACCGGATCAGAAGCACAACCTGCCTGATCATAGAATACAACGGTATATTTATCAGCGTCGGTGAAGCCCGTTATTTTGGTCGTACTGGCCTTCAAACCGGTTAATTTACCGGCATTAGCCCCCATTGTAACATTGGCATACGATTTATTAACGGCAGCTCCGGTGAAGTCTTTACCCGTCACCACGGCGCTGTAAGCAGCCCCGTTACCTCCGGTTAATCCGGTAAAGTTGATGATACCATCGGCACTGTTATAACATTTTGCTGCCGTATGGGTCAACGGATCAACGATGACTTTGGTCGGCTGCAATACCATCACCCGGTGGTGCAGGATCGGCGTACCATTGCTGGTTGTCGGGTATCCCTGTACACATCCGTTGGCATCTTTGACAAAACCTACCCAGTCTCCGTAAGGAACCGCAAAAATCGGTGAAGTTTGCCATGCCAGCGTGTTCAGATCCAGATTAGCAAAGTTGAACGTAAAGTTCACCACGGCATACTGGAACCCGCCTACGCCACCGGTGGCGTTCACCTTAATCTGACCGTTACCGCCGAAGCACTTGGCGTTTTCAATCAGCTCCATCGAAAGCATGAGGCTGTCTACATTGTTCACTTCAGCCGATTCGTAAGGCAGCGAACAACCTTTGGCATCCTGGATAAACACGTTGTAATGTCCGTGAGGCAGATTGTTCCAGGTATAGCTGGTAGCAGTTGCACCTAAAGTATTGGTAACACCAGCCTGATAGGCAGAACCAACCGGGCCTTCCAGTTTCAACGTGTACGGTTTGGTACCGCCGGCAATGTTCGACAGCACGATTGAACCGGTAGCGGTATTGCGACATTTTACATCGTTAAATGCAATCGTGTAGGTAATCTTAGCCGGTTCGCCAACGGTAATGTTGGTAGTATAGAAGCAATTTGCATCCGGGTTCTGGAATTCACTCGGGAATCCATCGGCATAGGCAGTGGCATAAGCCGGATTCAAAATATAAGGATTGGCATAAAGAGCAGCATCCTTTTCAACTACTTTGATTGTCCAGACGCCGGCAGTCAACCCGGTGAAGGTTACCTCGCCGTTAACATCTACACCCGAAACAGTTTTGGTGGTTGTTCCCTTGGTGGCCGTTACCGTGTATTTGAAATCATCAGCTGCATTCCAGCCGCCAACGATATTCAGCTTAATCTGCCCGTCATTGTTGGTCCCGGTCATCGGGGAATCATCCGAGCAGCTGACGTCTTTGACAACAACATTGTTGACCGACAGCGCAGCCGGCTGGTTAATGGTGACTGTAATAGGACCATATTCACAACCTTTGGCATCTTTAACCATCACCTGGTAGGAGCCTGCACCGGCGCGACGGTCAAATTTGACTACGCCACCCACAGGGTCTTTGGCAATGGCAAACCAGTTGGCGCCGTTATTGGTCGATTCCTGGTAAGGAGCCGTGCCGCCGGTGATGATGTAACGGATGATTCCATCCTGTGCGGCGTAGCAGGAAGCATTGACTTTCTGGAGCTCCAGTTTCAACGGTTCCGGCTGGGTAATTGCAAACGTGAACGTTTTGGGGCAGCCCAGTGTGCCGCTCAAAATAGTCAGCGTGTAGGAACCAGCAGGCAAACCTGTAAAGTGACCCGTTTTATTGGATACCGTAACAGGTCCGGTCAGTTTATAGGTGTAATCACCAAAGCCACCGGTAATGCTGGTAACCTCGAACGTACCGTCATCGCTGGGGTCTTCGCCGTCAACGTAGCAGGTTACATTCGTTTTGGCATACGTAAACTCGATCGGGTCAGCGCCACCAACTTCGATGGGGCCAACGAACTGGATCAGTTCCGGATTGAGCATTCCGCAATAGTCGCGGACAGCCAGCCAGTAAGTACCCTTCTGGACGTTAAGCACGCCAAGACTGTCATTTTCAATATCGTTGTTGGTGAAATTGGCCCAACGAACCTGTTCTAACCAATTCGGATGGTTGAAAATCTGCGGCTGCTGGGTCAGGATATACTGATAACGACGATCACCCGTTCCAGGCATGGTGGGCAGGTCAAACCGGCCATTGAAAGCTTCGATCATAATCAGACCATCTGTACTTCCGGCACAACCGGCAGGTTTAACAGTAATATCGACAGCCAGCGGAGCCGGATCAACAATTACAATTTTATCCACATTCGATTTGCAGCCCCATTCATCCATGGCTACAACCCAGTAGGTGCCTGCACCAAAAGAAGTAGTGTGACCTACGATCTTGCCTTCGGCAATAATGGCATCGGCCGTATTATTGGTAGACGACCAGTACAGTTTCGGGTCACGGATCTGCTGAACAGCCTGGAATACTGCAATCTGCCATCCGCTATCGGATGTCCAGTACCAATATTCCCAAACCTGATTTCCATCAATATGTTCGGTCGGGGTACCATACCACGAGTAATCCAGCAGGAAGCCCTGGTCAAGGCCAACTTCTTCCCACCAATCATTGCCCGGATCCGCATTGAACAGGTTGATCCGGTCAAGTGTACACGTATTATAAATAGTATCCTGGAAATCGATAAAATTAACATCATTATTCCAGTCAAACATCAGTTGTACGGTACAACCATTGGCATCTTCCACTAAAATATTGTGGCGGGCAGTGTCGATAGCAAACGTATTAAATTCGGAAGCCTGTACCCAACCGTTGTTATCCAGCTTCCATTTGTAATATTCACGTCCTGATTCTGAAACGAACGGTGTTCCACCCCAGGCACGGATAACCAGGTTCCCATCCGTATTACCTGCGCAGGTAGGAGGAATGGTCAGCATCTGGGCAATCTGGGCACGGAAACGGGTCGGTTGAGTAATCTCTTTGGTAATCTTCAGGACACAATCGATGGTTACATCTTTGATATAGAAATCATAAATACCAGCAACCAGGTCATTAAATACATTGGAGGACTGCCAGGTAGCATTATCCATACTGTACTGATAAGTATGGTTGCCGCCTCCGGTTTCCCGGACAATCGTTACATCGGTATTTCCGCCGTAACATAAGATCGGAGGGAAGGTTACATTAAATACATCCTTCAGTAATTTCACTGCATCGTCGCCGGCAGCGTTTTCATAAAGTCCGGTGCAGCCAACGGAATCTTCAATCTGGATATAATAAACCCCTGCAGCTAAATTTTTTACTGTATCGGTAACTTCAGCAACTTCCACCACAGTTCCACTTACAAATTCAGGATGTGTGGAGTAACGCCATTTCCAGTCGGCAAGGTCACCAGTGCCACCCTGAATAGAAGCGATATCAACCCAAAGTTTGCCATTATTTTCTCCACAACCGGTATCGGTGTGCCCTACGGCAAACTGAATAGCAGCAGGTTCAGCGATGACTACGGTATCTTGCCACTGGCAGCCGAGGCTGTCCTGCACCACAATCCAGTAATTACCGGGAGCCAGGACATCCGGATTGGAAGGCTCAACAGGATCTAAAGGATCTGTTCCAACCACCCAATTGTTAAGCGTAGTTCCGCTGGAGGCACTGAAACCTTTTCCTTTATACGAACCGTTTACAATAATATTGTAACCAGCGTTTTTCCACGGGGTACCGCCGGCAATGGCAATGCTGATCTCGCCATCGGGCTGACCATTACAGGTTGCATCTACTTTAGTAATATCAACATCCCAGGGAGTCCGGTTATCAACAACTTCGATTTCCTGCCACCAGGCTAACATATTGGGACCGGAGATGGTTGCACATCCGTTGGCATCCTGAACAGCTACCCAATAAGTTCCGGCCGGTTTCTGAATGACCCCCACATTAAAGGTATAGTTGGCCAAAATAGAGGCCACATTGGCGCCAAGCGGTAATAAGCCGGCTGAAACAGCGGCCCAGTCAGCATCAGGAACGACATAATATTTATAGGCAGGTGTTCCACCGGCGGCCACAATGGTAAGGTCACCATTTCCGCCCGGACAATCTACTTCAACCGGAGAATCTGCAATAAACGACAGCGGAGCAGCCGCGCTCACATCAAAACTTTTAATAAAAGAGACGCAACTGCCGTTCAGAACCCGAACGGTATTGTTGGTTGAAGGCGCAGGCACCGAAGTGGAAGCACCGTTCAACCAGGTCTGTCCGTTAAAAGAATATTCCATTCCGCTCACATTGGCGGGGGTGGTAACCGTGGCATCAACCTGGGTCCCGTTACAGTTGGCCACGCCGGCATCAACCACCACGCTGGACCACTGCTGGGTAACGGTAAGGTTGCCGTTAAAAGCCTGTTTGGTCGTAACCGGGCTTTGCACAGGAGGCGTGCCGGTTATATTCCAAAATTTGCAATTGGCTTCTTTCCAGGTCAGTGCCGAAGTAAAAACCGTCTGGTTCACCACACCGTAAGCGTGCGGATATCCGTCAATTTTGAAATTCAGCTTGAAGACAGGAACTTTTGCATTGTCGCCAATGGTGATCGGGGCGGCTGGCCCGTTTCCCCACTTAAATACCAGCGTATTCAAGGGTGACCCGACAGTTTCGGTCACGGTCATCGTTGACAAATCAGTGTGAACATTCGCTACACCGGCAAAATCGAACACCGCTTTATCATAGGTCAATTCCAGATAAAAGGTGTCGACCAACACCAGGTCCTTAAAGGAAACCTGAACCTGATAGTCGTTTGACAGGTTGTAACAGGCATTTGCAGGCCCATCGGCATAATACTCGATTGTTCGTTGGTTTTCCTGGCCAAAAGCCGAGACAAAAGTCCAGAAAACCACAATCAAGCTTAGGCCAATCCTTCGAAGAACATGCCAGGGGCGCTGCTCTTCGCGAAAGAAATTTTGAGTAAATTTTTTCATAGCAACTTGCTTTAAAATTGAACTTAATTGATTGATTGATTTTGATTAAAATTTATCTTTCATAATCTCAGATAAAATTCCATATATAAAAAATTTTGAGTTTCACAAACCTATAAAATATATCAGCAATGTACAAAATAATTACCGCATAATTATCAGGGTTTTTATAAGCATTTTGTGATGTTAGACACTGTTTTTTTCAACACTTTTGGGTTTTTCGGTTTATTTCGGGGCAAACCTGTTCATTACTTTGTAAAAGACTGCTGTAGTTAACAAGAGCCCACAAAATCAAGAGTAAATATACGCTTTTTTGTTTTTGTGCGTTAAAAAGAGAAAATTTTTTGATTGCCACTAACTATTCCGTAAACTTGGCCCGGTCCTCCGGAGTTAATACTTTCAAATTAATGTGATGATGAAGAAAAAAACAACCTCTTTTTTATTATCGGGATTACTGGTACTAATTATACTGCTGGCTGTTTCGTGCAAAACCTGTAATTGTCCGGCCTATTCAGAGGCGACCCCGGAACTGTCGGAAAACAGCCGGACGCAGCAACCGCAATCCTGACAATTATGCGACAACCACCAATGCAGCTGTTTTTTTACGGGTGCGGTTTAACCGCCTGTCCACCTGTGATTAAAAAACAATTTACCGGTTCTGTACTTTTGGCCCGGTAATCCCACTGCCGTAATAAAAGAACTTTTCCAGGTTAAGAACAACAAAAAGCCCGTAAAGGTTGACCAAATCCGGCCTGAACGGAAATTAAAAAAGCTCCGGCACCATTTTCCGGATAAACCCCCTTCTTTACATCGAACTTCGCGGCCTGAAATCTTTCAAAAACCAGCCCCCCCCCTCTGTTTCAAATCCGGAATATTTTCCTTCAAAAAGGTATTTTCGTCCATCAAAAAAGGCCCCTTTTCTTTATTCTGCGGACAGCAAAGAGCGGCAAATCAGGAACTCTTGTTCATCCGGACAGCGGCCCACCTTAATAAAACCTTAACGTTAATTCGATTTTAAGGAAAAGTGGTTCAGAGGGTTGACTGGATAAAATAATAGTATTTACTTTGTAGGGCTTAAAATAAAAACGCTCTATACGTTTAAGTATTAATAAATCACATTCATAATTAAAACGTTTT
>JARKOX010000303.1 GCA_029975525.1 Prolixibacteraceae bacterium | reverse complement strand
GGCCTCAAACAGCGCACGGTAACTCTGCTCATAGTATCCCATGCGGGCGATCAGGTCGCTGACCGGTACGCCGGCAAAAGCAACCTGGTACGCATCGGGATGCTCAAAAATATTCATAAGCGTAATCAGTCCGCCATGGCTCCAGCCGATGATCCCTATCCGTCCGGGATCCACTATATCATAATTTTCTATCATATAATTGCGGGTGTAAAAAACATCCTCCACCTCCAGCCCGCCGTAATCAATCTTCTCATAAAAATCGCGTCCATATCCGGTGCTGCCACGATATTCGGGAGCAGCAACAATATACCCCTGGGTAACCAGTTCGCGGATAATATGGGTGTGATAAGTTGTAAAATTGGCAGGCACTCCGCCATGGGGCAACAGGATCAGCGGATATTTTTTGGATTCATCCACATTCAGCGGAATGAAAACATAATTCCAGAATTTAACCGGATTTCCGGCACCCATTGCTGTCGGATTTTTCTCTTTCCAGGCCGGCGGACCATAAATATAAAGCTTATCAACATAAGCAACATCACCCACTTTTTGTTGCCACAACACATCGTCAACCAGCTTTTCCAGCCGGTCGAGGCGATGGTTCAGATTTTCACCGGCATTGGTCAGCTGCTCAAGGCTTTTCCCGATTTCACTGGCATTCTGGGCATTTAAGACAACAGTGATGCCTGTCAGGATTATTATTAAAAAAGAAAACTTCCGCAACATTTTGCTGTTTTTATTTGACCGGAAGTTATTCCTATTTGGGAAAAAAAGCAAACTTTCAGGCGTTACGTTTTGGATTGATCGCATATCTTGCAAGAGTAAACCGAAAGGGTTTCCGGAGTTGTGAGAAATTGTAACTTTCTGGAAAAAACATTTGTAAAACCATCTTTAAAAATCTACAGACATGAAATACAAAGCCTTCCACAAACTCTCCTACGGACTTTACCTTATTGCATCGGAATTTGAAGGCCAAAAGGCTGGTTTTATTGCCAATACGGCCTTTCAGGTCACCTCGGAGCCTCCGCAAATCGCCGTCAGCTGCAATAAAAAAAATGATACGCTGGCGGTTATTCTGCAGAGCGGTGTTTTTTCATTGTCGGTGCTGAAAAAGGAGGCCAACACCTCGCTAATCGGCGAGTTTGGATTTATGGCCAGTTCCGAATTCGACAAATTCAAAAAAACAGAGACCATCAAAAAAACAACAGGTGCGCCGGTGGTGATCGATTCCTGTGTGGCCTGGTTCGACTGCCGGGTGGTAAATACGGTCGATGTCGGCTCGCACCTGCTTATCATCGGCGAGGTACTTGACAGCGATCTCCTGTCAGACGACGATCCGCTCACCTACCAGTATTACCGGGAAAAATACAAAATGTTGTCCCCACGGAACTCTCCTACTTTTATTGACCGGCAAAAACTGGATGCAGAGGAACAGGCAGCCGCTCTCCATGCCGAGAAAAAGCCCGAACCGGAAACAGAAACTCCAGGCGAAACGGGCGACGATCCTTACATTTGCAATATCTGCGGATATGTTTACCATCC
>JARKOX010000174.1 GCA_029975525.1 Prolixibacteraceae bacterium | reverse complement strand
GCAACAGCGTTGGAATGGAATATGTAAGCTGTTCGCCTTACCGTGTCCCGATCGCCCGTGTGGCAGCGGCTCAGGCAGCCATCAAACAGGCTTAAATTCTACTTCTCGATACGACAAAACCGTTCGGCATCCCGGACGGTTTTTTTATTTCTCCAACCCCCATTTTCTATCTCCAAAAATTCATTTTTCTCAGCTGACTCCTTCCAATCAGCTTGGTCATCAACACAACCAAACGACACGTTGAACAGAAAAAGAGAATTACCTCAGCTATGACGATGCGCAAGATCACAAAAAACACTTACCGACAAATCAACCCAACAACCTACGAAACAACAACTTAAAACCAAACAAAAGAAAAACCCCACCCCAAACTCTAAATTATACAGAAAAAATAAGATAAATCCAACCGTAGAAACCCCTGATTTTCTCCACGTGTTTTCACGGTAAAAAAACAGGTGTTTTCACGCTTACGCAGGCCTGAAAACTTTCACAATTTTACTTCAGCAAAACAAAGCCAATCATGGAAGAAAAAAACAGGATATCAATATCTCAGAATAAAATAAAGAAACCATCTCCCTTTTCAAACTGTTATTCAATAACGCACAGCGGTATACGAATTTATGCAGGTTTACTCCAGATTCTTCACTAGATCTTTACCTTCACTCTCTCTCAGTAATTCAAACCGACGCATAAAGATTTAAATACCGGGAAACAGAAAAGGGTAACCAACCGGTTGCCCTTTTTTCTTTTATAAAAATTGACCTTCTCAAATTCGATCTCCGCCTGGGGCAGGCAAAAGACGCCCCCCGCGGAGATAGCAAATCTTCACCAGTATCCTGTCATATCTGGATAATCCCGTTTTTAACAGCAAACACGACCAAACCGGCTACGTTGCGGGATCCGGTTTTTTCGAGCAGCATATTACGGTGTCCTTCCACGGTACGGTGGCTGATATTAAGCATATCGGCAATTTCGGCAGTGGTGTACTCCCGGCAGATCAATCCGAGAATGCTGAGCTCCCGGTCGGAAAAATCGCCTCTTTTAAAAGCCGGAGTAAGCTTTTTGGTCTTTCCCATCAACGCACGCAGCGTGATTTGTGAGAGATTTTCATTGAAATAAAAATCTTTGGTCTGGATGGTCAGCAAGGCTTTTTCCAGTTCATCGGGCTCGGCATTTTTCAGCAAATAGCCGTTAATTCCCTTTTCGATCATGTGCAGAATAAAATTCTCATCGTCCTGCATACTAAGAATGAGAATTTTCAGATCAGGATATTGTTCTTTGATCCGTTCGGTAGCTTGCAATCCATCCATCACAGGCATTTGCATGTCGAGCAAAATCACCTCGGGCATTGGATTGGCCTTTCCCAGCAGGTCGAGCAGCTCCTGGCCATTTCCGGCTTCGTAAACCTGCCCCACAAATGAAAAATCTTCGAGCAGCGCCCGCAATCCTTTACGAAACATGGTGTGATCGTCGGCAATTGCTACGGCAATTTTTCTTTTAGCTGTCATGGGTCTGTTCGTTTAATGGTAAAACCAAGATGGTGGAGGTCCCTTTTCCGGGGGCTGACTTCAACCGCAACTGACCGTTCAGTACACTGGCGCGGCTTTGCAGGTTTTGAAGCCCCAGTCCGCTGCCTTTTTTCTCTTCAGGATTAAATCCTTTTCCGTTATCCGAAACCATTACCCAAAGTGCGTCGGCCGCGAACCGGAAGCCGATTTCGATACGGGAGGCGCCGGAATATTTGAGTGAATTATTGATCAGCTCCTGAATGATTCGAAAAACGGCCAGCTCCCGTTTGGAA
>JARKOX010000297.1 GCA_029975525.1 Prolixibacteraceae bacterium | reverse complement strand
CGAAGGACCGGCCTCGGCCGGTGAGCCGAAAAACAAGTGAAGACGGCGTTAAAAAATCTTTTCTGTTTGAGCCAAAGGCGAGTTTAAAAGATTTTAGCCGTCAAACGCCAGTTTTTCGCGCGAAGCGGGCGCAGCCTTGACTTTTTTTGATTCCTTTTTTGTGTCAAGACAAAAAAGGGATTGGGGTAAGGGGCAAAGCCCCACTTGAGAAAACGAATTTGCAGATTAATGGATACCCAGGTAAATCAAAAATGAAGAATTATGGCAACTGTCAGAAATAATTTTCCGGTGACCGGCATGAGTTGCGCCTCCTGTGCCGTAAGTGTGGAGAGTATGCTGAAGAGTCAGCCGGGAGTGGTGAGCGCGTCGGTTAACTTTGCCACTGCCAGCGTGTGGGTCGAATACCAGCCCGAAATCACCAATCCGGGAATATTCCGGGATACGATCCAGGCGATTGGATACGACCTGCTGACCGATGAAAAAGCGAACAGCAACCAGGAGGTGATCCGGAAACACGAAACGGTCATCCTGAAGCAAAAAACCATTTTTGCCGGCTTGCTTACCTTGCCGGTTGTGGTGATTGGGATGTTCTGGATGGAGCTGCCACTGGCCAACTGGATCATGCTGTTGCTGTCAACTCCGGTGGTTTTCTGGTTCGGACGAAGTTTTTTCATCAATGCCTGGAAACAGCTGCAACACCGCCAGGCCAACATGGATACCCTGGTTGCGCTGAGTACCGGAATCGCCTATTTCTTCAGTCTTTTTAACACCCTCTTTCCCCATTTTCTGAAAGCTGAAAACAGTCACCCACCGGTTTATTTCGAGGCAGCGGCGGTGATCATTGTCTTTATTTTACTCGGACGTTTACTGGAAGAGCGGGCCAAAGCCAGCACATCGTCGGCAATCAAAAAGCTGATGGGGTTGCAGGCCGACACGGTCACGCTGGTGGCTCCTGACGGAACCGAAACGGTACAGTCCGTGTCGGTTGTCCGGATTGGCGACCAACTGCGCGTGAAGCCCGGCGAACGGGTTCCGGTTGACGGCATTTTACGGGAAGGAGCTTCGTTTGTCGACGAAAGCTCCATCACCGGCGAACCGCTACCGGTCGAAAAACAGGCCGGTCATTCGGTTTTTGCCGGAACCATCAACCAGAAAGGCAGTTTTGTGATGGAAGCCCGCAAAGTAGGCAGCGAAACGCTGCTGGCCCGCATCATCCGGATGGTGCAGGAAGCACAGGGCAGTAAACCTCCGGTTCAGAAGCTGGTGGACCAGGTGGCGGCAGTCTTTGTGCCGGTCGTTATTGGAATTGCAGTGATCAGCTTCATCGCCTGGATGGTTTGGGGCGGCGAGAACGCCCTTTCGCAGGCTTTGCTGGCCATGGTTTCGGTACTGATCATCGCCTGTCCCTGTGCGCTCGGGCTGGCCACCCCGACGGCCATCATGGTGGGAATCGGACGCGGTGCCGAACAGGGAATCCTGATCAAAGATTCCGACGGGCTGGAGCTGGCCCACCGCATCGACACCCTGGTGCTGGACAAAACCGGCACCATCACCGAAGGAAAACCGGCAGTGACCGACTGGCTCTGGCGGAGTGGAGAGCCGCAAGTTTTGAAACCGTTACTGCTGAGCATGGAAATGCAATCGGAGCACCCGCTGGCCGACGCCATTGCAAATTCACTAAAAAACGAAGGCATTTCACCGGTAAACCTCGATCGCTTTGAAAGTATTACCGGACGGGGCGTTTCAGCCGTTTTGGAGAATGAAACCTATTTTGCCGGCAACGAGCAACTGATGACTGAATCAGCAATTACGCTATCGGAAAAAGATATTGAAACAGCCCGCAACCTTCAGGAGCAGGCTAAAACGGTAATTTTCTTTGGCGGAAAAGGGCGCGTGCTAGCCATTCTGGCCATTGCCGATCAAATCAAGCCTTCATCAAAACCAGCTATTCAAAAGCTGAAACGAAGCGGAATAGCAGTAATCATGCTCACCGGCGACAACGAACAGACCGCCCGGTCGGTAGCCCGTCAAACCGGAATTGCCAGTTTTAAAGCCGGACTTCTGCCCGAAGACAAAGCGAACTACATCAAAAACCTTCAGCAGGAGGGGAGGGTGGTGGCCATGGCCGGCGACGGCATCAACGACTCGCACGCCATGGCGCAGGCCGACGTGGGAATCGCCATGGGCAGCGGCTCCGACATCGCGATGGACGTTGCTAAAATGACCATCGTCTCCTCGCAGCTCGAAGCGATCTCTGCCGCCATCACACTTTCCCGGTTAACCATCCGGACTATCCGGCAAAACCTGTTCTGGGCATTCATCTACAACATCATCGGAATTCCCATTGCAGCCGGCCTGCTCTATCCGTTGACCGGATTTATGCTCAACCCGATGATCGCCGGCGCAGCGATGGCCATGAGTTCCGTGTCGGTGGTGAGCAACAGTTTACGGTTGAGATTTAAAAAGATATAAAAGCCCCATTCCACCCCTTCCTCAAAAGGGAAGGGAGTTTGGGCGCCAGGTTTCAAAATGCAGTTAAAATTAAAAGAGAATGAAAACACTAAAATTTAAAACCAACGTTAAATGCGGCGGATGTGTGGCAACCATCACCCCATTTCTTAACAGCGAAAAAGGGATTGCCCGCTGGAGCGTGGATACCGCTTCGCCGCAAAGGATCCTGACCGTCGAAACAGCCGGGCTCTCTGCCGGAGAAGTTGTTGAAATTCTCAAAAAAGCAGGTTACCAGGCCGAACTGATCGCTTCGGATTGAAAAAAACGGAGCAAAAAAGGGTTGAAATCTTCTCCGGAAGGCTTCATTAACTTCTTGTTAACAATTAGCTAAATCATCTGCAACTATTTTCGTGTCGTGAAATTTTGGAAAAAAATAACAAGCTTTCTCCTTTTGTTGCCATTTCTGTTTTCGGTGACCGGGATTGTTATTTTCCAAACCCACTGTACCTGCACCGGGAAAAATGCGGTAAGCCTCTATGTTTTACCCGAATCGTGCGAAACCACCCTGGAAGAACACCAGCATCTTTTTGAACACCATGCCGATGAGCTGGATGTCTGCTGTAGCACGGCCGACGACGGCATGAACTGTGCCGAATCGCAACCCTGCGGCTGTGATTCGCCCCAGATGAAATTTTTCAAATTGAAAAACCAGTTTACCGACGAGAAGGCGAATCTCGTTAAGATCAATATTTCCAAAATCGTTATTTCACTTCTGTTTTGGGCCGAACCGGTAAACCAGCCCCGTCAGAACGGGGAAGTGGTTGCGGATTACAACCATGCACCGCCGTTGATTTTGCCTCCCCAGGAATTTATCCATTTTATCTGCCAGTCCAAAATCCCCGACATAGCCTGATTTTTTTCGTTTCAGAGAACTCATTTTCAGAAACTTTTAAAAATCAGTAACGATGAAAAACATTATTATTCCGATATTACTATTTCTTATTTTACCTGTTTTTTCATTGGCCCAGCAGGTTACCGGAACGGTTTTCGGTCTGGAAGAAGGGAAAAAACAGTTGCTCCCGGGAGTGAATATTTACTGGGAGAACACCAGTCAGGGCACAGCGTCCGACAACAACGGAGAGTTCCGGATTTCCAAAAAAGAGGGACAACACATGCTGGTTTTCAGCTTTGTGGGATATGAAACCCAGGTTCTGCACGTCGACAAACCCACCTCGCTGGAGGTTATCCTGAAACCCAACCTGGAAATTGAAGAGGTACTGGTGGTGCAGAAAGACCGTGGGACCTACCTGTCGACCATTGACCCGATTCAGACGGAACGGATTGGCGGCGCAGAGCTGCACAAAGCGGCCTGCTGCAACCTGGCCGAAAGTTTCGAAACCAATCCGTCGGTTGATGTGAGTTACAATGATGCCGTCAGCGGAGCCAAACAGATCAAACTGCTGGGGCTCGACGGGGTCTATTCTCAGCTGCAAACCGAAAATATTCCCAACTTTCGCGGACTGGCTACCAACTTCGGATTGACCTACATTCCCGGGCCCTGGATGGAAAGTATCCAGGTGTCGAAAGGGGCCGCTTCGGTCGTTAACGGCTACGAGTCGGTCACCGGCCAGATTAACGTGGCTTTTAAAATGCCCGACAGCAAAGAGAAGCTGCACCTCAACGCCTTTGCCAGCGCCGACGGAAAGCTGGAATTCAACGCCAACAGCAACTTCCGGCTCAAGAGCGACAAACTTACCTCCGGCCTCTTTTTGCACGCCGAAAACCTGTCGAACAAAATTGACCACAACCACGACGGTTTCCTGGACCATCCGCTCAACACGCAGGTGCATCTCTATAACTCCTGGAAATACAATAATGAAAAGGGGGTGATGCTGCACGGCGGACTTCGCTTTCTTGTCGATGACCGGCTGGGAGGACAAACCGCTTTTGAAAAAGGGATGACACGCACCGCCCAAAATCCTTACGGAATTGGGATGAACAACAAGCTGGGCGAAGCCGTCTTCAAAGCCGGCTATGTTTTCCCTGGTCATCACACTGCAGTTGCCCTGCTGGCTAATGCGGTGCGGCACGACATGACCTCATTTTACGGACTGCACAATTACGATGGCGACGAAACGCGTTTCTATTCCAACCTGGTGCTGACGCAGGATCTGGATGAAAATGCCGTCCACGTCCTGAATACCGGCGTGAGCTATTTTAATGATAAATTTGACGAAATTCTCAACAACCGGCAGATGGAACGGCGCGAGTCGGTACCGGGAGTTTTTGCCGAATACACCTTCAAACCTTCGGCCAGACTGACGTTAATGACCGGCGTGAGAGCCGACTTTCACAACTTGTTTGGCACCTTTGTCACGCCGCGGATGCACTTCCGCTACCAGCCCGATCCGCGCTTTGTCTTCCGGCTGAGTGCCGGGAAAGGTTACCGCACCGCCAACGTGTTGACCGAAAACAGCTACCTGCTGGCAACAGCCCGCCCGCTGATCTTTGAAGAGAGCCTGCAGGAAGAGGCCTGGAATTACGGCGCCAGCTTTATCCAGCGCTACCAGCTGCTGGGAAGGGAGTTGCAGATAACAGCCGAATTTTACCGCACCGACTTCAACAAACAGCTGGTTGTCGACCGCGAAACTTCGGCCAGCAACATTTTGCTGCTGCCCCTCGATGGAAAATCGTTTGCCAACAGCTTCCAGGTGGATGTCCGTTACCAGCCGGTCAAAAATCTCGACGTGACGGTTGCCTACCGTCAGAATGAGGTGAAACAAACCATCGGCGGGCAATTACTGGAAAAGCCTTTTACCAGCCGCTACAAAGGGTTGATCACGGCAAACTACACCACCAACCTCAAAAAATGGATGTTCGATTACACGGTCCAGTTTAATGGCGGCGGGCGACTTCCGCTGATCATGGACAACAGCTCGGCAGCTGCAGCTGCGGTTATGCCCGAATTTCCCTCCTACACCGTGATGAATGCGCAGATCACGCGCTATTTCCGCTACTGGAACATCTATGTGGGATCGGAAAACCTGACCGATTTTATGCAGGATAAACCGGTATTGGGCGCCGATCGTCCCTTTGAACCCGGTTTTGATGCCACTCATATCTGGGGACCGGTTTTGGGCCGCAGAATTTACGCCGGAATCCGCTTTACACTGAATTACAACTAACAACTTTAAAATTCACCGTTATGAAACACCTCGTAGCCCTGCTGGCTCTGGTGCTGCTGACAGGAGTGGGGTTCCACTCCGCCGCACAGAAAAAAGCCGAAAAAACTGTTTGTTACAAAAGCAACATGCACTGCGCAGATTGTGAGAAGACCCTTTTCGAATATCTCCGTTTTGAAAAAGGGGTGAAAGACCTGAAAGTTGACCATGTGTCAAACACCGTTAAAGTGGTTTATGCCGAAGGTAAAACCTCTGAAGAGTCGCTGGTAAAGGCGATCGGGAAAAAAGGTTACCAAGCCGAAAAAATATCGGTGGAAGAGTACCGGAAACTGATTGATAATGCCGGGAAAACAACGCCTCAAAAAACGGAGCAACACCAGCATTGATCCTGTTTTGACGAGCAGAAGGGCTGTCCGGATGACCTCCGGGGAGCCCTTTGTTTTTTCAGGCAAATCCGCGGCTGAATCTCCCGAAACAGGATTAAATGATTAGTTTTGTTCATGAAACCTGTTATAACCAAGTTATGAAAAAATATACTTTTTTACTGGCAGTAGTTGTAGCCGCAGCCCTGTCGTCGTGCCAATCCGGAACAGACGAATGGGTGGAGCTGTTTAACGGCAAAGATCTCACCGGCTGGAAAGCCAGCGAAAACCCGGAAAGTTTCAGCGTGGAAGATGGCCTGCTGGTTTGCTCGGGCGGCCCGAGCCACCTGTTTTACGAAACCAGCGAGCCCTTTCGGAATTTTGAGTTGCTGGCCGAAGTAAAAACGGCGCCGATGGCCAATTCCGGAATATTTTTCCACACCGCATTTCAGGAGGAAGGCTGGCTGAAAAAAGGGTATGAAGTGCAGGTGAACAACACCTGCGCCGCCGTTGACAACCACCGGGAAACCAGAAAAACCGGCAGTCTTTACGGCATTCGCAACGTCTACTATCCGCTGGTAAACGACCAGGAATGGTTTACCCTCCGGATCCGGGTGGTGGAAAACCATGTGGAGGTATTTGTCAATGAAGCCAAGGTGGTTGACTACATCCAGCCCGAAAATCCCTGGCGCAGCGAAAATCGTGCAGAACGGCTGCTGGGCGAGGGAACGTTTGCTATTCAGGCCCACGATCCGGGCAGCACCACCTGGTACCGTTTTCTCAAAGTGCGGCGACTTCCCGAAGCTGAAAAAACAGCGCTTCGGGTTGAGGAAGCCTGGGATACCACTGTAACTCAACTGATGGACAGCGGATTTCCGCTGGTCGACTACCATGTGCACCTGAAAGGCGGCCTTATGATGGAACAGGCAATCGAAAATTCACTCATGCTTGGCATCAACTACGGCATTGCCCCCAACTGCGGACTGCATTTTCCGGTTACCAACGACCAGTCGCTGGCGGCTTACATGGACACCGTGAAAGGGCAGCCAGTCTTCAAGGGAATGCAGGCCGAAGGACGCGAGTGGGTCACCCTCTTTTCGCCCGAAGCAGTGGCTAAGTTCGACTATGTTTTTACCGACGCCATGACATTTACCGATGCGCGCGGACGCCGCAACCGCATCTGGATCCCGGAAGAGGTGTGGGTTGACAACAAACAGCAGTTTATGGACCAGATGGTGGGAAAAATTGAAGCCATCTTCTCCCAGGAACCGGTCGATATTTATGTCAATCCAACGGTCCTTCCCGCTGTTCTAATGCCCGAATACGACGAGCTCTGGACCAAAGAACGGATGGAACGTGTGATCAAAGTATTGGTCGACAACAATATCGCTCTCGAAATCAATGCCCGTTACAAAACACCCAGGGCCGAAATGATCAAAATGGCCAAGGCGGCCGGTCTCAAATTTACATTCGGGACCAATAATCCGGGCAATGAACTGGGTCGGCTGGAGTATTGTATTGAAATGATTGAAGCGTGTGGTCTGACACCCGACGATATTTTCGTGCCCCGCCCCAATGATCAGAAGCCGGTTCTGGTGAAAGGGCTTCCTGCTCAAATTACCGGTTAACAATTACTGAAACTGTAGATTTGCCGCTGTGTCAGAAAACTTCTCCGGCAGGGTGCCGGCGGGCTTTCTGATGCAGCTTTTTTCTGAAAAGATGAACCTGATCCCAAAAAATCATCATCCGGACTGGAGCCCCTTTTTGAAGGGGGAAAACCTCTTGCTGATCAAAGAAATTGGCAACAAGCTGAACTCTTCTGAATTTACGCCGCCTGCCGGAAAGGTGCTTCGTTTTTTAACCCTCCCGCTACAAACTGCGCGAATTGTAATTCTGGGGCAGGATCCCTATCCGCAACCGGGAGTGGCGACAGGCCGGGCGTTCGAAGTGGGTACGCTGCGCTCGTGGAACGAACCCTTCAGCAACATTTCGCTGAAAAATATCCTGCGTGCAGTTTACAAGGCTTACTCCGGTGAGATTATCCGATATACCGAATTGAAAGCAAAATTCGACAATGAATTTCCGGTGCTGCCGCCCAACCTCTTTTTCGAAAACTGGGAAAAACAGGGGGTGTTGTTGCTGAACACCTCATTCACCTGTGAGCTGAACAGTCCCGGAAGTCACCGTAAATATTGGGAGCAATTTTCCGGCGGGCTCTTTTCTTTTATCAATGAAGCCAATCCGGAGCTGACCTGGTTTTTATGGGGAAATCACGCGCAACAGGCAACGGCGCATCTCGATCTGAAACATACCGTCAGGAGTCACCATCCCATGATGTGTGTCGATCGGGAGGGAAAAGAGGAAGATTTTTTGTTCGGCAACCAAAACGGGTTTGCCCGCTATAAAAATCAGGTTGACTGGACGGGTTTCGCCGACCGGTTAAACGCGCAGCGCGCGGCAACTCTCTTTTAGAAGAAATTGATTTTCTGGCGGTAATCGGTCAGGATTTTTTTTCGTTCCACCGCCAGCTCAATCAGGTCGACAATATCTTCGGTAGTGAACTCATTGCGGTTGATGGTTATGTCGAACATCTCCAGCTTGCTGCTGTCGCCGGCAACCTCTTTCCGAAAGGTCATCCGCTCTTCATCCACCCGCCGGATAAACCGGATTGCCTCTTCGCGGGGCAGGTTGTTGTTGTGCATAATTGTTTTGACCCGGTATTCAAGCGGCGCCGTCAAACGGACATGCAGCGCATTTTTAATGTCGGAGGCGATCAGGTTACCGGCCCGTCCCACAATGATACAAAAACCATCGGCTGCAAAACTGTGGATCACCTCAACGACCGTCTTTTTAATTTTCTTTTCGCTTTTGTATTCCTTGTCGCCAAAAGCTTTCAGAATCTCCTCAAAAGTATAACGGTCTGATTGTTTCAGCGTCTTGGAGATCCGCTCGGGATCCAGGTTGAGTTCGCGCGCGCTTTCGCGCAGAATCTCCTTGCTCAAAACGCGCCAGTGGTTAGAGTGATTCAGCTGGTTTAGCCGGTGGGCCAGCGCATGCGCCAAAGGAAGGGCCGCACAGCCTGTTTCACGCGAAATGGTGATAACCGGCCCGGGGGGCTCGAGGCGTCCCGTGGAAAGGGTTTCTTTGTTGAGCCGCTTGTTCAGATAGATCAGCAATGAATTTCCCATAATCAAGATTTTTGCTTTTGATGGATGATACGTTTTTTCAGTCTGGTGGTTCGATGCAGCAACACCCTAAAAAACATGTTCTTGATTACTTTTTTTGTTAAAAAAGACCATTTCACCAGATCTGGCCGTTTTCAATTCTTCATTTTTATGCTTGTAAAACTGTTTGAAATCGGTTACTTTTCGGAAATGATTCAAAATTGATTCACCATGTTTGCAAAAGAGATCTACGTCAACCGCCGGAAACGGCTGGCAGAATTGATGCCCAACGGTATTGTGCTGTTGCTGGGAAATGTTGATTCGCCGATGAACTATCCGGCCAACACTTTTCGTTTCAGGCAGGACAGCAGTTTTCTCTATTTCTTCGGCCTCGATTTTCCGGGGCTGGCCGCTGTGATTGACCTTGATTCGGGGCACGAAGTGATCTTCGGCAACGATGTAGACATGGAAGATATCATTTGGATGGGGCCGCAATCCAGCATGCAGGAGAAAGCGGCACAGGTCGGGATCGACCACACCTTACCTTTTGTCAAAGTTTTCGAAGTCGTAAAAGAGGCTTTGAAAAAGGGGAGAAAAGTCCATTTTCTGCCGCCTTACCGGGCTGAAAATAAAATCCTGCTCAAACAACTGCTCGGAGTTGAGATTGCCCGTCAAGCCGACTATGTATCGACCGAGCTGATCAAGGCCGTGGTTTCGCTGCGTTCGGTAAAAGAGGCCTGCGAAATTGCCGAGATCGAAAAAGCCTGTGCCATCGGATACGAAATGCACACCACCGCCATGCAAATGGCACGTCCGGGGGTGTGGGAACAAACCATTGCCGGACGGCTGGAAGGAATTGCCACTTCGGGCGGCGGCATGTTGTCGTTTCCGGTAATCCTGTCGCAAAATGGCGAAACCCTCCATAACCACGACCATTCACAAATGTTGCAAGCCGGACGGCTGATGCTCGTAGATGCCGGCGCCGAATCGGCCATGCATTATGCCTGCGACTTCACCCGCACCATCCCGGTAAACGGTAAATTTACTCCGCAACAGCGCGAAATCTACGATATTGTCCTGGCTGCCAATAATCTGGCGACCAAACTTTCCTGTCCCGGCGTGACCTATCTGTCGGTCCATTTGGCGGTTTCTGAATTGATAACCGAAGGGCTGAAGTCGTTGGGCCTGATTAAAGGCGACGTAAAAGAAGCGGTTGCCAGCGGTGCGCACGCACTGTTTTTTCCGCACGGACTGGGCCACATGATGGGGCTTGACGTGCACGACATGGAAGACCTGGGGCAAATCTACGTGGGATATGACGACGAAGTGCGGCCGGTTGACCAGTTCGGAACAGCATACCTGCGCATGGGACGCAAACTTCAGCCGGGGTTTGTAATTACCAACGAACCGGGGCTTTACTTTATTCCCGCGCTGATTGAAAAATGGAAGACGGAAAAAATCAACCACGACTTCATCAATTTTGCCAAAGTGGAAGCATATATCGGCCTGGGCGGAATACGGATCGAAGATGACATTCTGATTACATCGGATGGCGCCCGAATTCTGGGGCAGCGGGTTCCGGCCGAAGTAGACGAGGTGGAAAAAATGGTGGCAGCTCAGCGCTGACCCGCGATTCAGGCCGAAAGTTTTTTCCCCTTCAGGATCCGGTGATAAAAGTAATCGATTTCGGTGTAGATCTCATCACGGATTTCACGGCAGCATTCCCTGATTTTCTCCGGATCGGTGTTGTTTTTAAACGGATTGTTGAATCCCAGGTGCATTTTGCGCTTGAATTTGATGGGCGGGATCTCAAGCTCCTCCGGAGTGCCGTCGCCCACGGTGATCAAGTAGTCAAACTCCATCTCGGCAAATCGTGAATAGTGCTCCGGCTTCTTCTGCTCAATGTTAATTCCTATCTCAGCCATCACCTCAATGGCCACCGGGTTTACCTCGTCGGCCGGACAAATTCCGGCTGAGTATATTTCAAACTCAGGGGCAATTTTTCGCAGCAACGCTTCGGCGATCTGACTGCGGCAGGAATTGCGATTGCTCAGAAAAAAAATTTTCATCGGACAGCAGATTAATTTCAGGTAAAAATTATAAAAATCGCGCCAATAAAAAAAGCAGGAATATCGGTTTTAGGTGTTGAATAATAGAATCTTACACCTGTTTCGCAACATATTTTGAAGGCGACATCCTCTTTTTTGCCAGCTGTCGCTCATTTTTTTCAGGCCCGCTGTCGGGCATTTTGACTGGTTTTCTGCGCGTTTTACCTGATTTTCGACGAAAGAAAATGTCTCAAAAACTTTGAGTATTAGTCTGTAAATACCTATTTTCGTAGCAAATTGAAGTAGTACAAGCTGTTCGTTAGTAGCGTTATTTAAACTTTTGTCAATGGAGCCTAAAGATCTGAAAAACTCGGAAGAGTTAAAAAGTGCGCTGAGCACCGGTATTGAGTCAAGCAATGAACCTGTTCTTTCTTCGGAAGTAGATGATCCTCAGGAAGTCGAATTGGAAGTGGCAGCTCCGGCTGTTGAATTAACTCCCGAAACGGCTGATCTCCCTGCAGATACCTTTCCGGAATTGCCAGAAATGCCCAACGGCACTGAAGTTGCAGAGCCCGAAATCGAAATCCCGGAAATAG
Source organism: Prolixibacteraceae bacterium (assembly GCA_029975525.1). Lineage (GTDB taxonomy): Bacteria > Bacteroidota > Bacteroidia > Bacteroidales > Prolixibacteraceae > UBA1413. The sequence continues at coordinate 5,214 of JARKOX010000297.1, read as the reverse complement.
ATGTTCCGGAAGTGGAAAATCCCGAAACGGAGGAAGCCGGCGGTTTACCAGAACCGGAGCCGGCCGAGGAAGAAGCTTCAGCGCCGGAACAACCTGCCGTTGCTGAAATAGAACTTCAGGCAGAAGAAGCTGCTGCTCCCGAACCGGTGGAAACAGAAGTTTCGGAAGTAACGCAGCAACCCGTTGCCGAGGCCGAAACGCCGGAAGAAGTCGCTACCGACGAAACAGAAGTTCCTGAACAGGAAGAGGCTCCAAAAAATCCAGAAGAAGAGGAAGAAGAGCTGGAAGACGAAGAGTTGGAGGAGTCAGACGAAGAGCGCCCGGTAAAACAGGACCTGCCTGACTACAATGTTTATTCCCAACTGGAACTGGTCAATGTCCTTCGCAGTCTTCTGGAAACCGACTCCGACGAAGATATCAAAGACAATATCGACGCGATCAAAGCGGCTTTCTACCGCAAAGCGAAAGCTTATGCCGAAGAGATGAAAAAGAAATTCATCGACGAGGGTGGGGTAGAAGAGGAGTATGTACCTGAAGAAGATCCTTACGAACAGGATATCAGGGATTTACTGAAGAAATACCGGCAGGTCAGATTCGAACAGAGCAAAAAGCTGGATGCGGAAAAAGAGAACAACCTGAAGCGGAAATATGAAGTTATTGAAGCGATTAAGAATCTGATTCACAACGAAGAGTCGATCAATAAAACTTTCCACGAATTCCGGGAGCTGCAGAAACAGTGGTATGAAATCGGGCAGGTTCCGCAGGCCAAAATGAAGGATTTGTGGGATACCTACCATTTCCATGTCGAAAATTTTTACGACTATATCAAAATCAACAAGGAGCTGCGCGACCTCGATCTGAAAAAGAACCTGGAGCTGAAGATCAGCCTGTGTGAAAAAGCCGAGGAATTGCTGCTCGAACCCTCGGTGATGCGGGCCTTCAACTCCCTGCAGAAGTTTCACGAACAGTGGCGCGAAATTGGGCCGGTTCCGCGGGATAAAAAAGACGAAATCTGGGAACGTTTCAAAGTCACCACTGCGAAGATCAACCAGAAATACCAGGAGTTTTTAGACAAACGCAAATCGGAACAGAAGAAAAACCTGGATGCCAAAACCGCCCTGTGCGAAAAAGCCGAAGAGATCAGCCAGCTGACCCTCGATTCGCACAAAGACTGGGACGACAAATCGCGTGAACTGGTTGAATTGCAAAAAGTTTGGCGCACCATCGGGTTTGCGCCCAAAAAAGACAACAACCGGATTTACGATCGATTCCGTACGGCCTGCGATACCTTCTTCAACCGTAAACGTGAGTTTTACTCGAAAAACAAAGAAGCCCAGCAAAGCAACCTGCAGATGAAACTGGAGCTGTGTATGGAAGCTGAAAAGCTCAAAGACAACGACGACTGGAAAAAAACCACCCAGCAGTTCATCGACCTGCAAAAACGGTGGAAAGAGGTCGGACCGGTGCCGCGTAAACATTCTGATGCCCTGTGGAAACGGTTCCGTGCCGCCTGTGACTACTTCTTCGACAAAAAATCGGGCCACTTCAGCGGCATCGACGAGGAGCAGGTCGAAAATCTTCGCCTGAAAGAACAACTCATTGCCGAAGTGGAAGCTTTTAAACCGGAAGAGGACGTTGCCCAGGCATTGAAGGTTTTGCGCGACTTCCAGCGCCGCTGGACCGAAATCGGACATGTGCCGATCCGGGAAAAAGATGCGGTACAAAACCGTTTCCGGGAAAGCATCAACAAACATTTCGATGCCCTGAAAATGGACGATTCCAAACGCAACTTCATAAATTTCCGGGAAAAGATCTCCTCCATGTCGGAAACTTCCCGCGGACTGTCGAAGGTGCGCATGGAACGCGAAAAGTATATGATCAAGCTCAAACAGCTGGAAAACGACCTGACCTTGCTGGATAATAACATCGGCTTTTTTGCCAACTCCAAAAATGCGCAGGCACTCATTGCCGATGTCAACCAGAAGATCAAGGACACCCGCGAAAAGATTGAATACCTGAAGGACAAGATCAGAATTATCGACGAATTGGATAAATCGGAATACTAATCCAGGAAGCCGGCTAACATTGCCGGCTTCTTTTTTTAACCACTTGCCGTTGACAGTTTTAAAACCGAAACTATTTCATGTCCCGTTTTAATGTGTAATTTTGCTGCTTTTTGAAACTACAAAATACTTTATACACGTGCTAGATACCAGATATATCTTTGTAACCGGAGGCGTAACCTCTTCACTGGGAAAAGGGATCGTTGCCTCCTCGCTGGCTAAACTACTGCAGTCCAGAGGATATGCCGTCACCATTCAGAAACTCGATCCGTACATCAACGTAGATCCCGGAACGCTTAATCCGTATGAACACGGAGAGTGTTTTGTGACCGAAGATGGCGCCGAAACCGATCTCGATCTGGGGCATTACGAGCGTTTTCTGAACACTCCCACGTCGCAGGCCAACAATGTTACAACCGGAAGAATTTACCAAACCGTAATCAGTAAAGAGCGGCGCGGTGACTATCTGGGCAAAACCGTCCAGATCATTCCGCACATTACCGATGAGATCAAACGAAAAATCAAATACCTCGGTTCCAAAGGGAAATACGACATCGTGATTACCGAAATTGGCGGAACCGTGGGCGACATCGAATCTCTTCCCTACATAGAGGCAATGCGCCAGCTGAAGTGGGAGCTGGGCAACAAGGCGCTGGTTATCCACCTCACGCTGGTCCCCTATCTGGCAGCGTCGGGCGAGCTGAAAACCAAACCCACCCAGCACTCGGTGAAAGCGCTGCTCGAAACCGGCGTGCAACCCGATGTACTGGTTTTGCGCACCGAACATCACATCGATGAAAATATCCGGGCCAAGGTGGCGCTGTTTTGCAATGTCGCCATTGAAGCGGTCGTACAATCTATCGACGTCCCGACCATTTATGAAGTTCCGCTGAAAATGCTGGAAGAAAAACTGGACCTGACCGTTTTGAAAAAACTCGACCTCCCGGCTCGTGAGCCCGTCGACCTGGGGCCCTGGAACGACTTCCTCCTTCGGCATAAAAATCCGAAACACACGGTTGAAATTGCCCTGGTGGGAAAATATGTGGAGTTGCGCGACGCCTATAAATCTATCGCTGAAGCGTTGGTTCATGCCGGCGCAGCCAATGAAGCCAAGGTAATTATCCGCTGGGTTCATTCCGAATCAATCTCAGCCTCTTCCGTCGAAAAGAAATTAAACGGGGTGAACGGGATCATTGTGGCTCCCGGATTTGGCCACCGCGGAACAAAAGGTAAAATTATCGCCACACAGTATGCCCGGGAAAACAACATCCCGTTTTTCGGGATTTGCCTTGGCATGCAAATGGCCGTCATTGAGTTTGCCCGCAATGTGCTGAAACTGGAAAACGCCGATTCAACCGAAATGAATCCGCAAACTCCATATCCGGTTATCGACCTGATGGAGCAGCAAAAGGAGGTGATCGACTACGGCGGCACCATGCGGCTGGGAGCTTACGAATGCCGGATTATCGGGCGCAAATCGAATACTTTTGCCGCCTACAACAAACTGACCATCCGCGAACGCCACCGTCACCGGTATGAGTTCAACAACGCCTTTCTGCAGCAGTTTGAAAAAGCGGGCATGAAAGCCGTTGGCATCAATCCCGAAACCGACCTGGTTGAGATTATGGAAATCCCCGATCACAAATGGTTTGTGGGAGTCCAGTTCCATCCCGAATACCGCAGTACGGTTTTAAATCCCCATCCCTTGTTTGTTGACTTTATTAAAAATTCTTTAGACCAGTAATTTTTTATGGATAGAAATTCTATTATCGGAATCATTCTGATTTTTGCGGTGTTGGTGGTTTTTTCCATCGTCAACCAACCTTCGAAGGAAGAGATCGAAGCCATGAAGCACCGCCAGGACTCCATCCAGCAGGTGGAGGCGGCAAAAGCCCTGCAACAGCAGCAGCAGCAACAGCAACAACAGGTTGCCGAGCAGGTGGTACTGCCCGACTCGGTGGTTGCCGACCAGTTGCAGCAGGAAAAAATTAACCAGTTTGGAATCTTCGGAGCAGCGGCACTGGGGGAAGAAACCTTTTATACCTTAGAAAACAACCTGGTAAAGCTCACCTTTTCCAACAAAGGAGGACGTATCTATTCGGTAGAACTGAAAGAGTACAAAACGTACGACGGAAAACCGCTGATTCTGTTTGACGGACCTGAAACCCAGTTCGGGCTCAACTTTTTTGCGCAGAACCGCAATATCCAAACCGACCAGCTTTACTTTAGCACTACCGCTCCGGCTTCGGTTAAAGTTTCGGGCCCCCACGTAAAAGTGGGGCACATCGGGATGGAAAAATTCAACGACGAACTGGGTGGCGGAACCGAAAGCGTCAGCTTCCGGCTCGAAGTTCAGCCCGGTAGTTACCTCGAATATGTTTACACCCTGAAATACAATACCTACATGGTTGATTTCAATGTAAAAATGGAGGGGATGAACCGCTTGGTGGCCCCAAACCAGTCTTATCTGAATTTTACCTGGTCATTTGATGTGCCGCGCCAGGAACGTAAGTCACAATTTGGCGAAGACCGCTACACCAATATTTACTATAAATTTTTCGAAGCAGATGTGGACAAACTGAGTCCCACCAAGTCGGACCAGGAAGACCTGAGTACCCGTACCAAGTGGATCGGAATGAAGCAGCTCTTTTTTACCTCCACAATTATTGCCGACGACTACTTCCCGATTGCGCAGGTGCGCAGCGAACGTTTTGCCGAAGACAACCAGTATCTGGCCAACTTTTACGCCGGAATTTCACTGCCGTATGAAGGGAAACCCAACGAGGCTTACGGAATGAGCTTCTATTTTGGTCCCAACCATTTCCAAACGTTGCGGCAGTACAAAATTGACCTCGAGCAGCAGGTTTATCTCGGATATTCTATTGTGAGGCCCGTCAACCGGTACCTGATCATCCCGGTCTTCAATTTCCTGCGGACATTTATCTCCAACTTTGGGATTATCATTCTGTTGCTGACAATTTTTATCAAGCTGATTCTTTTCCCGTTTACCTACAAGTCATACATGTCGCAGGCCAAAATGCGGGTGCTGAAGCCTGAAATTGACGAAATCAACGCCAAGTTTGGTAACGAAAAAGCGGTGGAAAAACAGCAGGCTGTGATGGCGCTGTATAAAAAAGCGGGAGTAAATCCG
>JARKOX010000296.1 GCA_029975525.1 Prolixibacteraceae bacterium | reverse complement strand
GTAAAGTTATCACATCTGTTATGTTGATAACAATTTATACTACCAAGTAAATCATTCTTTTAAATAACAAACACTTCAGGATAATAATCGGAATTCAAAAGTATTTTATTTTTTCAGAAAAACAAAGTATTAGAAACTTAAAAAATTGATTTTCTATGAATAAAACCAAAAAGCTTAATTTTACTGGGCTTCCCGGGAAGTGGCTGAAATGATGCTTTATTATTTTAATTTTAAATTTTGAGAGCATTTGACTCGTCCTGGAAATGTGGCTCAGGACGGGTCATTGTTTTTGGGAAGAGCTTGTTGTTTGTGTTATTGAAAACAACAGACCCGGCGGAAGAAGAGCGGCGCTCCGGTGTTGAGCCTCTTTTTTCCGGCGGGTTGTTGCAAATTGGCCGAATCTTCCGAAAGGTAATTTTGCAGAAGTTCAGGCTTGGGCGGAAAGATCAGGCGGTCCGTTCTTCCGTTTCGTTTTCAGAAAGAACAGTTTGGTCCAGACCAAATTTTTCGAGGTCGGCTTCCACGGTGGAAATTCCGCCGATGCCAAATTTTTCGACCAGCACATTCACCACATTCGGCGACAGGAAGGCGGGCAGGGTGGGACCGAGGTGGATATTTTTGACTCCCAGCGACAGCAGCGCCAGCAGCACGATTACCGCTTTTTGTTCATACCAGGCAATGTTGTAAACAATGGGCAGGTCGTTTACATCCTCCAGCCCGAAAACCTCTTTCAGTTTAAGGGCGATGATGGCCAGCGAGTAGCTGTCGTTGCACTGGCCGGCATCCAGGACACGCGGAATACCGCCGATGTTTCCGAGCGGCAGCTTGTTGTAACGATATTTGGCGCAACCGGCCGTGAGGATGACCGAATCGTCGGGCAGGGCGTTGGCAAAATGGGTGTAATACCCGCGGCTGTTCATGCGGCCGTCGCAACCGGCCATTACCACAAACTTGCTGATGGCGCCGCTTTTAACGGCATCCACAATCTGGTCGGCCAGCGCCATCACCTGGTTGTGGGCAAATCCGCCGACAATTTCGCCCTGCTCAATTTCGACAGGCGGCGTACACCGTTTGGCGTGTTCAATGAGGGCAGAAAAATCTTTGGGTTGTCCGTTCTGCCGGTCGGGAATGTGAATGGCGCCGTCGAGCCCCGATGCCCCGGTGGTGTAAATGCGGTCGCGGTAGGTCGATTTTCCGGAGGGAGGAACAATACAGTTGGTGGTGAAAAGAACCGGGCCGTTGAAACTTTCAAACTCCTCTTTTTGCTTCCACCAGGCATTTCCGTAGTTGCCCACAAAATGGCTATATTTTTTGAAGGCCGGATAATAGTTGGCCGGCAACATTTCACTGTGTGTGTAAACGTCAACCCCGGTGCCCTCGGTCTGTTTCAGCAACTCTTCCATATCTTTCAGGTCATGTCCCGAGATGAGGATGCCCGGATTGTTGCGAACGCCGATGTTAACTTTCGTGATTTCGGGGTGGCCGAATGCTTCGGTGTTGGCCTGGTCGAGCAGCGCCATGGCTTCCACGCCGTATTTCCCGGTTTCAAGGGTTAAGGAGATCAGCTCCGGGATGGTAATGGTTTCGTCTTCGATTGCAACCAGCGTCTGCTGCATGAAAGCAAAAATTCCGGGATTGTTTTTCCCCAGGTTCCAGGCATGTTCGGCATAGGCCGCCATCCCTTTCAGCCCGTAAATGATGAGCTCTTTCAGCGAACGGGCGTCTTCGTTTTCGGTCCGTTTTACCCCTACTTCGGCGGCTTTGGCTTCGAATGCTTCGGCGGTCGAAGCTTTCCAGGTGGCAAATTCGGGCTTCACGGCTGGGATGTTCAAGCCGGCAGTGATGCAGCTTTTGTACAGTTTCTCACGCAGTTCGATGGCATTTTTCAGCCGGATGACAAAATTATTTTTGTCGAAATTGGCATTGGTGATAGTGCTGAAGAGGCTGTCGAACACAAATTTGTCGGTAGCCGGTTTATTCAGGCCGGCTTTGCGCAACAGGTTGTTGTACCAGCAGACTCCCCTGGTCAGGAACAGCAGGGTGTCCTGGAGGTTGGCAACTTCGCTGGTTTTTCCACAAACGCCGGCCAGTACGCAGCCGGTTCCTTTGGCAGCTTCCTGACATTGGTAACAAAACATATTCATGGCAATTTTTTTAAGTATTAATTTTTAGAAATCAAATTCAGCTTACCGGGCTTCGGACATGGGTTTCCCCGCCTGCCCAAGGGTAGGTTCAAGTTCATATTGATGCCGGTAACCCGGGGTTACGGCTGTTCAGGTTTGATGTACGGTGGTTTTGCCCGAAACGGGAAGGGTGGTTTTACATCCAGTTGTCTTCGAGTACTTCGCCGCGGATGCTGACCACAATCTCCTTGACGGGCACGCGGCGTGAAGCCATTTGTGCGGCCGCCTGGACCAGCTGGGTGAGTCCGCCGCAGCAAGGCACTTCCATGATGACAACGGTGATGGTATTGACCCGCGCTTCGTCAATCAGCCGGATCAGCTTTTGCAGGTAAGTCTCTTTACTCTGGTCGAGTTTTGGGCAGGCAATAACCAGTTTTTTGCCCGCCAGAAAAGTACGGTGAAAATCGCCGTGTGCGAAAGCGGCACAGTCGGCAGCTACCAGCAGGTCGGCGCCCTGAAAGTAGGAAGCCGCCGGATTGATCAGGTGCATCTGGACAGGCCACTGGGTAAGTTCAGACGAAACAGCGGCAGCCGGAGCCGCCATTTTTAAACCGGCGGGGGCGGAAAAGGCCACCGGAGCCGACCCCGGACATCCGCAGGCGGTGCTCTGTGCAGCCACTTTGGGGGCGTCGCCATGCAGCAGTTCGTGCACCTCTTTTATCGAAAAGGGCAGCCGGTCGCGGTTGGCCTTCAGGTAGCTGGTAGCCTGCTGCAGGTAGCTGGTCTCGCCGTGCTCCTGTAAATGTTTCAGGTGGGCAAATACCACATTTTTACCGTGTTTGATCATTTGGGCAATCACCACCTCTTCGTCGTAAGCGTCGGCTTCGCGTTTTTCGATGGTGATGGCGCCTTCGGGACAGTGGCCGAGGCAGGCGCCCAGTCCGTCGCACATCAGTTCACTGATCAGGCGGGCTTTGCCGTCGATAATTTGTAAGGCACCTTCGTGGCAGTTGGGGACACACAGTCCGCAGCCGTTGCACTTTTCTTCGTCTATTTTTACAATTTCCCGTATCATTTTGTCCATTTTTACGGCAACAAAAGTAGGGTGACCGCGTTACCAGAAATGTATCAATTGTTACAAAACGGACATTTATGATGAAATTTGAGCAGTTGGCGCACTCGCCGATCTTCAGGGGGATGAAGCCCGACCAGATCTCCCGCCGGTTGAGTGAGATTGTTTACCAGGTGCGGCGTTACGGAAAAGACGACCAGGTGGTTTTGATGGGGCAGCCGGTGGAGGCGCTGATGATTGTGCAAAAAGGCTCGGTGCGTGGCGAAATGGTGGATTACTCGGGACGTACGCTGAAGATCGAGGATATTGAGGCGCCCCGGCCGCTGGCATCGGGGTTTCTGTTTGGCAACAACCGGCGCTTCCCGGTTACGGTAATTGCCAACGAAGAGACTGAAATCCTGGTCATTCCTACCGGCGAGTTTCTGAAACTGATGCAGCACGAACAGCAGATCCTTACCAACTACCTCAACGCCATTTCGTCGCGAACCCAGTTTTTGTCGCAAAAGCTGCATTTTCTGAGTTTTAAATCGATCCGCGAAAAGGTGGCCCACTTCCTGTTGCAACAGGCCGGACAGTGGCTTCATTCGGTTGAGCTGAAGCAGACCCAGCAGCAGCTGGCCGACCTGTTTGGGGTAACCCGACCGGCGCTGGCCCGCGTGTTTGGCGAAATGCAGCGCGAAGGACTGATCGAAATTGACCGCAAAACAATTCTGTTGAAAGACCGCAAAGGATTAAATGATTTACTCAAGAATGGATAACCGTACCCCCGAACTGATTCGCTACCGGCAGTTTTTACCGTTTGCCGGCGTTGAGGCTTTTACCACCACCAAAAATGGCTGGCCGGTCGAAAATCCCCGGTTTACGGGCGATTCCAGCGACCTGTATGCTGAAAACCGGCGGCGGCTGGCTCAACTTCTGGAGATAGAACCCGGACAGTTGGTGTTTCCGCGGCAAACCCACACCGACTGTGTGGCGGTAGTTGAGGAGCCTCCGGCCGCCGAGCTGAAAGATACCGATGCCCTGGTGACCAACCGCCGCGGGATTTGCCTCTGCGTGCAAACCGCCGACTGTGTTCCGCTGCTGATGTATGATCCCGAAGTGGGAGCGGTGGCGGCGGTTCATGCCGGATGGCGCGGGACCTTTTCCCGGATTGCCGCCCAAACGGTTGCAACACTGGTCCGGACGTATGGCTCCAACCCGGCCGGTCTCCGCATTGCGATCGGCCCGTCGATCGGCCCGGCCGATTACGAGGTGGGCGATGAGGTGGCCGCATTGTTCCGCCGGGAATTTGATTTTGCCGAAGAAATTCTCACGCAGAAACCGGATGGAAAATTTCTACTCGACCTGTGGGAGGCCAATCGCCGGCAGCTGCTGGAACAGGGTGTTTGGGCGGCGCACATCGAAATCAGCCGGCAGTGCAGCTTCCGCGAAACCCGAAAATTTCATTCGGCACGCCGCGAAGGGATCTCCACCGGGCGGATGGTTTCCGGAATCATGTTGCGAAACGGGAATTTTCCCACGCATTAAATTACCTTAAAATCTGATCTGTCCTGTCAGATTGAAACAAAACAATTATCTTCGCGAGACGATTAAAAACATAATTTCTTCCCCTTTTTCCGGGGGGAATTACCGGGCAAAAGCAAAAAAAAATCAACATGAAGAAATACACATTTTACAACAACCTCTTTGGCTGGGTCAGTTTTTTGATTTCGGCAGTGGTGTATTTAATGACGATTGAGCCAACCGCCAGTTTCTGGGATTGTGGGGAGTTCATCACCATGTCGTACAAACTGGAGGTGGGACATCCTCCCGGAGCTCCGTTTTTTATGATTTTGGGGCGGTTTTTTACGCTACTGGGCGGTGGCCCGGGACATGCTGCCGTTATGGTAAACGCCATGTCGGCCATCTTCAGTGCCTTAACCATCATGTTCCTTTTCTGGACCATCACCCACCTGGCGCGGAAGCTGGTTGCCCCGTCGGAAGAGATGACCGGTGGACAGGTGATTGCCATTATCGGTAGTGGGTTGGTTGGAGCACTGGCCTACACTTTTTCAGATACTTTCTGGTTTTCGGCCGTGGAGGGTGAAGTTTACGCCACCTCGTCGTTTCTGACAGCCCTGGTTTTCTGGGCCATTCTGAAATGGGAAAATGTGGCCGACGAACCTTTTGCCAACCGCTGGCTGATTTTTATTGCGTATATCATCGGGCTCTCCATTGGGGTGCACCTGTTGAATCTGCTGGCCATTCCAGCTATCGTGTTTGTTTACTATTTCCGGAAATATGAGGTTACCCGCAAAGGTTTGCTGTGGGCGCTCGTTGGTTCGGTAGTGCTGCTGGGGGCGGTGATGTACGGGATTATCCCCGGCTTTGTCAAAGTCGCTTCCTGGTTTGAACTGTTGTTTGTCAACACCTTCGGACTGCCCTACCACTCCGGAATGCTGTTTTATATTGTCCTTCTGATTGCCGCCTTTGTTTTCGGCATTCAGTACACCCTTCGGAAAAAACTGGCTTTCTGGAATACCGTGCTGGCCGCGGTGGCCGTAATCCTGATCGGTTACTCTTCGTTTGCGCTGATTATTATTCGTTCGTCGGCACAGCCGCCCATGGACCAGAACAGTCCCAACGATGCTTTTTCGCTGCTTTCGTATCTGAACCGCGAACAGTATGGCGAGCGGCCGCTTTTCTACGGACAGTATTACAATTCGCCGCTCAATCCGCAGAAACGATACAAGGAGGGAAGTCCTTACTATATCCAGAAAGATGGTAAATATGTAATTGCCGATTACCGGTTCAGCCCTAACTTCGATCCGAAGTTTCAGACTTTCTTCCCGCGGATGTGGAGCACCATGGAGGCCAGTCATGCGCAGGACTACGAACAGTGGGGGGCTATTAAAGGCACCAAAATCAGGCACACCAATGAACGTGGCGAAACGGTGACCATTACCAAACCAACCTTTGGTGAAAACCTGCGTTTCTTTTTCCGCTACCAGGTCGGACACATGTATTTCCGTTATTTTATGTGGAATTTCGCCGGGCGCCAGGATGATATCCAGAGCCACGGCGGAGTGCTGCACGGAAACTGGCTCAGCGGCATCAAATTTATCGACAACTGGCGACTGGGCGATCAGGACAACCTGCCGGCCAGCTACAGCCACAACAAAGCCCGCAATACCTATTTTTTCCTGCCGCTTATCTTCGGATTGCTCGGAATTTTCTATCAATACAACAAAGGGAAAGAGGGAAAACAGGGGCTTTGGCTGGTGTTTCTCCTGTTTTTACTGACCGGCCTGGCCATCGTTATTTACCTCAACCAGTATCCGCACCAGCCGCGTGAACGCGATTACGCTTACGCCGGATCGTTCTATGCCTTTGCGATCTGGATCGGGCTGGGGGTGCTGGCGCTCTATGAAGGGCTTAAAAAAGTTCTTCCCGACACGGTAAATGCCGGCGCGGTAACCGTTGTTTCCCTGTTGTTGGTCCCCACCCTTATGGGGGCTCAAAACTGGGACGACCACGACCGTTCTGACCGCTACTCGGCCCGCGATCTGGGTGCCAATTATCTGAAAACCTGTGCCGAGCAGGGGATTATCTTCACCAACGGCGACAACGACACCTTCCCGTTGTGGTACAACCAGGAAGTGGAAGGCGTTCGCACCGATGTCCGGGTGTGTAACCTCAGTTACCTGCAAACCGACTGGTACATCTCGCAGATGAAACGGCAGGCCTATGAATCGAAGCCGCTGCCGTTTTCACTGACCGAAGAGCAGTACACCCAGGGAACCCGCGATGTGGTTTATCTGCTGGATGATCCGCGACTGAAACGCACCAGCATCGATTTGCAGGAAGCCGTGAAGTTTGTTGCCAATGACGACAAATCATCGAAACTGGCGCAGGCCGATTATGCAGCCTACTTACCCAAAAAAGTGCTCACCCTTAAGGTGGACAAAGAGGCGGTTATCCGCAACAAGGTGGTCCGCCCCGAAGACTACGACAAAATCGTGGATACGATGTATATCGACCTTTCGAACAAAGACTACCTGCCCAAAGATGAATTTATGATCCTCGACCTGATTGCCAACAACAATTGGGAACGGCCCATCTATTTTGCCATCACGGTGACCAGCCAGAAATACCTCAATCTGCAGGATTATTTCCAGCTCGAAGGATTTGCTTACCGGCTGGTGCCCATTAAAAATTCCGAAGCTGCCGACCGTATCTCCTTTGGACGGGCTGCCACCGACATCATGTATGATAACCTGATGAACAAATTTAAATGGGGCAACCTGAATGATCCGAAAGTGTACATCGACGAAAACAATGCCCGCATGATGTCGAATATCCGCAACAACTTTAACCGGCTGGCTGCGGCGTTGGTCGAAGAGGGAAAAGCGGACTCGGCATTGACGGTCATTGATAAATGTATGGAGCTGGTGCCGTCCGAAGTGGTCCCCTATGACTATTTCGCGCTTGATGTCATCAATACGCTTTACATGGCCGGCGCCAAAGAGAAGGCTGCCCAAATGACGCGCAGCGCATTCGGGATGTTCAACGACGAACTTTCCTATTTCTTCTCCCTCAGTCCGCGACAGATGAATTCGCAGGATGTGGGCGAAGAGATGCAGCGCAACCTGTTCTTCCTGCAAAAAATGGAACGGACCTGCCGCATACATGGCGACAATGCGCTTGCCGATGAAATCGGAAAAGCCATGCAGGATCATTTCGGCCGGTTTCAGAAGTTTTAACGATGTTCCGGTTCGCACCGCGTGTTCATCCGCCAGCCATGGTTACCCGGTGGTTTCCCCGGGCCATTTGGCGGGTAAAAACAGATGAACACGCGGTTTTCCTTACCTTCGACGATGGTCCGGTGCCCGGGGCAACCCCGTGGGTGCTCGATCTGCTCGCGCAGGAGCAGGTCAAAGCGACTTTTTTCTGTGTAGGTGAAAATGTCTGGCGGTATCCTGAACTTTACCAGGAGATCCTTGCACAGGGGCATTCGGTCGGGAACCACACCTACAACCACCTGCAGGGGGTGAAAACCGGCAATTTCGATTTTTACCGCAATATTGCAAAGGCGGGGCGCTTCATCAGTTCCGATTTGCTGAGGCCGCCCCACGGACTGCTCACCCGGCAGCAGTACCGTTTTCTTTCGCTGAGATACCAGTTGGTGATGTGGGATATTGTCGCCCGCGATTTTGACCCAACTCTCAGCCCCGAAAAGGTCGTGAAAAATGTGATGGACTTTGTCAGACCAGGCTCTGTCATCGTTTTTCACGATTCCGTAAAAACAATTAATAATCTGAAAGTGTCTCTGCCATTGGTCATTAAATTGTTAAAAAGAGAAGGATATTCCTTCCGGCCAATTCCGTATCAGGCGAATGATGTAAATTTGCAGCTTGAGGGAATATTTTTTTGAAAAAAGACACTGCAAAAAATTACTGTCATGAATATTTTGATTCTTGGCTCAGGAGGAAGAGAACACGCCCTGGGATGGAAGATAAAACAGAGTCCGAAGCTGAAAAAACTTTTTTTCGCGCCGGGAAATCCCGGAACTTCGGAACTCGGACTGAATCTGCCGGTGGATATCACCAGCTTTGAATCGGTCAAAAAAGAGGTGTTGGAAAATGAGATCGACCTGATGGTGGTGGGGCCCGAAGTTCCGCTGGTGGAGGGAATCCATGATTATTTTGCGAATGATATCGACCTTCAGCACGTCCAGGTGATTGGCCCTAAAAAGAGTGGGGCCCAGCTTGAGGGGAGCAAGGATTTTGCCAAGGATTTTATGAAACGCCACGGCATTCCGACCGCGGCTTATCTTACCGTCACCCCCGAAAATCTTGACGAAGGCCTCTCTTTTCTTGAAAAGCTGCAACCGCCGTATGTGTTAAAAGCCGACGGACTGGCTGCCGGAAAAGGGGTGCTGATTGTTGGTTCGCTGGCCGAAGCGCAGCAGTCGTTGAAAGAGATGCTGGGCGGAATGTTTGGGGAGGCCAGTCGCAAGGTGGTGATCGAAGAGTTTTTAACCGGCGTGGAAGTTTCCGTCTTTGTGCTCACCGACGGAAAAGATTATCTGTTGCTGCCCGAAGCCAAGGATTACAAACGGATCGGAGAGGGCGACACCGGCCTCAATACCGGCGGGATGGGGGCGATATCGCCGGTTCCGTTTGCCGGTAAAGCGTTCCTGAAAAAGGTGGAAGAGACCATCATTCAGCCGACCATTCAGGGCATCCGGGAAGACAACCTGGAATACACCGGTTTTATCTTTTTCGGATTGATGAACTGCAATGGCGAGCCCAAAGTGATTGAGTACAACGTGCGGATGGGCGATCCGGAAACCGAAGCCGTTATTCTGCGGATCAAATCGGACCTGCTCGAATTGCTGGAGGCCGCAGCCGAAGGAACGCTGAAAGAAAAAACCATTGAAATCGACGAACAGTCGGCCGTCACGGTGATGTTGGTTTCCGGTGGTTATCCCGGCGATTTTGAAAAAGGGAAAGTCATTTCGGGCTACGACCAGGTGGCCGGCAGCCTGCTTTTTCATGCCGGTACCAAACTCGAGTTTGGCAAGCTGAAAACCAACGGAGGCCGGGTAATCGCCGTCAGTTCGACGGGGGCCACCTTCCACGAGGCGCTCAAAAAATCATACCAGAACGCTGCATTGATCGAATACGAAAAGAAATACTTCAGGACCGACCTGGGATTTGACCTGTAAGGCATGGTGCTCCGCTTTTTAAAATCGACCCGGATTGTCAACCACTTTCTTTTTCCATTTATTGCGATGGGATTGTGGTCGGTGCATCTGTTGTCGCCTGCGGAATACCCTTTTTTTGAGGGCGAAAGCCGGTTTCTCCTGTTTGGGCAGCTCTATTTGCTGGCCGGCCATTCGGCGATGGTGCAAACGGCGCTGGCGCTGGTTTTACTCATTTTTTTGGGATACCTGGTCCAGCGGCTCAATGTTGAATATGCTTTTATCCGGATACGGACGTTGCTGCCCGCTCCTGTTTTTATCCTGCTGGCCAGCGGGCTGACCGGTATGCACACCCTGCATCCCGTTTACCCGGCCTTGCTGTTTTTGTTGCTGGCAGTTTACCGGCTTTTTGCCGCTTTCGACATCCGGCAACCTTACCCGGTTGCGTTCGATTCGGGATTGTTGCTGGGACTGGGGTCGCTTTTTTACCTGAACCTGATCACGCTGCTGCCGGCTACACTGATCGGGCTGGCGATCCTCAGCCGCGATACCAACTGGCGGGAGCTGGTCATTCATGTTATCGGGGCCCTGCTACCCTGGGTTTTTGCCTTTTCGTACTATTTCTTTTTTGACAAGCTGGATTTGTTGCTGCAAATGCTCGAAAGTTGTTTCCTCACGCGCAATAATATCATTCTGACCGACATTCCGCTTTTGGTGTACCTGGGGTTTGTGGCACTTCTTACGCTGGCCGGCAGCTTTCTGATCATCCGGCAGTATGACGAAAAGAAGGTGAGCTCACGGAAATATTTTGTAGTGCTCTTCCTGTTGTTTGCCTGCTCACTGCTTTCGCTGGTTCTGGTGCCGGCAGTCTCCCGCGAAATGTTGCTGGTGTCGGCCGTGCCGGTAACTTTCCTGCTGTGTAATTACCTGGTATTTTTGAAGAGCCGGTTTTGGAGTGAATTTATTTTTCTTTTACTGGCCGGTCTGGTTATTTACATGCAGTTTGCCGGGTAGTCCCGGAGCGTGTGCGGAAGAGAATTGCCAGACGCAGGACAGAGGTTAAATATCAGAAAACAAAGATTTATGGCAACCATACTGATTTTGGAAACTGCTACGGAAGTGTGCTCGGCGGCGTTGTCGCGCGACGGGAAGCTGCTGGGGCTGAAAGAGCAGAAAGAGGGGTACAACCACTCGGGATTGCTGACGGTTTTTGCGGAAGAGCTGCTGAAGGAGACCGACACGTTACCGGCGCAGCTGGATGCGGTCTGTGTCAGTCGCGGGCCGGGGTCATACACCGGGCTTCGGATCGGGGTGTCGGCCGCCAAAGGATTGTGCTACGCCCTGGAAATTCCGCTGCTGGCCATCAGTACCCTCGACGCCCTGGCGCATTATGTGGCCGGCAATCCGCAGGAATTTGGACTGGAAATTACCGGACAAACCATTTTTTGCCCCATGCTCGACGCCCGGCGCATGGAAGTTTACACCGCTTTGTATGACCGACAGGGAAAGCGGCTCAACGAAATCTCCGCCCAAATCATTGATGAAAACTCCTTCAGCGGGCTTCTGGAGAAACAACCGGTCCTCTTCTTCGGAAATGGCGCTGCCAAGTGCCAGCCAGCGCTGAAATCTCCCCATGCCCTGTTTGCAGGTGACATTGTGGCCTCGGCACGGTTTATGTGTCTGCTGGCCGAAGAAAGTTACAACCAAAAAGCATTTGAGAACGTTGCTTATTTTGAACCCTTTTATTTGAAGGATTTTGTCGCAACAGTTCCTAAAAATAAAATTCTGGGATGAAGCTGCCGGGATAATCGGCAGTGGTGAATTGCAGCGCCCATCACGGCTATTTTGGTGACGGTTTAAAAACAAAACGATATGCAGCTAACACGGATTTTTGCAACGACGCTCCTCCTGTTGATTTTTTTCTCCGGGAATGCCCGTCAGAAGGAGGTCATTTCGTATGATTTGAAATTTGGCGTGATGAAAGCCGGAGAGGCCAAGCTGGTTATTACCGATACCACCTTCAATGGTAAAAGAGCTGTTCATTATTACCTCGAAGGACAGACCACCGGCCTCACCGACAAACTTTTTAAGGTGTACGACATTTACGAAAGTACCGTCGACCCTTCGACCATGTTACCCTACCGTGCCGTACGGAATATCCGCGAACGAAAATACCGCTATTACGACGAAGTGCTGTTTTTCCACGATCAGGATTCGATTTTCAGCCAGCGCAACGGCGGCAAAAAAGTACCCAACGACCTGACCGATTTCCTGTCCGTATTTTTCTACTTTGTCAAGAATAACTACATCCGCACGGTTGCGCAGGGAGAGTCGGTGGTTTTTCCCACCCTCAACGGCGACAATATCCAGGATATCCGCATCCAGTACAAAGGGGTTGAAACGATCGATACCCACATTGGCAAGTCGGAATGTTACGTGCTGGCGCCGGTGATGGATAAGGGAAAACTGATGAAACGCTCCGATGGCCTGCTGTTTTATATCTCCCGGAAAGAAAAAATCCCGGTGTTGTTCGATTTTGACATGCGCGTTGGCGCGTTGCGGGCCCTGATCACCAGTTACAAGGTGAACGGAAAAGAGCAGCTCTGGAAACGATGACGCCACTTTTCGGGCATCCGGCAGCAGATGTTTTTTGCTAACCACCGGGGAAGAGTTACCTCTTCCCGAAATGGTGCAGGTCAATAATCCTGTCTACAGTTATGAATCCCATTTGTATAGGAGTTCATCTCTCCGGAGATTGAAATTTCTACGATTACGATGACGAAGGTCATCGCGTGAAAGCGTACCGGCAAAACAAGACCTACGGAAAAACGGAAACCAGCCGCTATATTTATGCTGAAAAAAACTGATTCAGTGAATCTTGGTGGTTTTTGCCGGATTTAATTATTTTTGCAGCGAAAATTTTAAAACACGAAATATTTATGGCAACTACCGCAGATTTCAAAAACGGGCTGTGCATCGAGTGGAACGACCAACTTTGGACGGTTGTCCAGTTTCTGCACGTTAAGCCTGGCAAGGGTGCTGCTTTTGTCCGTACCAAACTCAAAAACCTGAAAACAGGTCGTACGGTCGAAAATACATTTAATGCAGGGGTGAAGATTGATGTCGTCCGCATTGAAAGAAGGCCTTATCAGTATCTTTACAAAGATGACATGGGGTGCAATTTTATGCACATGGAAACCTTCGAGCAAATTTCGCTCAATCCCGATTTGATTGAAAATGCCGACCTGATGAAAGAAGGTCAGGTGATTGAAGTGCAGTTTCACGCCGAAACCGAAACGCCGCTTACCGCCGAACTTCCTCCTTTTGTGGAGCTGCAGGTAACGTACACCGTTCCCGGCGAAAAAGGAAATACCGCCAGCTCCACCGCCCTAAAACCGGCCACCGTTGAAACCGGCGCCGAAGTGATGGTGCCGCTTTTTGTCAACGAAGGCGATGTTATTAAAGTAGATACCCGCGACCGTTCCTACAGCGAACGGGTTAAGCAATAAGATATTGAAAAGATATCGTTCATCCGGGGCAGTTGCGTCCCGGATTTTTTTTGCTTTTTCCGGTTCGAAAAGCGCCGGCGGGCAATGAGAAATTTTTTTGACGTTGCCGAAATGCTGGCTGGCGTCAGAAAGCCAGGTAAAAATCGCGGGTGAGCTGTTTATACGCTTCGGTGTAGTCGTGGTGACGGCCGTTTTCGATCACCAGCAGCTCTTCGCGGAGAAGGCCGGGAACTGGCGAAAATTCGAGCAGGCAGCGGTGCGGTGCTTTGGCCGGATTGGCTTTTACCAGCGTGTTGCGTACCAGGTAGAGTTCCTGTTCGCGGGCTTTTGAGATAAAATTGTCTGCCTGCCGCGAAGGCAGGATGACGGCCAGTTTTCCGTTTGGCGACAGTAGTTTGGCTGCCCCGGCCAACAGCTCGTCAAACGGGAGGAGATGGTTGTGGCGGGCTGTCGACCGTTGCCGGTCCGGAGCGGGCAGGTCGTTTTCAAAAAAAGGGGGATTCGAAACCAGCAGGTCAAATTTTTGGGTTGTCTGAGCGGCAAAATCCTGAAAAGCAGCATGACGAACCTCAATCCGGTCGGGCCAGGGCGACTGGCTGACATTGAAACACGCTTCGCGGTAGGCTTCGTCGTCGATTTCCACAGCCACAATGGTTGCCGGCGAACGCTGGGCCAGCATCAGCGCAATCACGCCGGTACCGGCGCCGGCGTCGAGAATGGAAGCCGCCCCGGTCACATCGGTCCAGGCCCCCAGCAGAACGCCGTCGGTCCCCACTTTCATGGCCGATCGCTGCTGAAAGATGGAGAACTGTTTGAAATGAAAATAGCTGCTGCGTCCCATTTCAGAATTTTTCAAAAATGCCCAGCCCGAAAAGTGCGAAGTCATATTTTACCGGGTCGGCAGGATCAAAATTACGCAAATGGGCGGTGATCTCTTCCACCGATTTCCGGTCGTTTTGCCGGCGCGAGAGCAGGCCCAGTTTACGGCTTACGTTGCCGGTGTGGAGATCCAGCGGAAGCATCAGCGCCGATGCCGGAATTTGTTTCCAGAGGCCGAAATCAACGCCGCAACGGTCGTTGCGAACCATCCAGCGCAGAAACATGTTCAGCCGTTTGGCGGCCGATCCGGCTGTTACATCCGGCAGATGTTTGCGTGTCCGCAACGGGCCGCCGGTTTCCAGAAAAACAGTGCGGAAATTTTTTAACGCCGACCAGACCGATCCCTCCTGCCGGAATCCTTCGGAAAAGACCGTTTCGAGGCCGCCGTGGTTTTCGTAGATGTGCCGCAACGCCTGCAGGAAAAAGAGCGTGTCGGCATGGTTAAAGGTGCGGTGCGTAAAGCCGGATGCCATCTTCAGTTCGCGTTCCGAAGCTTCGGTAATAAACTGGAAGGGCTGGTTTTCGAGAAGCGTCATTAAACGGCTGGCGTTTTTGATGATCGACTGCCGGTTTCCCCAGGCAATGGTGGCGGTGAGCAATCCGGCGATCTCGATATTCTCTTTCTGCGAAAAGCGGTGCGGGATCTGGATCGGATCGGTTTCCACAAACCGGGGATGATTGTAGTGGGCGGCTTTTTCGTCGAGGAATTCTTTCAGTTCCGAAATATTCATTCCACAATGATTCCGTCTTTGATGTGAATGATGCGGTCGGAACGTTCAGCAAAGCTGTCGTCGTGGGTGACGATGATGAACGTTTGCCCCAGTTCGTTGCGGAGGGTGAAGAAGAGGTCGTGAAGGTCGCTTCGGCTGGCCGAGTCGAGGTTTCCCGAAGGTTCGTCGGCCATGATGACCGAGGGCTGGTTGATGAGCGCCCGCGCCACGGCTACCCGCTGTTTTTCGCCCCCCGACAGTTGGGAGGGTTTATGTGCCAGCCGGTCGGAAAGGCCCAGGTAGGCGAGGAGTTCGCGGCCCTGCTTTTCGGCTTTCGATTTCGGTTGTCCGGCAATAAAAGCGGGGATGCACACATTTTCGAGCGCCGAGAACTCGGGCAGCAGGTGGTGAAACTGGAACACAAAACCGATCTCGCGGTTGCGAAAGCGGGCCAGCTCGTTGCTGTTGAGCGCCGATAT
>JARKOX010000289.1 GCA_029975525.1 Prolixibacteraceae bacterium | reverse complement strand
ACAAAATATCGTTCTCGTTCAACTACGTTACAAGATCAAAATCAACATTTTCAAATGGTTAACGGATGATTTTATAGGCCAGTGCATCAATCTCTGCCCGGGGCATGGGATCAATCGAAATAATTTTGGCAGCCAGATTCTGCTCCCTCTTTGCCTTATAGGCAACCTTAGTCGAATTTCCGGAACCTATCTCGATATACTTTTCAGGCTTAAACACTGACAGTAACGTATAAATTCCAACAATATCCAGTCCGGGTAAAAAACCATTGTTCCAGGCCGGATGCATGGAGCTGGTCTCCCTGCCGGCCGGCTGGATAGTCCAGAGAGCCTCTTTCAGCAGCAGCGCTTCATTAATCAGATGCCGGTACTCATTCCGGTAAAGCTCAATTATCCTCAACAGATCCGGATGCGCCGGTTTGCCGTGACCGTATCGGGGTTTAAAATCAACGTTATACTCCAGAAAGAGGTTTTGAAATTTTGGATGCAGGAACCTGTAAACCTGCTTTATCCTGTCTTGAAACTTATCCATTGTTACTATATCTTTTTTACTATGTTTTCTGCGAAATACCTCAACTGCCATCTATCCTCGTTACAAACGAGGGGTAGTGAGGAAATATTTTGGGTAAAACGGATGAAGGTGGGCGATCGGAGCTGTTGAAATGACATCATGTTAGTCCGGTTTAGATTTGACCTCCAAATTACAAAACCGGAGTGGTTAAAACAATAGTTTTCAGGGAATAATGAGTCAAAATTCCGGGGAGCGTGCTGAGGAAAAAACTGCACAGCAGGCTTCAACGGCAACCATCCACTGCCGGCAGGCGGCAGCAATCCGGCGCACGGAAGTGTCAAAACCGGGAGTCAGTCGCGGGTAACCTTACTTCCCCACCAGTTGTTGCCGGGGTCAAAATCTTTCGATAAAAACAGCAACCGCTGTTTTTCCAGCTGCGGCAACCGGTTTTTCAAGACCTCTTCCAGGTGCTTCTTCTCAAGTTCTTCGCGGTATTCCGGGTCTTTTTCGGGGAAGCGGGCCCCCACCTCCTTCAGGTAAGCAAACAGCCGCTTGCTGAGGCGGGCAACCACGGCAGGATGGCTGCGGGCCACATCGGTGCTCTCCTGCCCGTCGGTGCGGAGGTTGTAAAGCTCCTGCCGCCCGTCTTCGTAATAGTGAATCAGTTTCCAGTCGCCCAGCCGGATCACCGACGAAGGTTCGCCGCCCTGGTTTCCGTAATGCGGATAGTGCCACACCAACTGCCTCCCGGGGATGGTTTTGCCTTTCAGCAGCGGTACCAGGCTCACGCCGTCGGCATGTTCATGCGGTTTCAACGGAATACCCGCCAATTCGAGGAGGGTGGGATAAAAATCGGTACCGGTGACCGGCGTATCGCATTTCTGCCCGCCGGTAGCCAGCCACGGCGCTTTGATAAAATAGGGTTCGCGGATTCCGCCTTCAAACTGGTACCCTTTTCCGCCCCGCAGCGGAAGATTTGAGGTTGAAAAAGCATCGCCGGCCGAAACGCCTCCGTTGTCGGAGGTAAAAACAACCACCGTATTTTGATCCAGCCCCAGTTCGTCCAGGGCATCGAGCACCACCCCCACGGCGTCGTCCATCATCTCAACCAGTCCGGCATACACAGGGTTGTC
>JARKOX010000288.1 GCA_029975525.1 Prolixibacteraceae bacterium | reverse complement strand
CCTCAGCTACAGTCCCAAAGCGTTGAATGGCAAGTTGACGTTTTTCTGGAAAAATTCTGGTTTCGGCTTCCGTAATGTGTCGGGTCAACTTATCATCACTGATAACGATGGCCATCAATTTGTCCATATCACCAAAAGTAAGGAATCTTGTTTTAAAAGAAAATACGTTTAACTCATTTTTTGTCGGGAAAATTTTAAAAGTGTACGATTTCAGGGGATTACATGAAAAACAGAGGTTTCAATCCTGCGGAAATTTAGGGGCGTTTCGTGGGGAAGGAGCGCGGAATAGCAGCAAAACAGCATTCAGGATAAATGCGGCGGAAATGAGAAAATAGCCCCAGTTTCCCGAAACAAATTCGCTGACAATCCGTCCGGCCAGGGCCATAAATCCACCGGTGAGGATTGCCGGTAAAACCATTTTGGAATTTACCGGCCACCGGGCCAGGCCTGCAATCATGGGCAGAATAAACGCTCCTGAAAAAAAGGAGAGTGCAATCAGCAACGCCTTTAAAACAGAGGTGACCTGGATGGCAATCAGCAGGCTCAAAAACCCCAGCAATACAACAAACCAGCGGGTGAGAAGCAGTGACCTTTTTTGGTTGAGGTTGCCGGTAAACAGCTCGGCAACAATCATCGAGGAAGTAAGCAGGGTAGTGGAGGCCGACGACATAACTGCCGAAAGCAGCGCCGCAATCAGTAAACCCAATGCCCAGGGCGGCAAAAACGAAGTGCCGGGCAACACGAACTGGCTGCTTGCAGCGCTCGCTTCGCCGGGGGCGGCCGTAATTCCCAAAAAGGTGAGCATAAAAGCCACCGGTAAAATTAATATTGCCACCACAACAACGCTGAGCCGGGCAATCTTTTGGTTGCGGGCACAGAAAATACGGGTGTAGATATCGGGGCCTACCACAAAGGTGATTGAATAGGTGATGAGCAAAAAGAAGAGATCGAGCGGGCCAAAACGGTCGTTGAGCAGCGAACTGCCCGTGATGGGGGGAATGTCGGCGGGGGATAACTGCCGGAAACGGATGAAAAAGAGCGTAAAAAGTCCGGCCAGAATAACCAGCGACTGAAAAAAGTCGGTTTTCAGGATACTCAGCTGGCCACCGATCAGGGTGTAGAGGATGAAAACCACTCCCGCGAGCAGCGCGCCCTGGGTGTAGGTAAAAAGCCCGATGCTGGAAAGGATCTTCGCGCCGCCGATCACCTGTGCCGCCACCACGCCCAGCCAGGCCACCGGAATGAGAATTGTGGCCAGTTTCTGCGCTTTTTTCCCGTAGAAATACCCCAAAAGTTCGGGCAGGGTGTAGTTGCCCAGCCGGCTGATGCGGCTGGTCAGAAAAGCCAGCACAAACAGTCCGGCCGAGGCGCTTCCCAGAAACCAGAGGGCCGCCCATCCGGCACGCTGGCTTAACTCGATCGTGCCCAGAATGGCCGATGCTCCGATGATCGTGGCAAACAGACTTCCTGAAACCTGCCACCAACTGCCGCGTTTCCCGGCTACAAAGTAATCGGAGGCAGATTTTACCCGCAGGTAGGAGTAGATCCCGATTCCCAGCAAAATCAGAAAATAGGCCGCCAGTATGATTTTTATCTCTGTCATAGATTGAGTGGGCAAATATCGCAATTTATCAGGCTAAAACTGTACTTTTAACTTCAACGAAAAAACGGTTTGCAATGAAAAACTCTTTTTTTATCCTCTTTGCAGCTGGTATGTTATTTTTGCCGGCCTGTAATCCAAAAAATAAAGTCATGCCGCCTGTTGCCCAAAAAATTCCCCATTCAATGACCATCCACGGACATACCCGTGTCGATAACTACTACTGGATGAACCAGCGGGAAAATCCCGAGGTAATCGCTTACCTGACTGCTGAAAATGATTACCTGAAAGCCGTGATGCAACCAACCGAACCGCTTCAGGAGAAGCTGTACGAAGAGATCAAGGCGAAAATCAAACAGGAAGACCAGACCGTTCCTTACGCTGAAAACGGATATTACTATTACAACCGCACCGTTCCGGAAACAGAATACTTTCTTTATTGCCGCAAAAAAGGCTCGCTTGAGTCGCCCGAGGAGGTGATGCTCGATGTGAATGAGCTGGCCCAAGGATTTGCATATTACGACGTGGAAGGGGCCGAGGTGAGTCCCGACAACCGGCTGCTCGCTTTTGGCGTGGATACGCTCAGTCGCCGCAAATACGACATCCACTTCAAAAACCTGGAAACCGGCGAGATACTTCCCGATGTAATCCCCCTTACCACTGGCGAGGTGGTGTGGGCAGCCGACAACAAAACCGTGTTTTATGTGCTGAAAAATGAAAATACGCTCCGTTCCGAAAAAATCATGAAACACATCCTCGGAACGCCGGTGGAACAAGACCAGGAGGTTTTTTACGAAGCCGATGAAACCTTCAATGTGGAAGTTTCCAAAACCAAATCGAAGAAGTACCTGCTGATCGGATCGGTCAGTACCCTCACTTCGGAAGTTCGTTTTTTGGACGCTGCCCATCCCGACGGGGAATGGAGAGTGGTGCAACCCCGTACACGCGGCCTCGAATATTCGGTCGACCATTTGGGCGACGATTTTTATGTCCTGACCAACCTGGAGGCTACCAATTTCAGGCTGATGAAAACGCCTGTCTCAACACCTGCGAAGGAAAACTGGCAAGAAGTGATAGCCCACCGCGAGGATGTTTTTCTGGGCGGCTTCGAACTGTTCCGCGATTATCTGGTACTTGAAGAACGCCGGGAGGGGATTAATCACCTGCGGGTGATGCCGTGGAAAGAGGCTGCGGAATATTATATCAGCTTCGACGAAGAGGTCTATTCGGTGCGGCCCGAAATCAACCGCGATTTCGATACCGAAACGTTCCGGTTTCAGTATTCTTCTCTGACAACGCCCACTTCAACCTTTGGTTTTAACCTGCGGACCCGCGAGCGGGTGTTGCTGAAACAGGAAGAGGTGCTGGGCGGTTTCGATCCGAAAAATTATGAAACCCACCGCGAATATGCCACGGCTGCCGACGGCTCGAAAATTCCGATCAGCCTGGTTTACCGCAAAGGTTTCCGGCAGGATGGCTCTCATCCGGCCCTGATTTATGGCTACGGCTCTTATGGTTACACCATCGACCCCACCTTCAGGCTCTCCATCCTGCCGCTGCTCGACCGCGGCTTTGTGTATGCCATCGCCCACATCCGTGGCGGGCAGGTTTACGGACGCAAATGGTATGAAGATGGCAAGCTGTTGAAAAAGAGGAATTCGTTTACCGATTTCAATACGTGTGCCCAGTTTTTGGTCGATCAGAAATATACTTCAACCGAAAAATTGTTTGCCAAGGGGGGCAGCGCCGGCGGTTTGCTGATGGGCGCCTGCATGAACCTCCGTCCCGATCTCTACCGGGGCGTAGTGGCTCATGTTCCGTTTGTTGATGTGGTTACCACCATGCTCGATGAGAGCATCCCGCTTACTACCGGTGAATTCGACGAGTGGGGAAATCCCAAAAACGAGGAGTACTACCGCTATATGCTTTCCTACTCGCCCTACGACAATGTGGAGGCCAAA
>JARKOX010000263.1 GCA_029975525.1 Prolixibacteraceae bacterium | reverse complement strand
AAATGGCAGGTAGAGTCGACCGGCGCGATCGTGAGCAACACCTGGGAGGCCACAGCCCGTGGAACGCGTTACACCAAAGGTTTCGCGTCTTTTTTAAAAGATGTTTTTGGATTCGTACCCCATCAGCAGCAAAAGCCTTGAAAAACATTACCATATCGATGGCGATCAGTTGGGACAGCAATACAAGGATCATTTGAGCGATTACCAGCAGTGGAATCAAAAAGCGCATGCCCAGGACTGGCTGCTTTTCCCGGAGAATCTGGGACAGCAGCTCAGCATCGATGAAACAGCTTTATCCAACGGGGAGCTTTATACGATTGTGACCAACAAGGCAGCCCGAGGCCGAAAAGGCGCGTTGGTAGCCATGATTAAGGGGACCCAGGCAGAAGTGATAAACGAAGTGTTGTTGCAGATTCCACAGCGGCTGCGGGACAAAGTAGCTGAGATCACCCTGGATATGGCAGCTTCGATCCAGCTGGTTGTGAAGCGGTGTTTCCCCCGTGCAGTCCGGGTTATCGACCGTTTTCATGTCCAAAAATTAGCTTACGACGCCCTGCAGGAAATGCGCATCGCCCACCGCTGGGACGCCATTAATGAAGAGACCAATGCTATTGACAATGCCCGCTGGGAGAAAACTCCATATGTCCCTTTTCGTTTTGATAACGGGGACACCAAAAAACAACTCCTGGCCCGCAGCCGCTACCTGCTATTCAAGTCCCCCGACAAATGGTCGTCCAATCAAAAAACAAGAGCCAAAATCCTGTTTGCACAATATCCCGACCTCCATAAAGCTTTTAGCCTGACTCACTCACTGCGGTTGATCTTCTCCCTCACAAAAGATAAGGCGATAGCTTATACCAAACTGGCCAAATGGTACAATGAGGTAACCGACTCCGGGTTTAAAGCCTTCAATACCATATCGGCCACAATCTACACGCATTACAAAGAAATACTGAACTTCTTCGATAACCGATCAACCAATGCTTCTGCCGAATCTTTCAATGCAAAACTGAAAGCCTTTCGAACAAGTTTAAGAGGTGTGCGGGATATCTCTTTCTTCCTTTTCAGAGTAGCTAAAATTTATGCCTGAAAAGGAAAGTCCACCGGAAATATCAATTGATCCCTTTTTTTTTGCTCCGACCTGCCTCTAAATTGGCTTTCAGATAGTATGTTTAATTTTGTGGGCCGATTCATTATCTTTGCGGCCACAAAAGAAACTGCAAGATTTCCGTTGATAAATTATCATTGAATTTTGGAGGTTTTGAACTGTTCCGTGAGATCAGTTTTCTGGTGAATCCGCGCGACCGGATTGGTTTGACCGGAAAAAATGGGGCTGGAAAAACAACGTTGCTGAAAATAATGTCGGGGCAGGAGCAGCCTACCGCCGGTAAAGTTTCTGCTCCCAAGGATTTAACTATTGGTTATCTTCCGCAGCACATGGCGGTTTCCGATTCCAGGACTGTTCGCGAAGAGACCGAGCTGGCGTTTGATCATTTGCTTGATCTGCAGCGTGAAATCGCAGATTTAAATCACGAAATTGCCGAACGGGAGGATTATCACGCGCCCGAGTACCTTCAGTTACTGGATTTGCTGAACGATAAAAATGAGCGTTACCAGATCCTCGGCGGCGACAATTATGAGGCCGAAATGGAGCAGACCCTCCTGGGACTCGGATTTGAACGCAGTGATTTTGAGAGACTCACCGCCGAATTCAGCGGAGGCTGGCGAATGCGCATCGAACTGGCCAAAATTCTGCTTCGTAAACCCGATGTTTTTTTGCTCGACGAACCGACCAACCACCTGGATATCGAATCGATCCAGTGGCTCGAGGATTTTTTAAAATCGTACCGCGGGGCGGTGGTGCTGGTATCGCACGACAAAGCTTTCCTGGATAATATTACCACCCGCACGATCGAAATTTCGCTCGGAAGGATTTATGACCAGAAAATGAACTACTCGGCTTTTGTCCGCTGGAAAGCCGAACAGCACGAGCAGCAGCTTGCCGCTTTTCGGAACCAGCAGAAAATGATCGAAGATACCGAGAAGTTTATTGAGCGTTTCCGTTACAAGGCAACGAAAGCCGTGCAGGTGCAGTCGCGCATCAAAGCGCTCGACCGACTTGACCGGCTGGAGGTGGATGAGGAGGATAATTCGCGGCTGAACATTAAGTTCCCGCCGGCGCCCCGCTCCGGAAATGTGGTGGTTGAAGGACGTTCGGTAACCAAACGGTATGGAAATCTGCTGGTGCTCGACGAGGTGGACCTGACCATCAACAAAGGAGAGCGGGTCGCATTTGTCGGACGTAACGGCGAAGGAAAAACCACACTCGCCCGGATTATTATGCAGGAGCTGGAGCATTCCGGCGACATGAAGCTGGGACACAATGTCAAAATCGGCTATTTCGCCCAAAATCAGGCTCAGCTGCTGGACGAGAACCTGACCGTGCTGGAAACCATCGACCGGATTGCCGTGGGCGACATTCGTACCAAAATTCGCGATCTGCTTGGGGCTTTTCTCTTTTCGGGCGATGACGTGGACAAAAAGGTTGCAGTCTTGTCGGGCGGCGAACGGTCTCGGCTGGCCATGGTGCGGCTGCTGCTCGAGCCGGTCAATTTTCTGGTGCTCGACGAACCAACCAACCATCTCGATATGCGCTCGAAAGAGATTTTGAAAAGAGCGCTGGCCGATTTCGACGGTACGATTCTGGTGGTTTCGCACGATCGCGAATTCCTGGACGGACTGGTGACCTGCGTATATGAATTCCGCCATAAAAAAATCAGGCAGCATTTGGGCGGGATTTATGAATTCCTGCAAAGAAAAAAGTTGGAATCCTTGAAGGAGCTGGAGGTTGCCCGGCAAAAAACGGTTGAGCCCGAAGAGCGGAAAGCCACTCCTGCCGCCACAGAAGAGTTCTCTTTTGAAGAGAAAAAAAATATTAACCGGACCATTTCCCGCCTGGAGAAGTCGATTGAAGCTACCGAGCTGGAGATTGCCCGGCTGGAGGAGGAAATGGCGCAGGTGGGGCAGTTGTTGTCACAGCCCGAGCAGATCACGGAGACGGATCTTTATAGCCGTTACGACCAGCTGAAGAAGGAGCTGGAAAAAACTTTCGGTGAGTGGGAAGCCGGGCACCGGGAGCTGGAAGAGTGGCAGTCGAAAAAAAACTGGTAAATCTATATTTTTCGGAAACCGAAATAACAAAGTATCATGAGCGAAGATTTTGTATTTGGCACCCGTGCGGTGATCGAAGCCATCCGGTCGGGAAGGACCATCGATAAAGTGATGGTCAAAAAAGGGCTCTCCAACGAGCTTTTCCAGGAACTTTACCAGTTGGTGAAGGAGCATCGTATTCCGTTTCAGTTTGTGCCGGTTGAAAAGATCAACCGCATCACCCGGAAAAATCACCAGGGGGTGGTTGCCCTGCTGGCTTCCATCGACTTTTACCATATGGAAGACCTGCTGGCCTCGATTTTTGAAAGAGGAGAAACTCCGCTGCTGATCTTGCTGGACGGTGTGACCGATGTGCGCAATTTTGGCGCAATTGTCAGGTCGGCCGAGTGTGCCGGCGTACATGGCGTGGTAATCCCCGAAAAAGGAGCTGCCCGCATTAACGCCGATGCCGTTAAAACTTCGGCAGGCGCCCTGAATATCGTGCCGGTTTGCCGGACACACAGCCTGGGAGGGGCGTTGACTTACCTGCGTAATTCGGGGGTCAGGATTGTTGCTGCCACTGAAAAGGCGGAGAAAAACTACACGTCGGTCGATATGACCGGGCCCCTGGCCATCCTGATGGGCGCCGAAGACCAGGGAATTTCGCCGGCACTTCTTCAGGCGGCCGACGAGTGGGCCGCTATTCCGGTCAGGGGGAAAATTGAATCGCTAAATGTGTCGGTTGCAGCATCGCTGCTGATGTATGAGGCCGTACGCCAGCGACCGGCGCCTCAGGGATGAATCGGTAAGGTACGTTTAAAAGTCTCTTCCAGGGAGATAAATGTTTCTGTACTGGAAACCCCGTTGATTTTCTGAATCTTTTCACTCAGGATACTTTTCAGGTGTTCGTTGTCTTTGGCGTACACCTTGACGAAGATGGCATACTGACCGGTCGTGTAGTGACATTCCACAATTTCAGGAATCGTTTCCAAATGCGTCACGACATCAGCATAAATTCCGCCCTTTTCCAGGAAAATGCCAATGTAGGTGCAGGTGCGGTACTCCACTTTACGCGGGTTGATGTGGTAGCCCGATCCGGTAATCACTTCCAGTTCGATCATCCGGTTAACGCGCTGGTGGACTGCTGCACGGGAAACGCCTACTTCGCTTGCCACATCCTTGAACGGAATTCGTGCATTGCGGCTGATAATATCCAGGATTTTTAAATCTACTTCGTCCAAATGATTTCGTAAAGTCATAGCGGTTGTCAATTTTCCATCAAAGGTATTGAAATGTGTACATTTTAACAACGCATCCCCCCTGCTGGCTGCAAATTATTTTTGAAAGAATGGAAAGGTATTCGGTTGTAAATGTGCTTGTTTGTGCTGTGGAAAAAATAAAGGCCGGTAAAATAGCCGGCCTTTGTAACAATATCATTATGGGTTATTTGATCGGAACCTGCCGTTTGAATTCCATCTCCAGCGAAATGAACGTTTCGGTGCGGGCGATGCCTTCAATCTCCTGAAGTTCGCTGTCGATGAGTTTTTTCAGGTGTTTGTTGGTTTTGGTCTGCACCTTCACAAAAATGGCATACTGCCCGGTAGTGTAGTGGCATTCAACAATTTCCGGGATTTTTTTGAGCTGTTCCACCACCTGGGTGTGGTATTTGGCTTTATCGAGATAGATTCCCATGTAAGCGCAGGTGTTGTATCCCAATTTTTGCGGATTTACAATGAACTCGCTCCCGGAAACAACTCCGATATTGAGCAGCCGTTGTACGCGCTGGTGAATAGCAGCTCCGGAAACGCCACACTCCCGGGCTACCTCCAGAAACGGGATACGGGCATTTTTGGTAATCAGCTTGAGTATCTTTTCATCCAGCGCATCTATTTCAGGCACTGTTTCCAGGTAATCTTTTGCATTCATTCTTTCTGAATTTCTGAATTTTACTTACGAATTGATGTGCAAATCTAAGAAATAATTATAAATTTTAAGCGCAAATGCTAAATAACATAGTTCTTCTAAC
>JARKOX010000262.1 GCA_029975525.1 Prolixibacteraceae bacterium | reverse complement strand
GCCCGTGTCAAAACGTTGGGAGCAGCCGGGATTGTGCTGGGGTTGCTCACCCCCGGCAACCGTGTGGATGTGGAAAATACCCGGCGGCTGGCCGAAGCGGCCCGTCCGTTGCCGGTAACCTTTCATAAAGCCATCGACCGGATGGAGGACCCTGCCGAAGGAGTGCGACAGCTGCGCACCATCCCCGGGATCAGCCGTATTCTTACCTCGGGCGGAAAAATTACGGCCCGCGAAGGCGCCCCGAAAATCCGTGAAATGATTGCCGAAGCCGGCGACCGGATCATTATTCTGGTAGCCGGCCGCGTAACCAGCGAAAACCTGGCCGAGATCAGGCAGCTGACCGGTGCAGCCGAATTTCACGGGCGGAAGATTGTGGGGGAACTACGCTAAAAGGGAACTTTAAAAAGAATTGATATGAGAACCGGAATAGTGGTCTTGTCGCTTTTGGTTGCGCTGCAGGCATCGGCGCAACTGGAACACGAAGTTACGGGTTATGTGTGGCCTGCCGATCAGAAAGTATTGCAGAAACTGGATGAATGGCAGGACCTGAAATTTGGCCTGCTGATGCACTGGGGCGCTTACAGCCAGTGGGGAATTGTGGAGTCGTGGTCGATCTGCCCCGAAGATTATGGCTGGTGCGAACGCAAAAAGGGATCGGCGCCAAACGACTATTTTACCTACAAAAAAGAGTATGAAAACCTGAAGCTGAGTTTCAACCCGGTGGGGTTTGAACCTGAACGGTGGGCCGAAGCTGCTGCACGCGCCGGCATGAAATACGTGGTTTTTACCACCAAACACCACGACGGCTTTTGTATGTTCGACTCCCAGTATACCGACTATAAAATTACCGATCCGGCGTGCCCGTTTCATGTAAATCCACGCGCCAATGTTACCAAAGAAATTTTCAATGCGTTTCGGGCAAAAGGATTGTGGGCCGGCGCCTATTTTTCGAAACCCGACTGGCATTCGGAGTTCTACTGGGATCCCTATTTTCCGCCACTCGACCGGAATGTGAACTACGACCCGGAACTCTATCCGGAAAAGTGGGAGCAGTTTGTCCAGTTTACCCACAACCAGATTATGGAGTTGATGAGCGACTACGGGAAAATTGATATCCTGTGGCTCGATGGCGGCTGGGTTTCCCGCAAGTCGGCCGAACAGGTGAAAAACAGTTACACCCACCGGAGCGAAGGCGTCAGTAGCGGATTTTTGAAAAACCGGACGGTGAACCAGGATATCCGCATGGATGAACTGGCCGCCAAAGCCCGGGAAAAGCAACCCGGACTCATCGTGGTTGATCGGGCCGTGGAAGGTCCCAATCAAAACTACCTGACCCCCGAAAATACGGTTCCCCAGACCATGCTTCCCTATCCGTGGGAGTCGTGTATCATTGCCGGCGGCGGCTGGTCGTGGGTTCCCGACGCCCGTTTTATGACGCCGCGTCAGGCCATCCACCTGCTGGTTGACATTGTGGCCAAAGGCGGAAATCTGCTCTACAATATCGCCCCCGGCCCCGATGGAAAATGGCCCGAAGGTGCGTTTACCCTGCTCGAAGCCATGGGGAAATGGATCGACGTGAACGGTGAAGCGATTTATGCAACCCGCGCTACGGCGCCTTATAAATCGGAAAATATCTGCTTTACCCGTCAGAAGAATTCCACTACAACCTATGCCATTTACCTGCCGGCTGAAGGGGAGGGCAGACTGCCGGCTGAAATTATTATCGACGGAAAGACGCCGGCGCCCAATGCCCGGTTACAGCTCCTGGGCGCTCCCGGGAACCTGAAATGGGTTAAAACCGCTTCGGGATGTAAGGTTTTGATACCGAAAAACCTGCAAGACAATCCTCCCTGCCGCGAAGCGTGGACTATCCGGATTTCAGCAGTGATCTGACCGTTTAAACGGATTCAGTTGTCCGCTTCTTTGTCGGCAACCAAAAAACGTTTTTGCAGCTGGTTCCCGTCCTGATCGACGAGGGTCAGCAGGTGCCAGCCGGGGTCGGGACGAAGGCTGAAGTGGTGAAAAACCGAAGTCTTTCCCAGAAATTCCTGGTCTAAATACCAGTAAACCGTCGCGTTGGGGCTGCGGTGGGCCAGTTCGAAAAGCGCTTCCCCCGGGGCGCCATCCAGTTGCCGGGGAATAAAAAGGCGGTTCATCTCCCGCGGATAGATCAGCTCCATCATGCCGGTTGTTTCGGTGCATCCCGGTTTTACCGGCGGAAGCGGCAGGTATTCGGGATGGCGTTGCCGGTAGTAATACTCCATGGCAGGAGGCAACACAAACCAGGAGCGGTGCACCATTTCACCTACCGGATAACAGCCGTCGGCAACCCGCAGGCGTCCCTGGCGGTCGAGGTGGATCAGCTGGTGAAACGGACACTGTCCGGGATTTGTCCCAGCCGCAACCAGCAGGGTGTCGGTGTCGGTGCAGTAGGGCGAGGGCAAAAAGCCGCTTTGGCGGCAAAAGGCCACGGGCGTTAATTCATCGACGGGAGCGGCAAACCAGTCGCTGACAGGCAGTAAGCCGAAAATTTCAAACATCAGCGGAGCGGCAGTTGCTGTTCCGGTCAGTCCGGGGCGGCCCTCCCCGTCGGCATTGCCGGTCCACACGGCCACCACCGCGTCGCGGGTGACGCCCACGGCCCAGCCATCGCGAAAGCCAAAGCTGGTACCGGTTTTCCAGGCGATGTGCCGTGCGCCGGCAAACGATTCCCAGCCGGCCTCCTCCTCGGGGCGATGTACTTCGAGCAATGCTTTTAAGGTCAGAAATATGGAAGCGGCACGCAGCTTCGGCTGGGCAGCTTCGGTTTCCGGTTGCGGCGCCCTTCCGGCTTTCCAGTTCAGGGGCTGAAAAGGCTGAGTGGCGTAAAAGCCATCCTCCTCGCCATAACGCCTCACCATTCGTCCCATGGAAGCGTACATGCCGGCCAGGTCCCAAAGCGTTACTTCGGCGCCGCCCAGGATGAGCGACAGCCCGTAATGTCCGGCAGGCTGCGTCAGGGTGGTCATCCCCGTTTTCCGCAGAAAATGGTAGAACGGTTCTACACCGAATTGTTGCAGCATTTTTACGGCGGGTACGTTGAGCGAGCGGGCCAGCGCCTCGGCGGCAGGAACCGCCCCGTCGTAACTGCGGTTGAAGTTGACCGGGGTAAAACCGCCGAAACGGGTAGGGATGTCGGCCAGCAGTTGGTTGGGGGCGAGCATCCCTTTGTCGGTCATGGCTGCAAAAAGAAAGGGTTTCAGAATACTTCCGCTGCTGCGGGGCGAACGGATGATATCGACATGGTAGCCGTGGGCGTCGTCAGAGAAGTCGGTTACGTTGCCGGCATAGGCCAGTACGTCGCCGCTTCTCAGGTCGGCAACCAATGCACAGGCATTAAAAATCCGGTTGGCCTGCAACTGGCGGGCATGCCGGTTGACCAGGGCCGCCACCCGTTCCTGCAGCACGACATCGACGGTGGTTTTTACACGTTCTCCCGGGCTTTCGGCGGCAGCCCGCTCAACCAGGTGGTAGCTGTCGGAAGGGAGTTGAAAAAAGTGGCGGGGCAGCGGCTCCTGCTGCGAGAGCGACCAGGTGAGCGAATCGATCAGCTGCCGGCGGAGTAATTTGTCGAGCAGCCGGTTGCGTTTCAGCAGCAAAAGAGAGTCGTTTTTCCCCGGAAAAATGAGCGACGGCGCATTGGGCAGGACGGCCAACGTTGCCGATTCGGCCCACGAAAGTAGGTGGGGCGGTTGTCCGTAGTAGCGCCAGGAGGCAGCTTCGAGCCCGACTACATTTCCGCCAAAAGGGGCGTTGGCAACATATTTTTTCAGGATTTCACGTTTCGGAAAACGAAGTTCGAGATTGAGCGCCCACACCATCTCCACCAGTTTACTGCTGAGGTTGCGTGGTTTTCCCTGGCGGGCCAGGCGGGCCACCTGCATGGTCAGGGTGCTGCCGCCGCTGACTATCCGGCCGGCTTTTATATTCTGAACGGCTGCCCGCAGCAGGCTCACCGGATTGACTCCGGGGTGGCGGTAGAAATGACGATCTTCGAATGTCAGCAGGCACTGCTCAAACTTTCGGGGGATGGAGTCGGGTTCGGGGAAACGCCACTGTCCGTCGGGGGCAATGCGGGCGCCCAGCAGCCGGCCGTCGCGGCTTTCAATAATGGTAGAGCAGGTTGTCCGGAATAGCGGGCGGGGCACAACGTATAAAAATCCGGTCACAGCCACCGCCAGCAGCAGTGCCGCCAGCCACTTTTTCCACCGGGCAGGCATTTTAAACAGCATTCTATATTTTATGCGGGTGGTCAATCCGGAACAATTTGATTCAGGCAAAAGTAAAAAGATTCGGTTCGGATCGGGAGCTTTTCCGGCAACAATACCCACGATCTTTTGAAAATCGCCGGAGTTTTTTTAATCCGGATGGTAGTTGCCGATGAATGGCGGACGGGGAAAAACAGACCGGGGCTATCTGA
This sequence comes from Prolixibacteraceae bacterium, assembly GCA_029975525.1. GTDB lineage: Bacteria > Bacteroidota > Bacteroidia > Bacteroidales > Prolixibacteraceae > UBA1413. The sequence continues at coordinate 6,905 of JARKOX010000262.1, read as the reverse complement.
AAAGAGACAGCCCCGGTGGTCAGGTGAGCATATTTTTTATTGAAGGGTGAAAGCGGCTTCCAAACCTTCGGCAGAGTTGGGCCCCACCCACAGTTTGAAATCGCCCGGCTCGGCTTCCCATTTGCCTTGCGCCGTAAAGAATGCCAGGTCGGCCGGAGTCAGGGTGAACTGTACTTCTTTCGTTTCGCCGGGCTGGATCATCACTTTTTCAAAACCTTTCAGCTCTTTCACCGGACGGGTGAGGCTGCCTACCAGGTCGCGGAGGTAGAGCTGTACTACCTCTTCGCCGGCAACTGATCCGGTATTTTTTACCTTAACCGACACCTGCAGGGTACCATTTTTTGCGAGGGTTTCGCTGCTCATTTTCAGCTCTTCGTAGCTGAAGGTGGTGTAGCTGAGGCCGTATCCGAAGGGGAACAGCGGCGTGTTGGGCTGGTCGTTGTATTGCGACCAGAAAACAACATTTTCATCGCCGGTAGGACGGCCGGTGTTTTTATGGTTGTAGTAGAGCGGAAGCTGGCCCACTGCCCGGGGGAATGAAACCGGGAGTTTGCCGGCCGGGTTGTAGTCGCCAAACAGTACATCGGCGATGGCGTTTCCGGCTTCGGAACCCAGGTGCCAGGCCTCCACAATTGAGGGTACCGTTCCGGCCATGCGGGTGATTTCGAGCGGACGGCCGTTCATCAGCACAACGACCACGTTTTTATTGACCTGGTAAACGGCATCCAGCAACTCCTGCTGCAGCCCTTTCAGGCCGATTTCAGTCTGGCTGCGGCCTTCGCCGGTCTGGAAACAATCTTCGCCCAGTGCCATAACCACTACCGAAGCATTCCGGGCGGCGGCTACCGCTTCGGCAATTCCCTGGCGGTTGGTGGTATTATATTGCAGTTTAGTTTGAAAAGCGCGTTGTCCGACAATATAATCGGGACCTTTGGCAAAAGTTACGGCAGCCGGGTTGGACACGGCTTTCTGAATACCTTCAAGGAGCGAAACGGCGGAGTTGGGGTCGGCTGAGGCGCGCCAGCTTCCCAGCGGAACATCTTTGCTGGCAGCCAGTTCGCCAATCACGGCAATCCGCTGTCCCTCTTTTTTGAGCGGGAGCAATCCGCCTTCGTTTTTCAGCAGCACGATACTTTTACGGGCTACTTCGCGGGCGGCAGCCAGGTTCTCGGGGCTGAGCAGCGTATTTTTCTCCCGTTCCGGATCAGAATACTGGTAGGGGTCGTCGAACAGCCCCAGTCTGAATTTGATCCGCAGGATCCGGCGTACGGCATCGTCGATGAGCGCTTCTTTTACCACTCCTTTTTCAACCTGCTCTTTCAGGGTGATGTAGCAGGCGCCCTCCATATCCATGTCGGAGCCGGCCGTAATGGCAAGGCGGGCAGCTTCTTCCTTGTTGGCAGCCACCCCGTGCGGAATCAGTTCGCCAATTGAGTTCCAGTCGGAAACGACAAAACCGTCGAAGCCCCATTCGCCTTTCAGGATGTCGCGCAGCAGGTGCGTGCTGATGGTAGCGGGCATTCCGCCGATTTCGTTGAATGAATTCATCACGGTGGCCACGCCGGCCTCAACCGCGGCTTTAAACGGGGGCAGCACCACGTTGCGCAGGGTAGCCTCGCTGATGTCAACGGTGTTGTAGTCGCGGCCGCCCTCGGCAAAACCGTAGGCTGCATAGTGTTTGGCGCAGGCAGCCACCGTTTCGGTGCTGGCCAGGTTGTCGCCCTGGAAACCTTTAATGCGGGCTACGGCCATTTGAGTTCCCAGGAAGGTGTCTTCGCCCGAACCTTCCATCACGCGGCCCCAGCGGGCGTCGCGCGAGATGTCCATCATCGGGGCAAAAGTCCAGTGCAAACCGGCTGCTGCCGCTTCTTTGGCAGCTACGCGGGCCGACAGTTCAGCCACCTGTGGATCCCAGCTGGCAGCTTCGCCCAACGGGATCGGGAACATGGTTTTGTAACCGTGAATCACATCGTACCCAAAGATCATCGGGATTTTCAGCCGTGAATTTTCAACAGCCAGTTTTTGGGCTTCCAGGGTTGCCTGGGCGCCGGTGACGTTCAGCATCGAGCCTACCCGTCCGCTTTTGATCTCCTGCAGCACCTGGTTTTCGTCGCCACCCGGCGCCGGACCGGTCATTTCCCACCGCGAAGTGTATTGGTTCAGCTGGCCAATCTTTTCTTCCAGCGTCATCTTCGCCAGCAGGGCGTCAACTTTTTTTTCAATTTCCTGTCCGGAAACATTCGCTGCCGGAGCAGCCGGTTCCCCGGCTTTTTTGACACAGCCGGAAAAAGCAATTGCAACAGCAATCAGCAGATAATTTACAAATCTTTTCATTTTAATAACGGTTTAATCTTGTTGTCAAAAATACAAATCAGATTGCAAAGTTAGGGTGTTTATCTCCGGAGAAGGGCATTTTTCAGGAAAAGCGGGGGAAAATTAAAAGTGGAGCCCAAGCGGGGAAGCGGGCGGCAGACCCGCTGCGGTCTGCCGGTCAGGAGTTGAAAATTGTATGAAGAGCGGTTGCAGGGCGTTGACTGCCAGCGTGGCTACACGTAGATCATTTTGCGGGTCATGCCGCCATCGATCACAAAATTTTGGGCTGTAACAAAGCTGTTGTCGGGGTGAACCAGGAATTGGACCATCCGGACAATGTCGCCGGCCTGGCCAACCCGGCCGGCCGGATGTTGCCGGTGGTCGGCTTCCGAGAGGTTTTCCGGCTGGGCGTGGCGGCTTTTTTTGACTGCCGAGACGTCGATCCAGCCGGGACTGATGCAGTTGACCCGCACATCGGGGCCCAGGCTGACTGCCAGGGCGTGGGTGAGTGCAAAAATGCCGCCTTTGGATGCCGAATAGGCTTCGGTGTCGGCTTCGGACTGAAACGCCCGCGTGGAGCAGAGGTTAACCACCGATCCGCGGTTGCGGCGCAATTCGGCCTCACAATATTTGGTGCAGATCAGTGCGCCGGTCAGGTTTACATCGATCACCCGCCGGAACTCTTCCACCGGCAGGCGGACCAGCGGTTTGTTGGCATGAATGGCGGCATTGTTCACCAGCGCGTCGATCCGGCCGAAACGACGGAGAGTTTCGGAAACGGAGCGGGCAACGTCGTTTTCCGCTGCCACGTCGCAGGAGAGGCCGGCCCAGCGGCCTTCGCCGCTCCACTGCTGCGCCTGTTCGGCCAGCGCCTCTTCGTCGAATTCCCACACGGCAACATTCCATCCCGCGGTCAGCATCGATTCTGCCAGCACCCGCCCGATTCCCTGGGCGCCGCCGGTGATGACTATTGTTTTACTGCTCATCTGCTGTTCTTTTTTTGAGACCTGACTGTTTCTGGATTTGACCGAACGGTTGAAGTTATTTCGTCCTCGGATTTTCTTTTTAGGTTCAGAAAATTTTCGGATAAATCCAACGGTTTCCGGCGCTGTCACTGCTTCTACAGTGTTTCCTGTTACAAAATTGCAAAATTTCGGGAGAAGAGAATCAGATGATTTCAGAAATGTTTTCAGGAGGAAGCTGGTCGATCTTTTTCCATTCGCTGACCAGAAAGAAAGCGACAATGGTCGCGGCCACCGTGTCGGCAATCGGGAAAGCGGCCCAGATCCCCTTCAGGTCCATTATCCCCGGAAGCAGGTAGAGCAGTGGCAACAAGATGAGCACCTGCCGCAGCAGCGTGAGCAACATGGCAATTTTGGCTTTTCCGACCGACTGGAAAAAGTGGGACGCTACGACCTGAAATCCAACCAGTGGCCAGGCCAGAATGCTGATCCGCAGGCCGGTTACCGTCAGGTCGTGTAGTTCGGGGCTGCTGTTGTTGAACAGGCGGACAATCACTCCCGGGATAGCTTCAATGAAGGTGAAAGCGCCGACTGCAATGATGGTGGCGGCAATCAGCGAAATTCGCAGGGTGTCTTTGACCCGGTGCAGTGCCCTGGCGCCATAATTAAACCCGATGATCGGCTGCGAGGCCATGTTGATGGCTACAATGGTCATAATTACCAAAGTGCTCACCGAATTGATAATTCCCATGGCGCCGACCGCCAGGTCGCTGCCGTAGAAGATGAGCTTTTTGTTGAGCACCCCCTGCACAAAGCTGCCGGCAATCTGCATCGAAAAGGGGGCCATCCCGATGGCCGTTATCTCTTTCAGAATGGTGAAATTGATGGCGAGGTGAGGCATCCGCAATTTGATGACCGACCGCTCGCTGCGAAAGTGGAGAACCACCCACACCGCCAGCACCATCATGGAGATGACGGTGGCATAGGCCGCCCCTTTTACCCCCCAGCCGAACACAAAAATAAAGAGCGGGTCGAGCAGGAGGTTGGTTCCGGCGCTGAGCAGCATCGAAACCATCGCGATGCGTACATTTCCTTCGGCGCGGATGACATTGTTGAGTGAAAAACCAACCACCTGAAAAACAGTGCCCCAGAGAATGATGTTCAGGTAATCGTTGGCATACCGGAACGTCTCTTCAGACGCTCCAAACGCGCGTAACATGGGGCCTTTCAGCACGAAACCGATGATCATGATGAGCAACGAAACGACCAGCATCATCATAAAACCGGTTCCGAGAATCTGCTCGGCCCGACCGGCTTTTTTACGCCCCAGGTTGATGGAGACCAATACGCCGGTTCCAATCCCGATCAGCATTCCAAATCCCATCATAATGAGCATCACCGGAAAAATGACCGAAATCCCTGAAAGAGCTTCGGCGCCGACGCCCTGACCGATAAAAATTCGGTCGACAATATTATAGAGCGCGTTGACAAACACCCCGATAAATGCCGGGATGAAAAATTTCAACATCAGCTTTCCAATCTTTGCTTCGCTTAATTCCTGGGTCCTCTTCATATAAATCTCTGCGCTGCAAAAATAACGCTTGAAGAGGTAAAAGGTTATTGGCATGGTTAAAAAGGGTTAACCGTGAGGCAGAAATAACATTTTGGCAATCTCGGCCGGCGGCTGGTAATTTGGCCACGCCGATTTTACCTCGGGGTTTATTGTTATTTTTGCAACAGAAATTTTATCCAAAAAAACAATGGAAGCAACAGGAAATACCTCCCGCAAGACCGACGCCGCGCTGGTTTCGCAATTGGAGTCGGGTGTCGAAAGTCATGTACTGGAAGCGATTGCCCAGCTGCGCGAAAGCGGTACGCCGGCTTATCTGCCGGTGTTGGGGGAAACGCTTTTGGCCACAACATTTCCGGAGGTACGCAAACGCCTGCTGGCCTTGTTTGGTGAATTGAAAAGCGTTGCGGCAGTTCCATTTCTGGCCGGCCTGCTCTCCGACGTCCGTTTTGTGGCGTTTCGCAAAGAGCTGGCTGGAGCCTGCTGGCAAAACGGGCTCGACTTTTCTCCCCATCTTCCGCTGTTTGTGGACCTGGTGATCGAAAATGAGATAGAAATTGCTTTTGAAGCTTTTACGGTGATTGAAAACCTCGACCATTTTCCGGCTCCCGAGATTTGCGAAAAAGAGGTTGTTAAAATCAACCGGGCCCTGCAAACGGCCGAAGGCAACAAGGTTTACCTGTTGCAGGAACTGAGAGGGATCATCGCCTGATCCTCTCCTTCTTCTCTTTTTACGGAACCCCCTGCCTGCTGAACTTCCTTTCCGGAAGGGTGGGGCTTTTATCTAACCATTCCGAAGAGTGATAAAAAATAAAAGCCGCTCCGGGTGTACCGAAACGGCTTTTGCGGTGCGGACGGGACTCGAACCCGCGACCCTCGGCGTGACAGGCCGATATTCTAACCGACTGAACTACCGCACCAGTGAATGTATCCTGAAAAGCTGTTTCCGGAGAGACCGCTTTCCCGGTGCAAAATCTACAACACTTTTTTAAAGAACTTCCCTGCCGAGGCAGGCTTTTCGTAAGGCTGTGCAAATATAGCCTTTCTTTTTTTCCCTGCAATATGCTAATAAAAAAAGTTTCTGCAGTTGGTGCGGATAATTCAGCATCCGCTATCCGGCGAGAAAAAGCTGAAGTAAACGCTGCCGTAAGTGCGCAGCTCCCTGAATTGGGGCAAGTGATCGTAATGGTGGTCTTGGGAATGTTCGAGGATGAAAAGACCGCCCCTTTTAATAATGCCTGACGCCAGCACTTTTTCGGGTACCGTGTCGAATGCGGGCAGGTCGAAAGGCGGGTCGGCAAAGACGAGGTCGAAAGGGGGAAATTGCCGGCCCAAAAAACGAAATACATCATCGCGCAGCGGACGAATGTTCGTAGCTCCTAGATCGGCAATAACCTGCCGGATAAACTGATAGTGACGAAAGTTTTGTTCGACCGCCGTAACCTGCCGGCATCCGCGGCTGGCCAGTTCGTAGCTGATGCTGCCGGTTCCGGCAAAAAGATCGAGGGCGTCGGTCTCTTCCCAGTTGATGCGGTTTTCAAGGATATTAAACAGGTTTTCTTTGGCAAAGTCGGTCGTGGGGCGCGCTTTGAAGCTTTTTCCGGGAGTAAAAATTCGTCCTTTGTAGAGGCCGCCAACAATTCTCATTCGGCAGGATTTAACAGGTTAAAGAAAAGATGGGCTTTGCCGGTTACTGCTTCCGGCAGATACGACAGTCCGCCGATGGGATGCAGCAGGCCGGTTTTGGGGAAATAGTGGCCGAGCATCCGGTGCAGGGGAGTGTCGATTTCCAGGTTGCCGCTCACCAGCAAAGTGTCCCGTTCGCGGCCGACCTCTTCTACCTGGGCTGCCGACAGCAGGAAATAGAGCAGATCGTCGTGGTTCGAAAAGGAAAAGGTATTGAGCAGCCGGACACGGCCTCCTTCGGAAATGAAGAGATGAAAATAGCCGGGATGAAGATTCAGCAGTAACTTTTTACGACCCGGTTCGGTTTCGGTGCTGTGGCTGATTTGCGGCATCAGCTCATGAAAAATCCGGCAGCCTTGGTAGGTTTGCCGAAG
>JARKOX010000237.1 GCA_029975525.1 Prolixibacteraceae bacterium | reverse complement strand
TACAAGGCTACCAAACGTGAATTTGATATCCCCGAAAACATTGCCCACACCTCCGATGTGGTGTACAAATTCCGTCAGGATATCTTTTCAAGCGGCCGGTACACCCTCACCGACCAGCTAACCGGTTTTCCCCTGCGGATTGCCGAACACGTGGGGTGCCACTATGCCAAAATATTCCCCAACAAAGGAGTTGGCGGCGCCGAATTCCCCAAAGTGCTCACCGGCATGATCGAAGCCTGGGGCGGCGAAGTGGTCGACTACCCCGAGCGGCGCCACTGCTGCGGATTTGGATTTCGGCAGTACCTGGTACGCGAAAACCGCGGCTTCCCGCTCTCCAACACCCGCAAAAAACTGGAATCGCTGGCGCCGTTCAAACCCGACCTTATTGTTTGCAACTGCCCCGGCTGCGCCATGTTTATGGACAAATGGCAGTACACCATCGGCGAGATGGAAGGTCGCACCTTTGGCCCCGATGGCAGGGGAATCCCGGTGCTGACTTACGAAGAGCTGGCCGGACTGGTGCTGGGCTACGACCCCTGGGAACTGGGTTTGCAGATGCACCAGGTAGATGTGGAACCACTTCTGAAAAAAATGGACTATTCCTACTCTCCGGAAAAAAAATTCCTGGATGCCGACGGAAAATATATCGGAAAGCCCATGATGGCTGAAAACTGTATCCTTTAAAATCCGTCTCATCTTCTCTGCATTTTCGAAAAAATCATACAAACGAATGTACCAGCATAATCGATATCAAAAAGGGAAACCGCAACAGGTAGCTGTGGTGGGGGCCGGGGTAGCCGGACTCAGCGCAGCATTAACCCTAAAGAAACAGGGCGTTGGCGTGGTAGTCTTTGAAAAAGACGAAAGCCCGGGAGGACACCTGCAACAGTGGCATGCGCTGTTTCCCGACCGGGAGCCGGCTGCCGGCGTCCTCGACCTGCTGAAGCAGGAAGTTTCTGAACAGAAAATCAGCCTCCGCACCCAAACCGAGGTGGCGGCAGTTACCCCTTCCGGAGATAAATTCAGGATCGAAACCAGCCAGGGCGAACAGAATGAATTTGATGCGGTGCTGCTCGCCACCGGTTTTCAGCTTTTTGATGCAGCCCGCAAAGAAGAGTACGGCTATGGAATCTACCAACGGGTGATCACTTCGGCCGGACTGGAGCAGCGGCTGGGGCATGGCGGCACCGGACTGACCGTCAACGGCCGGCCGCCGCACCGCGTGGCCTTCGTCCACTGCGTTGGTTCGCGCGACGAAAAAGTCGGCAATCATTACTGTTCAAAAGTCTGCTGTGTTACCGGCGTTAAACAGGCCATCACCATAAAAGAGCACTTCCCGCAGTGCGAAGTCCTCAACTTTTACATGGACCTGCGGATGTTTGGCACAGGTTACGAAGAGCTCTACCGCGAAGCCCAGGAAAAATGGGGGGTGATGTTTATCCGCGGGCGGGTGTCGGAAGCATCGCAGATGTACGACGGGACCATCCAGCTCAAGGCGGAAGATACGCTGATGGGGCGCCCGGTTCGGGCAACCGTCGACTGGCTGGTCCTGCTGGTGGGGATGGAACCCGAAAAAAGAGCACAGCTGTGGGCCCGTTCGCTGGGTCTGCGCACCGGCCAGGCCGGATTTTTTTCCAGCCCCGAAAAATTTCTTCATCCCAGCCTCACCACGGTGAACGGGGTTTTTACGGCAGGCGCCTGTACCGGTCCGGCCTCTATTCCCGAATCGGTCAGCCAGGGACGGGCAGCCGCCATTTCTGTTCTTGAATTTTTAGCTAAAAAAGATGAAGCCGGCAAATGACAAATGGGGATTCCGCGCAGAAGGGTCGGAACAAATAAACCTCGACAAGGCCGATTCTTCGCTGTACCGCCGGCTGCTGAACCGGGAACCCGGCTTTGCGGCCTGTCTGTTTTGCGGAAGCTGCCGGGCGACCTGCACTTCGGGAAACGAAGGGATGAACTTCCGGCTGGCGCACCTGCTGCTGCAGCGCGGCGAAACCGCCCGCCTGAAGAGCCTCACCGACCCGTGCCTGCTTTGTGGCAAATGTACCCTGGTTTGTCCGCGCAACGTCAACATCCGCGCGGTGGTTTACAACTTAAAAATCATGCTGCATGAACCTTTCTGACCATCCTTTTTTTGTGTGGCCGTTTGTGGCCGGAATGGCTTTCCTGTGCATCTACCTTCCGGCAGTTTACCTAAAATGGCTCCGGAAAACTTCGGCACGCGACCGGAAGAAAATCAGTGCCGCCATTTTTTCCGTAAAAACCATCCGGGCAATCCGGGAGATCTTCAGCGAATGCCTGTTACACCGGCGCATTTTCCGGTTCAATCCCACGTTGGGCTACATGCACATGAGCCTGGCTTTTGGCTGGTTTCTGCTGATTGTGGTGGGGAAAACCGAAACCATGCTTTACACCCGCGACGGCTTCAATCCGCCATATCTGCCGGTCTTCTTCAAATATTTTTATCCCGATCATATCCCGGCCAATTTTAAAGGACTGTTTTTTCTGACCCTGATGGACCTTCTGCTCCTGTTCGTCCTGAGCGGATTAACGCTGGCCATTTTCAAAAGATTCAAATCGAAATTTCTGGGCATGAAAAAGAGCACGCGTCACATCCTGCCCGACCGGATAGCGCTTACGTTTCTCTGGCTGATCTTCCCGCTGCGCTGGCTTGCCGAAAGCCTGACCTCGGGAGTTTACAACGCCGGCGGCTTTTTCACCCTCTCGTCGGGACGGGCGCTGGCGTCGCTCCTGCCGGCCGAACAGCTGCTGCTGCCCGCCTGGTGGGCCTATTCCATCGCGCTGGGCGGTTTCTTTGTTGCCCTTCCTTTTTCGCGGTACATGCACATTTTTACCGAAGCCGCCCTGATTCTGCTCAAACACTGGGGCGTAAAAACCACCCAACGCGCAAACGGCTACACCGATTTCGAAATTCACTCCTGCTCGCGCTGCGGCATTTGTGCCAACGTGTGCCAGCTGTCGGCCGACGCGGGGATCAACCATTCGCAGGCCGTTTATTTCCTGCGCGACCTGCGCTACAACCGGCTGCAACCGGAAACCGCCGAAAACTGCCTCTTCTGCGGTCGCTGCTCGGCTGCTTGTCCGGTGGATATCCAGGTGGACGACATCCGGCTGCAGCAACGGACCAACCGGGCCAACCGCTGCGCTCCTGCTATCCGGCGGCCGGCCGCCCAGCTGCCCGGAACTCCGGAAACCGGCGGCGTCCTCTATTTCGCTGGCTGCATGACCCACCTGACTCCTTCGGTTAAGGAAGCCATCCGCACCATCCTGAACCGGGCCGACGTAAAATTTTCCATCCTCGATGAAGCTGGCGGAATTTGCTGCGGCCGGCCGGCCATGCAGGCAGGCTTCAGGCAACAGGCCGAAAGTATCATACAGCAAACTACCGAAATGATCCTCCGGTCGGAAGCTTCGCTGTTACTGGTCTCCTGCCCCATCTGCTACAAGGTTTTCAACGAAGAATATCAGCTGCCGATTCCGGTGAAGCACCATTCGGTATTTTTTAAAGAGCTGGCAGCTGCCAAACCCGAACTTTTTAAAAACAGCCGGAAACGGATTACTTACCACGACTCGTGTGAACTGGGACGTGGTTCGGGGATTTACGAAGAACCGCGCGAACTGCTTCGCCGGGTTGCCCACCTGGTACCGACAGCCCACGAACGGGAAGATGCGCTTTGCTGTGGCGGCAGTCTGGCCAACCTGGCTATTTCGCCCGCCCAGCGCGACCTGATCACCGACACCGCCTACGAACAGCTGATTGCTCCGGCGCCCGACTACGTAGTCACGTCGTGCCCGATGTGCAAAAAAACCTTCTCAAAAGGGAAACGCGACATTCCGGTTGTGGATATTGCCGAAGCGCTGCAAATGGCGCTGACACCGGAAGAGAAACCGGTCAGGGTAAAAGTGGGAAAAAAGGCCGAAGTACTGGCCTGACCGCTACTTGCGAGGAACCTGAAACCATTTGGTAACGGTCTCCTGGGGCTGGTAATTTTCCAGGTAGTGCATCGCTTCCTGCGGTGAAGCGGCAATAAAATAGAGGTTTCGGTATTCGGGTTTTGAAAACATTTCGGCAAAAGCTGCTTCAAACTGGCTGAACAGATTTCCAAAGAAATTGGCCGTATTGACAAAAACAATGGCTTTATGATGATAAGCCAGCTGTTTGAGGGTGATCACTTCCAGAATCTCCTCGAGCGTACCAAATCCGCCAGGCAGCGCCACAAAAGCATCCGACAGTTCGCGCATGCGGGCTTTACGCTGCTGCATATCGCCGGTAATCTCCACTTCGTGCGAATGGTTCGACACCAGGTTCCGTTCCTGCATCTTCTCTGGAATAATGCCGATGGTCCGCGCTCCGGCGTTTTTAGCGGCTATTGTCACAGCTTCCATCAGCCCCACATTGGCGCCGCCATTGACCAGCGTGTGCCCGCCCGTGCCAATTAACTCTCCCAGCCGGCGGGCATCGTCAAAATAGACATCGGCAATGGCATTGCTTGACGAACAAAAAACGCAGATATTCATAGATCACTGAAAATTGAAGTTGAAAAAAATCATCCGATGATTTTTCACCGGATGATTCAAACCCAGGATTTATCCTGAAAACTATCTTAAGCGTCGATTTTGGCGTAGTGAGCGTGGTCTTCGATGAATTTCCGGCGCGGCGGTACGTCGTCGCCCATGAGCATCGAAAAGACATGATCGGCTTCGGCGGCATTTTCGATGGTCACCTGCTGGAGGGTACGCTGCTCCGGATCCATGGTTGTTTCCCACAGCTGGCTGGCGTTCATCTCTCCCAAACCTTTGTAACGCTGCACGTGGACGCTGCCTTCGTTACCGTCGCCCCACTCGGCGATCAGCTGCATCCGCTGCTGCTCGGTCCAGGCATACGATTCACGTTTCCCCTTTTTCACCAGGTAAAGCGGGGGCGTGGCGATATAAAGGTGACCATGTTTAATGAGATCCTGCATGTAGCGGAAAAAGAAGGTCATAATCAGCGTGGCAATGTGGCTGCCATCCACGTCGGCGTCGGTCATAATAACGATCTTGTGGTAGCGCAGCTTTTCAAGATTTACCGCTTTGGAATCTTCTTCGGTTCCGATGGTAACACCCAGGGCGGTGAAGATATTTTTGATCTCTTCATTTTCGAAAATCCTGTGCTGCATGGCTTTTTCCACGTTCAGGATTTTTCCCCTGAGCGGCAGGATGGCCTGATTCCGCCGGTCGCGGCCCTGTTTGGCAGTTCCGCCGGCCGAGTCCCCTTCCACGATAAAGATTTCGCATTTTTCGGGGTCACGTTCAGAGCAGTCGCTGAGTTTGCCGGGCAGTCCGCCGCCGGAGAGCGCATTTTTACGCTGCACCATTTCACGGGCTTTGCGGGCGGCATGCCGGGCCTGCGCAGCCAGGATCACCTTATCCATGATGATTTTGGCGGCGCGGGGATTCTCTTCCAGGTAGTTGGAGAGCATTTCGCTGACGGCCTGGTCAACCGAAAGGGCCACATCGGAGTTCCCCAGTTTGGTTTTGGTTTGCCCTTCAAACTGCGGCTCGGCAACTTTCACCGAAATAACGGCAGTCAACCCTTCGCGGAAATCATCGCCGCTGATGTCAAACTTCAGCTTCGACAGCATTCCCGACTGGTCGGCATAGTTTTTCAGCGTTCGGGTTAACCCGCGGCGGAAGCCGGTGAGGTGTGTCCCCCCTTCAATCGTGTTGATATTGTTGACGTAGGAATGTACGTTTTCAGAATAAGAGGTGTTGTATTGCAGGGCAATTTCAACCGGCACCCCGTTTTTTTCCGTTGCCACATGGATGATCTCCTGTGTCAGCTTCACGCGGGTATTGTCCAGGTATTCCACAAACTCTTTCAACCCTTCTTCCGAATGGTGGATTTCTGATTTGAACTGCCCCTGTTCGTCTTTTTCACGCTGGTCGGTGATCGAAAGCCGGATGCCAGCATTCAGAAAGGCCAGCTCCCGCAAACGTGCCGAAAGCGTGTCGTATTTGTAAACAATATTGGTAAAAATCGACGCATCGGGTTTGAAGGTGATGATCGTCCCGGTTTTGTCGGTCTCCCCAACAACCTGCACCTCGTGCAAGGGTTTACCGGTCGAAAATTCCTGCATCCAGATTTTCCCGTCGCGGTGAATTTCGGCACGCAAAAAGGTAGAAAGGGCGTTCACACAGGAAACCCCCACCCCGTGCAAACCGCCGGAAACTTTGTACGAGTCCTTGTCAAATTTTCCGCCGGCATGCAGAACAGTGAGTACAATTTCGAGGGCCGAACGGCTCTCTTTGGAAGGAATTTCAGTAGGAATACCACGACCGTCGTCTTTAACCGTGATGGAATTATCGGGGTGGATAATAACGTCGATATTTCCGCAGTAACCGGCCAGCGCTTCGTCGATGGAGTTGTCTACTACTTCGTAAACCAGGTGGTGCAACCCTCTTTCATTGACGTCGCCAATGTACATGGCCGGACGTTTACGAACGGCTTCAAGTCCTTCAAGTACCTGAATACTGTCGGCTCCGTAATTGTTATTCCCGTTGGTTACGCCATTCTTCTCAATTTCACTCATATCTATTGCTTTAACTCAACTTTTTTTGATGGATAAGACTACCAGAAAATGAATAGTTCCGGCATTCGCTCAAGATCCGTTTCTGCGAATGGAAACTATTGTATTTCAATTTTTTATGTCATGAAGATAAATTTCAACAGCCATCTCGCAAATATAAAAAAAATACCCGTGGAATTGCTGTTTCCACGGGTTGGGAAGTATGTTTTTATAAACATTTTACAAACGCGAAACGTTGCGTTGATTTCCTGAAAATCAGAATGAATAGCTGAGGCCTCCCAGGAAGTTAAAACTCTGCACCGGGTAGCCCAGCCAGCGTTCGTACTGCTGAAATCCGAAGTTGTTCAGCTGTGCAAACAGCGAAAACTTGCGGGTCACCTCGTAGGTGGCTTTAAAATTGAGATCGATGGCGGTATCGAGCGGAATCACCTGGATGGAGGCGGCCGGAGCCAGACTGGACGGCGAGGAGTCCCACAGCCCGAGATCCCAGATCATTGCCTCCCGCTTGCCAATCACATACACCTCGGTCGAAACAGCCAGCTGGTCGGTGATTTTGTATCCCAGCGACAGGGTGGCGTCAAACTCGGGCAGGTTCCAGGGTTTCTCCTGCTCGTTCAGGGTGTATTTGTAGTAATTCCCCGAAATCACCAGGTTGAATTTATCGGTGACCATGTGGGCGATCTCTGCATTAAATTTCAGCTGATCCATGTCGTCGTACAAAACCTTGAAGGTATTGTTAACCAGCAGCGGACCAGGCAACATCCCCATGGTGGGCATCCGGAACGCCGAGAGGTAATAAAACGGCTGGCCGGCAAACATTGAATAATCGGCCTGGATCTTAAAATTGGTCCGGGGCCCGAATTTTCCGTCGAAACCGCCGTAAAAACGGAACTTTTCAAAGTGGTTGCGCACATCGTGCTCCGGATCGACAAACGGATTCTGGTAGGCAATGGCCGAATAGTGGTTGTGGTGCAGCTTCCCGTCGATACCGGCAAAAACGTTGATGATCTCCTTTACCGGCGCAAAATTGAGCCGAACATCCGGAGCCAGTTTCAGCGCGGTTTTTTCGTCCGGATCGCCCACTACCCAAAGGGTACCGCCGGCTTTCAGGTTGATGGTTTCGTTACCTACCCGCACGGCAGGTTTGGCAACAAACCAGGTCTGCTGGCGCCGCGCCACCTCCGAGAGGGTTACATTCCAGATCTTGTCGGCCTGCGAAAACTCGGAACCCACGTCGAGCAAAAAAGAGACTGGTTTCCCGGGCTTTCTGAAGTTCACGTAGAACTCGGCAAAATGTTCGCGCTGGCCCGTTTTGGTGCCGAAATAGTGATAGTCAAAATCAAATCCCAGCGTGGTGTTGGTTGCCGACTCGCCGGCATTGGTCAGACTGATGTTGAGCCCGCCCCGCGAAAAGGTTTGGTGGGTGCCGGTATAATTGTTCCAGAGCGGATCGGCATCGGTCAGCACCGACGGGATACTATCGCCCGGATAACCGTAGTAATTAAACCCGTTATGCGAAAAATCGGCATTAAACGACAAGACCGAGCTTTTGAACATGTGTTTCAGGAACATTTCGGCATTGTTTTCCGAAAAAGGCGCCTTCACCCGGTCACCGCCTTTCAGCTTGATCTTTCCGTGCGAGGAGAGGTGTTTGAAATGCAACCCAAAAATGGAGTTCTTCGCTTTGTTGTTATTGAAGAAAAGTTCAGCGTAGGGTTTGTTGTAGTTGCCCACTCCCAAGCGGACCAAGCCGTACCCCAGCTCTTCCTTGGGTTTTCCGACAATGGTGGCTGCCTCCAGGTTTTTAACCGAAAAGGTTGAAAAAACAGGCTGGCTCGAGATGGAGTAATCAAACGTCGGTTTTTTCTGCTCCTCGTCTTTGATTACGGGATTTTCATTGATTTTATTGGCATCAATAACCGCAGGGCGGTACGCCTTTACCACTTCCACTTCCTGTCGCAGAATGGTATCTTTCTGGGCACTCACGGCGCCCACCGAAAGCACAAGCCCAAAAACAGAGGCCAACCGAAATATCAAACGATGTTTTATCATGGTTTTTCAGATCTTTACTTTTGATTCAGATTAATTTGCATCGGATTGCTTTTTACAGCTTCCTGTTCTCTCTTTTCACGACTTTCGATCTCCGAAAGTTTACGCGAAGCCTCGTCGATGATCCCGTCATTGTTCACATTGTAGTTTTCCACTAAACTTTTCAACGTGTGCTTGGCCTGGAATTCATCATTTTTGGCCAGATAAACATCCGACAGGAGAATAAAACTCTTGGCCAGCCAGAAGGTGTGCGGCGTACCTTTTGAAATAAAGTCGAGGACCTCTTTTTCGGCCGCATTAACATTCTGCTTTTTGAAGTAGATCTCGGCTACCAGGTATTTAGCTTCGGCGCCCTGCACCGAATTGGTTTCGGCAGCGGTCTCTTTCAGGCCGGGGAGCGCCTGGTCGAGGTTACCCAGGTTGTAGTACGATTTGCCGGTGAGGTATCTGGCTTCCCGTTGCAGCGCTTCATTGGTTTTTTCGGCTTCCATAAGTTTTCCGGCGGCTTCGATGGCATTGCGGTACCTTTCGAGATAGAAATTACAACGCATCTTTCCGGCCAGCGCCTTGCTGGTATTCCACTTGTTGCCCGAAACGGTTTCTAACCGCTCAAACAGCTCCAGCGCCTCATCAAATTTCTGGGCATTGAAAAGCAACTCCGAAGCTTTCGCGAGCGCCGGTTCGCTGAAGATATTCAACGGCTGCCGCGAAACAAACAGATAATACTCAAGCGACTCGCTGTATTTCCCGTCGCGGTAGAGCGCTTCGCCCAGGTAGAAGTTGGCATTCAGCCGGAAACTTCCGTTGGGAAACTGCTGCAAATAGCGGCGCAGCTGGTTGACGGCATTCGGGTCGCTGGCCATAAACTGCCGTTCGGCAGCCTGGTACACAAGCGAATCCTGTTCGGAAACCGTAATGCTGACACCGGTGCCCAATTTTTGTGCATAAGAAAAATAGGAATCGACATCGTTCATCTCCACATAGCAGTTTTTGATTCCGAGCAGGGCGGCCTGCGCTTCGGGCGTGCCGGCAAACTTTTCGGTCACCTCCTTGTAGTAACGCAACGACGAGTTGTAGTCGGCAGTATTGTAACTAACCAACCCCAGCTGGAGCAGCGCTTTGGGATAAAAGGTGCTTTGTTTAAAGCGTTCGGTAATGTTCAGGTACTCCCGTTTGGCCTCGGCATACTGCCCGTTCCGTTCGTAGGTACGCCCCAGTTCAAAGTAAGCATCGTCGAGATAAGCCGACTGCGGATATCCCGAAATGAGGCTCCTCAGCTGGTTAATTTTAGCCTCCTGGTTACGCTGCAGCCCGTTGCAAAGCGCCAGCTGGTAAAGTGCATAATCGGCATCGTTCAATTTCATGGAAAGCGACTGCTGGTAATTCTTCACTGCCTCGTTGTAATCCCTGACCTGAAAATAGGTATCTCCCAGCCGGTTGTAAGCATCGGCTACCTTTTCGCTTCGTTTCCCCTGAACGGCATTCAGGTATTTTCTAAAAAACGAAGAGGCCTGGTTGTAATCTTCCAGTTTGAAATAAGCATATCCCAGACTGTAGTTGGCTTCGTTGTATTCGGGCATCGAAAAGGCGCCTGCTGTTTTCATAAACTGGTTAAACCCGTTGATGGCCGCGTTGTAGTCGCCCAGACGGTAAAGCGCTTCCGAACGCCAGAACAATGCGCCGGCCTCCAACTGGCGGTTGAGCGAGCGGTAGGCCAGCGACTTGTCGAAGTGCTCAACGGCCTGATCGTAAGCCTGGTTTCCAAACAGCTCCAGCCCGCGATAATATGTTACCCGCTGGTAAGCCTGGTTGATCGCTGTGTTTTTTACCTTGATCTTTTCGATGGCGGCAATGGCATCGCGGTAGTTGCGCGTTACCATAAACACTTCAACCAGGTATTGGTAAGCGGCACTGTTGCGCTCCGAATTGGGATAGAGCGAAATATACTTGTCGAAAGCCTTGATGGTTTCGTTAAACGGAGAGTAGGAAAGTTCGTAAGTGAGTTTGGCGTAGTTGAACAGGGCATCCTCCTTGATCCGCTCATCAAACTCCATTTCCGAAGCAGCCGCAAAAGCTACGCGCGCCTTCTCCTTCTGGTTGGTGCGAATATAGCTGTCGGCCAGGTGGTAGTAAGCGTTCTGTGCCAGCAGGTCATTTCCTTTCGATGATTTTTCGAGGTATGGAATGGCTTTCCCGAACTGCTGGGTATAAAAATAGCAGTAGCCCAGCAGGTAGTTGTCTTCGCGCGAAGTTACCTTTTCCACCTGGTGGTAATATTCCAGAAACTGGATGGCATCGGCAAAGCGGCGCAGGTGAAAGTAGGAATCACCCAAAATTTTAGCCAGCTCGGGTTTGTACGACTCTTCCACCTCGTTGATGATCGCCCCGGTGTAGTTGACCACCTGATCATACTTCTCCTGTTTGTAGTAGATCTGGCTCACGTACATCGGTATCACTTTCGAAAAATTGGGATCGCCCTCCAGTTTGCGGAACGATTCGAGGGCTGTTTCATAATTCCCCTTCAGGTAGTTGATGTGTGCCCAGTAATAGGTGGCCGGCTTACTGTAGAGGTCGTTTTTGTCTTTAATCTGAAAAAACTCATTGGCGGCTTTGTCCAGCTCCTCCATCATCAGGTGCGAGTAGCCCATTTCGTAGCCACATTTGATCCGATCCTGATCCGAAAGCTCAAAACGGTCAACCTCTTCCAGGGTGCGGACAACCACCGGGTAACGTTTTTTATCGAACTGGTAATCGCCCAGATAGAAGCGGGCGTAGTTGCTGTAAGGACTTTCGGGATACTCTTTCGTAAAGCTGGTGAGCATCTTTTCGCCCGACGAGTGACCAACCCGGAGCGCTGAAAGCGCCTGGTAATAAACGGCTTCAGAATAGAGTTCCGACTTCTCGTCCAGCTTCCCGGCAATCTGTTCAAACTGCCGGAAAGCAGCATTGTATTTGGCTTTCCC
Source organism: Prolixibacteraceae bacterium (assembly GCA_029975525.1). GTDB lineage: Bacteria > Bacteroidota > Bacteroidia > Bacteroidales > Prolixibacteraceae > UBA1413. The sequence goes on along the minus strand of JARKOX010000237.1, from coordinate 9,413 downwards.
GAATAACTCCTTTCCAACGGCAATTTCTTGATGGATATCGGTATAGTAGTGGGTTTGCTGTCCGAAAAGTGGAGAGATACTTAAAAAAAGCCCGACAATAAGCAATGGCAATTTACTTGTTTTCATAGGCTGAGTTATATTTTCGACTAAAATAGCTATTTCGCTACTGACAAATTTTGCGATCGATTCCATTTTCTTAACAAAAAACTGTTTATTACTTTCGTTTATTATCTGAGTCGTTAAAAAAGATTGGCTTAAATTGGGCAAAAAAAAGAAAATATGGCCGAAAAAACAATTATAAAACTGATCGATGCCGACATCTTTCAGCACGAAAACCTGGTGCTTCAGGGAGTTAGCCTGGAAATCGGGGAGGGAGAATTTGTTTATGTGATCGGACGGGTGGGCACCGGTAAGTCGAGCCTCATCAAAACACTCAATGCCGAAATCCCGCTGATCAACGGCACGGGCGAAGTTGCCGGCTTTCAGCTTCACCGCCTGCGCAACAAGGAGGTGCCGATGTTACGGCGCAAGCTGGGCGTGGTTTTCCAGGATTTCAGACTCCTGAACGACCGCAACGTTTCGGCCAATCTCGAATTTGTGCTGCGCGCCACCGGCTGGAAACAGAAAAAGGCGATCACCGACCGCATCATCGAGGTACTGAACTGGGTTGGCATGGAAAAGCACCTGCTGAAGATGCCCCACCGGCTTTCAGGCGGCGAACAGCAGCGGGTGGTGCTGGCGCGCGCGCTGCTCAACGATCCGCCCCTCATCCTGGCCGACGAACCCACCGGCAACCTCGACCCCGAAACTTCGGTACAAATTCTCGACATCCTCCTTCAGCTGAACCAGGCTGGCAAAACCATCGTCATGGCCACCCACGACTATATCCTGATTGAAAAACACAAAGCCCGCACCTTGATTTGCGAAAATCACCAGCTGGTCGACGCTTCCCGACAGGGAACTCCCATCGATTTCGACGAACTGCTGGAGGAAGAGAAAGCGTAAAACCGTTGCCGGAAATTTAACCCCGCGTAACCTGAATACCAAACAGCTCCTGTTTGATCGCTTCCAGGTCGTTTAAGAGGCGCTCTTTGGTCTGCTCAAATTTTTCAGGAAACTGGGAAAACAATTTTTTGTAATACTCAATTCCTTCGTGCAGGTTATTCCGGAACAGGACAAAATGTTTCTCCTGCTTTTCACTGGGTGCGGTGGCGTCGTCCACCATCTTTTTAAAATAGCGGAGATAAAGCCGAAGTTCTTTCAGAAACAAATTCGGACGGTCGGTACGGGTCAGGATATTGATCCGGCCGTAAATGTGGTCAACCATCTCTTTCAGCGAAACCGCTTTTCCGAAGTAGGCGGCATTCGGACCGGGACAAACCGAGACGCCGGTCCCTTCCTGGCGGGTATCAAGATCATTTACCAGCAGCGCCGAGGTGCCCAGCCCCACACAGATACACGCCTTTTCCACAATTTGATCAAATTCGGCCTGATATTGTTCCGGATCCAGCTTTTTAGCTTCCAGCTCGCGGAGTTTTAGCCGCTGGTACTGACGGGACGCCGTACAGATGACACGTTCGGTAAACTCCCGGTTCAGCGAAGCGTACTTTTTAATACAGCGGCTTCCGGGATGACCACTGGCAACCAAAGCCTGCTTTTCCTGGTCTTTGGTATTGCCCCGCAGGTTATTAAACGGAACGCCCAGCGGAGAGATATGACTGAGGTAAAGATCGTCTTCACCGGCTGCTTCAAGCAACTTTAACGTCTGCGAATCGATGTTTACCACTTCGGGAACCAGCAAAAAGGGCGTTCCCCACCCCACCGAGTCGAGGTTGTAGTAGTCGAGCAGCAGATCGTGTTCGCCGGCCGTACCAACGCCTCCCTGTGCCGTAACCCTGATGGCAAAAGGCGTTTCCGGGAACCAGCGTTTCTTCTCTTTTAAGGCCTGGACATACAGTTCATGCAGGGATTGACGCAACTCTTCGCGTTGATTTTTAAACTCTTCGAGCACCGGCCCCAGCAGGTGGCCATCGGTGGCAAACGCATGGCCGCCACAGTTCAGCCCCGATTCGATCCGGAATTCCGAAACCCACAACCCCTTTTTAGCCAGGAATTTTCCCTGAATGATAGCCGACCGGTAATCGCTCACCTTGAGGATAATCCTTTTCTCCAACCGCCCGTCGGAAGAGGGGAAAAAACAGTCAAACTGCTCCATGTAGCTGTAAAGCCGGGGATTCATCCCGGCCGACAAGATCACCGACGAGTTGAGCGTACTTTCGGCAAAACCGCGCAACGCTGCGTGGGCATCGTTAAATTCGACCGGAAGCTTTCCGTTTTTATCAAAATTTTCCTTGTCGAGTTTGGTCATAATATTGACATCGATACTCCCAAACGGCAGATTCTCCCTGACCCAACCCCACATTTTTTTCACATCCGACTGGTTCAGCAACAAACTATCCAGTTTTTGTCTCACCGTCGAAAACTGCGGAAACATCTCTTTGTACTTTTCCAGTTCTTCTTTTTTTTCCGAAATCGTTTTTTTCAGCTCTTCCATCTTCATCTTCACCGTCTGGTCAAGCACGTTCAGATAGGCAGTGATCCGTTTGGCCCGAAAATCAAAACTCTTTTCCGAAATGGCCCGGAACGGAAGATTCAGTTTTTGACAGTATAGTTCCCGCATTTTCTCCATCAGCATATCATCGACCAGCGACAAGGCCGAAGAGATCCCCAGATGCGCGACTTTGGCCGGTGTGTCAATTGTAAACCCAATCCCCATCACCGGAATATGAAATGTATGCGCGTAGCTCATTTAAGTTAAAATTTATAAATATTCCGGCGGCAAAGGTAACGATATATAAAAGGCAACTATTATCCGGCCGGCGCTTTCTGACGGCCAACTGTGTTAATGTGTGTTAACAAAACGGGTAAAACCGGGGAGTAAAAAGAGCAAAAAGCGGGGGTTTCAAACAAAAAAGCTGCCCCCGGATTCCTCCGGACAGGCAGCTTTTATTGTAAATCGTTTGTCTATTGTTTGGCTTTTTTCAGCGCTTCGGTGGTGGTGTAATATTTGACGATCATGTTGGGCACTTCCCATTCGGGCATGCGACCCCACACCAGGTAGCGCAGGTATTTTTCGGTAACCTGACCGAAGTGGGCTTCGTGTCCAACCCGGTATTGCTGCGGAATATCGACCACCCACATGGTGTCGGACATTTTCACCAGTTTGATCCCCGGAAACATCACGGCCAGGTCCTGGTTGATCGCTTTTGACAGCCCGCCTTCAAAGGTTTCCAGTCCATCGGCTACGGTAGCTTCGATGTAAAGCGTGGGCACATAATTTTCTTCCGGTCCCTGTTTGATGATGACATTACACATCGATCCGCGCATGATGGAGTAGTGGGTATCGCCGGCGCCCTCAGGGGCTTCAAAGTTCCAGATTACCGAAACTTTGGCGTGAACGCCTTTCAGTTTATAGTTGATCTCGCCGTTGCTGAAAACCTTCAGCAGGTTCCCTTCCACATTTTTCTGGAGATAGTCGGGATACTGGTCGAGCTGGGTTACTTTTTTAAACATTTCCGGCGTCAGGTCGGTGGTCCAGCGTTTGCAAACGCCCATCTCCACATCCTCTTTTTTCAGAATAGCTTCCGGGAAAGCTTCCCACTGCACCAGGTCAACCAGGTGAGTGGTGACATCCACGATTCCTTCGCCCTGCTGGTCGGTATCAAAAAACCAGGCCGGACGTTTCAGCGGATTGCCCGAAACATATTTAAAGAAGTGGTGAACGCTCTCCTTGGTGATGGCCGGCTCTTCGGGTGTTCCAGCCTGCAGTTTGCCAAACACTTCAGGAATTTTCGAAAGTTCGCGCTGCAGAATAGTGGTAATTTCATACCGCTCGGTCATGATGTCATAAAGCAGAACTCCCTTTTCTTCGGCTACTTTGAAAGCCTGTTCCAACACGGGAAAACCTTCGGGGGAGATGACCATGGGTTTGTCGGCCAGCACATTCAAACCGGCTTCAACCGACTGAAGGAGGTATTCGGCTTTTTTGGCATTGTTGCCCGAAACCACCACCACATTTCCCGGTTTTTCGGCCACCATTTTTTCCAAAAAATCAGCGCCGGTGTACACTTTTTCATTCCAGGCGGTCGGGTTTTCCGCACGGGTGTTGAACCCTTCGATGCGGGCCAGGTGGTCTTGCACATCCTGTCCTTCGGGAGCATACACATACACCGTCGGATCAACCTGGTCGTACATGGTTTTCTGCACAAGCGCAGCATGAAAATGCCCCGGATCAAGGGTAATCAATTTAACTTCGCCTTTGGCTCCTGTAAACATGCTTTTCTTTTCGGTTTGCTGATTTTGTTTGTTGCCGCCGCAGCCCGCCAGCAGCAAAACAAACGCAGACAAGGTGTAGGTAAATAATTTTCTCATTGTTTTGATCTGTTTAAATCCTGTTCGAAAAACAAATGTAAGATTTTTGTTGCAAGAATGGGTTTTGCAAATGTTAACTTCGGCTCTGCAAAAAGATTTTCCGGTTTTTCCGGAAAAAAGTATCGTCAAAACTTTACAGGGTGGTTTCTGATTTGTAATTTGCAGGAAACTAAATTTAAACTTACCATGAAACGACGTTTGCTGTTGCTGGGCACCCTCCTGGTGAGTGTGGTGTTTGTATCAGCCCAGGTTTCAGTTACAGTGGATCCCCGCAGCGAAAAAGGCACCATATCTCCCTATATTTACGGTCAATTTATCGAACATCTCGGACGGTGCATCTACGGCGGCTTGTGGGCCGAAATGCTGGAAGACCGTAAGTTTTACTACCCTGTTGCCGATCAATATGCCCCCTGGGGAACCGCTTCCGATGCCCAGTGGAAAGCCGGCGAATTCAAACACCTGGCAGCTTCGCCCTGGCGGGTGATCGGCAATCCCGGCTCAGTCAGCATGGACCGCAAAGCCCCCTACACCGGCGCCCACACACCGGTGGCTACTGTTTCGGCCAACCAGCCGGCCGGCATCGGCCAGCCGATGCTGACCATTGAAAAAGGGCGCCAATACCAGGGATACGTCGCCCTCAGAGGCGAAAACTTCAAAGGAAAAATTACCGGCCGGGTGGTATCCCCAGATGGAAAGACTCTCTTCGAAACCGACTTTAACTTCATTACCGAAAAATATGTGACCTACACTTTCAGCTTCACCGCTAAAAGTTCGGCCGAACCAGCCGAATTGCAGATCACAGGAAACGGGAACGGCAGATTCTGGATTGGAACGGTTTCGCTGATGCCGGCCGACAACCTGAAGGGATGGCGCCGCGACGTGGTAGCCCTGCTGAAGGAGCTCAATGCGCCGGTGTACCGCTGGCCGGGCGGCAACTTTGTAAGCGGCTACAACTGGCGCGACGGAATCGGCCCCCGCGACCTGCGTCCGCCCCGGAAAAACCCTGCCTGGACCGGCATCGAACCCAACGATGTGGGAATCCATGAATACATGGAACTGATGGAAATGATCGGCGCCGAACCGTTTATCGCCGTCAACACCGGACTGGGAACCGTGCAGGAGGTAGCCGAAGAGGTACAATACTGCAACGGACCGGCCGACTCACCGCAGGGAGTGCTGCGGGCACAAAACGGACACCCCGAACCCTACCGGGTAAAATGGTGGGCGGTGGTCAACGAAATGTATGGCAACTGGCAACTTGGCCACATGCCCCTGTCGGAATATATAAAAAAACACAACCGGGTGGCCGAAACAATGCGGGCCGTCGATCCCACCATCTGCCTGATCGGCGTGGGCAGCACCGGAGAGTGGAGCCGTACCATGCTGAAGGAATGCAGCGATTACATGGAACTGCTCAGCGAACACATCTACAGCAAAGACCTGCCCGACGTAACAGCCCACACCAGGCAACTGGCCGGCCAAATCAGGCGAAAAGCTGCGGAACACCGCAAGTACATGCAGGAAATCCCCGGAGTGGCCCCGAAAAACATCCGCATTGCGATGGACGAGTGGAACTACTGGTATGGCGACTACCGGTATGGAGAACTCGGCGTGCGCTACCACCTGAAAGATGCGCTGGGCGTTGCAACCGGACTGCACGAATTTTTCCGCAACAACGATGTCTACTTTATGGCCAACTATGCCCAAACGGTAAATGTGATCGGCTGCATCAAAACCACTCCCACCACTGCATTCTGGGATGCAACCGGATTACCGCTGAAACTTTACCGAAAAGAGTTTGGCACGATCCCGGTATCGGCGACCGGCGAAACGGGCAACCTCGACCTGTTTGCCGCCAAAACTGCCGACGGCAAAGCGGTGACCCTCGCGGTGGTCAATCCAACCGGAACGGCTGTCACACTCAAGCTGCAGCTGAAAAACGGCAAACTGCCCCGGAAAGCAGCCGGCTGGATCATTGCGGGAGACGATCCGGAAATGTACAATTCAGAAAAAGATCAGGAGAACCTGACGATCAGGAAGCAAACAGCCCAAAAGCTGCCGGAAGGTATCACCATTCCGGCCTGGAGTATTTCGGTTTACAAAATAACTTTGTAGCCGGAGGATTTTCTCAGGGATCGATCAGGTTGAAGAGCTGCTGCCAGATTTTCTGGTCCCGGCTAAGTTCCGACAGTCGGGCGTGCGGCAGGTTGTAACCGGTCTCTTCGGCAAACTCCGAACGGGGCGGCATCGACCACTCAATTACCAGCAGCTGAATATTGGTCAGGGGCTTGTTCCGGTCAATCAGATTTGGGCTGAGGCGGACCAGCGGCCGCGACAGAGCCGGGTTGGCCGGTGTTAAACCCGAGACATTTGATTTTTCGGTATTTGACCACCAGGCTTGCGATCTTCTTTCGGAAGGAGACATGGCATTGAGTTCGGCTTTGAGATTTCGGACGGCCTCGCGCCAGGTGTTCAGCACAATCATCCGATCAACTTCCGGGTTTTGCTCCGCCTGTGTCTTGGCCTGTCCGGGCATGATCCCGGCTTCGAGGTAAGTCTGTTTTAACCGGTCGGCCAGCTCCGGGTCATACCGTTTAATCTCCTGAATAAACGCATCAAACTGCTGCTGTTCATCACTTCGGGCAGCCGGCGCGGCAACGGCAGTTTTTCGGGCAGCCGGCGAAGCAGCCTGCCGCTCTCCTTTGCTGATCGACTCTTCAAAATAGGCGATCAGGGTCAGGATAAAATCTTCACGCGAAACCGGCACAAAAAGCTCCTGCTTGCTGCTGGAGACCACCACGGCGCGGTTGGGAACCAAAATCCGGTCAAACTCGGGATGGCCAAAAAAGTCGGCTACCATCCGGGGTTCAGCATAAATATCGTTGATCACGGGAGTACCTACCATCTCGCGGGGGTTGTTAAAGTGGACCGTTATCCAGGCGTCGGTAGTAGTCTCCCAGCAGGGGCCGCTGTCGCAGGCCAGGGTCGCGTAGGCGCCAATCCGGAACCGCGAAGGAAGCCATCGCGGCTGATCTTTTTCTCCCCCCAGCGGAAGTACTTCGCCGGTGAAAGTGACCTTCATTCCCTGAGGTGGATTGAAGGGGCCGTAACTCTTAAAAATTGCCGCACAACGTTCCAGTTTTTTCTTCAGCACATTGGCATGCGAAGGGCGCGTGCGACTCACTTCTGGCGCGATCTGCCAGGTTTCTTCTGCAGTACCTTCCAGATAAGGCATAAAATAGTGCCCGTCGTACCACTCCACCCCGTCCGGTAATTTATCCGTTTCCTGCGCGAAAACCGTCCCGCTCAATGCCAAGCCAACAATCAGGAGATAAATGTGTTTCATCCGCTGCAACTCCAATTCATTTAACGCAATAAAGATAGGCAAAGAAACAATCGACGGGAGAAGTTTGTGTGCTGAGAACTAAAGTTTTAATAAACGTTAGCAAAGTGTTAACGAATGGCGCTGTCCGATTTTTTTCCGGAAATAATACGGATTGCTTCCTGGTCGCGCTTGAAAAATTCGCCGGGCAATTCGCCTACCAGCTTTTTAAAATCACGGATCAGGTGGGGCTGATCATAAAAATGGCCGGTAAACACCATCTCCTGCATATCGGTTGATCCGGTGGTCAGAAAATTATCCCACAACCGCTGGAACCTCATAATCCGGCAGAGGGTTTTGGCATTCATGCCGGTGCGCGCCAGAAATTGCCGCCTGAACGTTCGGGGTGAGATTCCAATCTTTTTTTGCAGGAGATCCAGGTTGGCTTCCCCTGCTTCCGAAACGATGTAATCGTAAATCTGGTCGATTTTGTCGGAAGTGTACTCATCCGCGCCGAGGCGCGACTGGATAAACTCCTCAAAAACACAAATCTGTTTTTCCGGGGATCCGGCCTCCTTCATTTTCTGCCAGAGCGCATCCCCGCCTAAAAAACTGGCCGGATGATACGGCTCATCGGCAAGCTGGTCGAAACGGAGGTTGAAAAATCGCGAAAACTGCGAACTGTTGCAAACAACCACCAACGAACGACAGGGCGGGTTAACTTCAATACCGACCGTTTGGGTGAGCGGTGCAATGAGAAAAAAAGGGGGCAGCGCGTTACCCTCTTGGCAAAAGAAACACCTCACCTCTCCTTCGAAGTTGAAAACCAGCGTGGCTGAACCGTCGGGGATGTACTTGTCGAAAAGAGGAGGGCCACCGGCTGGCTGCCAGATCGAGATGTAGTTTCGGACCAGAAAAGCGAAACGGGAAGATGGTGCTAAGAAGTTATATTCCGTTTTAGGGGGCCTGTTTGATTCCATGTCGCCGCTGATCGGCCTGCAACAGGCAACCTGGCTACGGGCAGCTGCCGGAAGCCAGGTTGCAGGCAGGAAGTTTAATAATTAACGGCTTCAATCTCGAAATAGGCCTGGTCGTGTTCGCAAGCCGGACATTTTTTGGGAGGTTTGGTCGATTCGTGCAGGAATCCGCAAACGCGGCATTTCCAGATCACTTTATCCTCGCGTTCAAAAACTTTTCCATCCTGCAGGTTTTCATACAGTTTCCGGTAGCGCTCTTCGTGTGCCTTTTCAATTTTGGCAATGGTCCGGAAAACCACGGCAATCTGCTTAAAACCTTCCGCTTCGGCGACATCGGCAAAATGCGGATAGAGTGAAGTCCACTCTTCATTTTCGCCTTCGGCGGCAGCCTGGAGGTTTTCCAGGGTGGTACCGATTTTTCCGGCGGGGTAGGTTGCCGTAATTTCCACCATCCGCCCTTCCAGGAAACGGAAAAACCGTTTGGCATGCGCTTTCTCATTGATCGCGGTCTCTTCAAACAGGGCTGCTATCTGTTCCAATCCTTCGCTGCGCGCCTGTTTGGCAAAAAATTCGTAACGGGTGCGTGCCTGCGATTCGCCGGCAAAAGCTTTCAGCAGGTTCTGTTCGGTTTTTGTTCCGGCTAATGATTCCATAATGTTGAATTTTGATTTTTATGATTTAAT
>JARKOX010000226.1 GCA_029975525.1 Prolixibacteraceae bacterium | reverse complement strand
TACAAGTCATACATGTCGCAGGCCAAAATGCGGGTGCTGAAGCCTGAAATTGACGAAATCAACGCCAAGTTTGGTAACGAAAAAGCGGTGGAAAAACAGCAGGCTGTGATGGCGCTGTATAAAAAAGCGGGAGTAAATCCGATGGGAGGGTGCCTGCCCATGTTGCTGCAGTTCCCCATCCTGATTGCCATGTTCTTCTTCTTCCCAACGTCGATTGAACTACGCCAGGAAAGTTTCCTGTGGGCAACCGATCTTTCCACTTACGACTCTATCCTCGACCTGCCATTTACCATCCCGTTTTATGGCGACCATGTGAGCTTGTTCTGTTTGCTGATGACGGCAACCACCATCTTCTCAACTTATCTGAACATGCAAACATCGGGCAGCACCTCCATGCCGGGTATGAAAACCATGATGTACATGATGCCGGTAGTCTTCCTGTTCATTCTGAATAACTATTCGTCCGGCCTGAGCTACTATTACTTCCTGGCTAACGTCATTACCATCGGACAAACGTATGTGGTCAGAGGAATGGTCGATGAGAATAAGATCAGGGCACAAATCCAGCTTAACAAGAAAAAGCCGGTGGCCAAATCAAAATTCCAGCAGCGTTTGGAGCAGCTTGCCAAAGAACGCGGGGTTCAGCCACCTAAAAAATAATCGTTGTCAACGATCAATCAGTGAGGGTTTTGTAAAGCAGACCCTCACTTTTTTATTTTTACATGAACCGGATTCTGACTCTTTTTTTATGCAGTTGTTTGGCGCAGCTGGTTGTTGCCCAAGAAGACCGGAAAGCTGAAATCTGGAACCAGACCAGCGTTTCGTGTAACCTGACGAAAAAACTGCAGCTCTCCGTAACCGAAAAAATGCAATTGAATGCCCGTGACGGATCTGTTCAGTTAAAATTTGGGGATGTTTCGCTCCGAAACAAAATAAACGGCTGGTTCAGTGCGGGGGGCGGTTACCGGTTGCTTTATATCCGAAAACCAGACAATTGGGCGGTTGAAAAACGACCGATGATTTGGGGAACGCTCTCCAAAGAGATCTGTCAGCTGAGCTGCAGCTTTACCAACCGCCTGGAATACCGTTTTTTAGACCAGTCAGCCGACCATTTCCGTCATTACGAAAAAATCAACGTCGATTTTCCACCGGTCACTCCGTTACAACTTCGCTTTTATGTTGCCGAAGAGCTTTTTACACGTTTCAATACAGACAACTTTCATATCGTCAGGTTGTACGGAGGCCTAAACACGGTACAGCGCAGGCATTTCAGAATGCAGTTATATTATGTGTGGCAAAAACAGAAAAATGCACTCCGTCATTGGGATACCTACGATATTGCCGGGATAAATTTTAATATCATCCCTTTCTGAATAAAATTATTTAAGAAAAGGTTAAACTTGCTTTCGCTTCATCAGTCAAAGGGCCAGTTTATTAAATTTACTGCTATGAAAAAACTTGGAATTTTTCTGTTTGCCTTTTTTGTTGCCGTAACAGCCGGTGTTGCGCAAAATCCCCAGCGGGGCGGTGGCGATCGTCAGTTTACGCCCGAAGATCTGGCCAAACGACAGACCGAACGGCTGGTTGAGTCACTGAGCGTTAATAAAGCCCAGGAAACCAAAGTGTATGACCTGAACCTGAAGTATGCCAAAAAAGGTCAGGAACTGCGCACCCAGATGCGGGATGCCAACGACCAGGCCCGTCAGGAAGTTCGTAAAAAAATGACCGCGCAACAGGCTGAAAAAGATGTAGAAATGAAAAAAATCTTAACTGCTGACCAGTGGAAACGCTACGAAGCGTTACAGAAAGAGATGCAGCAGCGCATGGAACAACGCCGCCAGGGGGGAGGAGGCGGTGGTTTTTAATCATCCTTCCCACATTTTTTTAACGGTTTGATTTGAGACCACCTGGAAATTCCGGGTGGTTTTTTG
>JARKOX010000225.1 GCA_029975525.1 Prolixibacteraceae bacterium | reverse complement strand
ACTGCGTCGGGACTGATGTTGCCGCCGAGTGTACAGGAGAGCGAAAAGGTGCTGAGCGGTTACGTGGTGAGGGTGGGACCCGGCTATCCGATTCCGGCCATGACCGATGAAGATGAACCCTGGAAGGAGAAAAGCGACGACGTGAAATATGTGCCGCTGCAGGCCCGTGTGGGCGACCTGGCGGTTTATCTCAACAAAAGCGGTTTCGAAATCGAATTCAACAAGGAGAAATATATTATCCTCCCGCATTCAGCCATCCTGATGCTCATTCGCGACGAAGAGCTTTTTGAATAGTTTTCAGGCCTGATCCTGCCAGTTTTTTATGACTGACAGGACCAGGAGTTACTTAATGCTGATGCAGATGTCCTTCGTATTTGAACGACACCTTGATCCGTGCACGGTAGAACTCGATTTTGCCGTCCTTGAGGTGCAGGTCGAGTTCAACCACTTCGGCAATCCTCAGATCGCGCAGCGATTCGGCAGCGGAAGCCACTGCATTGGCGGCAGCCATTTCCCACGATTCTTTACTGGTACCTACCAGTTCAATAATCTTGTACGTACTTTCTGGCATGGTGATGATTTTTTTGATGAAACACCTCTTGCATTTTTTTCAGGAGAAAGCGCTGAAAAATGTCCTTTTATACGAAAACCGGCCAGAGATGGTTTGAAATAAAAAATCCTGACAGCTGGTAGTTTCTGTCAGGATTTGATTCGTCGTGCGACGGTGTTTGGCCTATTTTTTCAGTGTCTCTTTCAGGATATCGCGGATTTCGGTCAGTAAAGTTTCTTCTTTGGAGGGGGCCGGCGGCGGGGCAGGGGCCTCTTCTTTTTTTCGCTGCAGTCGGTTAAACGCTTTGATCACCATAAAAATGGAGAAGGCGACAATCAGAAAGTCGATGACCGTGTTGACAAAAACCCCGTAGTTGAGGGTAACGGCCTGCACGGCTTCCTGCACCACCTGATCGCCCTGCATCACCGCTTCCTTACCGCCCCGCAGCGTAATTTTCAGGTAGCTGAAGTCGGCATTGCCCAGCAAAAGCCCCAGCGGAGGCATCAGCACGTCGTTGACAAACGAGGTTACAATTTTGCCGAATGCGCCGCCGATGATCACGGCAACTGCCAGGTCGAGCACGTTGCCTTTCATGGCAAACGCTTTAAATTCTTTTAAAATTCCCATAACTGTAATTTTTTTTGGTTAGCAATTTTATGGATTAAAAGTTAAGATTTTTCCGTTAAAAACGGGCGATTCCGTGCGGTTAAAAACAGAAAAGTCCTGCAAAGGTTTTTTGCAGGACTTTTTCGGGCTTTCGGAGCAGGCGGTAAGGGCTATCGGGCCTTTTTTACGTTGCCCGAGCCGGCTACCGACGAGTCGATAGCGGGATTTCCGAAGTAGTAGACGTTCCCCGATCCGGCGATGCGTGCGGTGATTTTTCCGTTCGAGCGGATGGTTACGTTCCCCGAACCGGCAATTTTTGCCATCACGTCGCGGGCTTCGAAACCGCCGGCTTTCACATTGCCTGATCCGGAGACGGTGGCTGAAAAGTCGGTTGCCGGGCCGCCGCGTTCAATTTCAATGTCGCCCGACCCGGAGATGGCTGCTTCCACCCGATCGCTCTCCAGTTTGTTCAGCCGGATGTCGCCGCTCCCGCTGACATTCAGGTTGAGGATGCGGCTTTTGATGCCGTCTTCCGCTACAATGTCGCCCGAGCCCGAAACATTCAGGCCATCAATTTCGGGAAGGGTTACGTGGATGATAATTTTTCCCGGGTCAAAAGTTTTCCAGAGGTAGTTTTTGTTGGGGAAACGGATAATCAGCGTGCGGCCTTTCACTTCGGTGATGATCTCTTCGAGGGTGGATGATTTGGCCTCGATTTCGACCTGCTGCCGGTTACCCTGTTCCAGGTAGAGGGTGCCGGGGATCCGCAGGCTGATCGCTGAAAAAGCAGGAACCTCCCGGCCCTCGTTTTCGGCCTGAACCGGCTTGGACGGGATCACCCCCATCATCAGCATCAGCGCCAGAATAAAATACTTCGTCTTCATGGTTATCGTTTTTGTTAAATTTCACTACTGCTAAGGACGCATAGTTTCCGGCAAAGTTGCACATCCGCCGGAAAAAAATTTCCTTTGCAGCTGTTTTTTAACGTTGTTTTGAGAAGTTAATCTGAAAAGGAAGCCGTTATGAATTTTTACCATACTACTCCGGTGCAAGTGCGCTTTAACGATGTGGACCTGGCCGGTCACGTCAATAACTCGGTTTACCAGGAGTTTTTCGACCTGGGAAGGCTGGAATATTTTCGTCAGGTGATGAACGAAGGGCTGCGCTTCGACGGGTTGGGAATGGTGATTGCCAGTATCCGGATCGATTTTTTCCAGCCGGTTTTCCTGTTTGACCCTGTTTCGGTACAAACCAAAATCGTTTCGCTCGGAAACAAAAGTCTGGAGATGAAACAGCAGGTGCTGCGCGCAGGCAGCTCCGAACCTCTGTCGGAAGCAACGACCGTGATGGTCTGTTTCGACCACACCAGCAAAGTTTCGGCCGAATTGCCCGAAAGCTGGAAAGAGAAGGTGCGGCTTTTCGAAAAAGGGGAGGTGGAGGGCTGACTACAGGTCGAGTAACCCCTCCGGAAGCATCAGTTTGACCGTTTTTTCCGCTTCGTCCAGCTCCTGCACCAATCCTTCGCTGAGCGGGACCAGCTTTTCGCCGTGGAGGGTTTTTATGGTCAGCACCAGGTTGCCGGCGTAGTTGTTGACTTCGGTAACTTCGCCCAGCAGCCTGCCGGTTTCGGCATCGTAAACCTGCCAGTCCAGCCAGAATGACTCTTCCGGGATAATATCCGTTTCGGTAATCTCTTCCTGCAGTAAAAACACCGGTTTCCCGCACAGTTTGCGGGCAGCAGTATCGTCGCCAACCCAGTCGAGCTGAACCAGCGCCGTTTTGGCCGAGGTGATCCGGACGCCCTCTTCGGCGGTAAACCACGGCACCAGCAGCCCGTCGGTTTCAACCAGGAAGCAGGAGGCGGTTTCCACCGACTCCTCCAGGCCAGCTTCGAAACTCAGCTGCAACGCGCCGAAAACGCCGTGTGGCTTCAAAAAAATGCCGATCTGCACGCAGTCGCTTTTTGGTATTGTTTCCATTGGTGTGTTCTAAAATAAGTTTACAAATATAAGCTCAAATCAGGTTCCCTGTTTGGCGGCGTCCCGAACCGGACGTTTGTGCCAACCTTTTTTCTGAACGTTTCAAAGATAAGGCTGTGGCAGCGGTCATCTTTCGGGGAGCTTGTCCCACCAGGTTTTTTTCAGGATGAGGCCGGAAATTATTGTCACCAGCAGGGTTATCCCCACCGGAACACCTTGCCGGAGTACGATGTAGATGGGCAGCGCCACCAGCGCGGTTTGCGCAATGGTTCCCACCAGCACATTGAACAGGTCGGTTTTGAAATTTGAGTTGGGGATAAAGGCGGGATCTTCGGCCATCACTTTTTCGCGGACCGGCTTCCAGAATCCCCACGGATTGACCGTGCGGTAAAACTCTTTCAGTACCTGTTCATCGGTTGGTTTGGAAAGGAAGGTGCCGGCCAGCGCTCCGGCCAGCGAAATGAGCAGGATACAGGGGAAGTAGTAGAGATCAAGGGTCTCGGAAAAGAGATAGGGAAAAATGAGCGCCGGCACAATTCCGGCCACCATTCCC
Source organism: Prolixibacteraceae bacterium (assembly GCA_029975525.1). Taxonomy (GTDB): domain Bacteria; phylum Bacteroidota; class Bacteroidia; order Bacteroidales; family Prolixibacteraceae; genus UBA1413. The sequence continues at coordinate 10,090 of JARKOX010000225.1, read as the reverse complement.
CAGAAATAGCCATAACCGTTGAAGCGCCACCAGTACCATTTCAGCACGTTGGAGACCACGTAGCTGCCCCACAATGCCGAAACGATCCACTGCAGCACACTGTTGACGTCGGAGGCAAAAATGCCGAAAACGATGCTGACCATGACTACCGCAATGCCGGTGAGGTAGTTTGCATTTTTGATTTTGCGGTTGCTTGCGCCGGGGTTGAGGTAGCGCAGGTAGATGTCGTTCACCATGTAAGCCTGCGCCGCGTTGAGGGTGCCGGCGAAGGTAGAGTTAAAAGCGGCCAGCAGTCCGGCCAGCATCAATCCCAGAAAACCAACCGGCAGAAACTGGTGGATAGCGGCCGGCAGGATCTGCTCGAAATCGATCTTTCCGGCGACCAGCAGATGCAGCTGGTCATAGTACAGCAGGGCCAGAATGGCAAAACCGGCAATCATAAAATAACGTACCGGCATGAGCACCACCGAAACAAAACCGCTCATTTTGGCTGCATCTTTGGGCGATTTGGCCGAAAGGATTTTTTGCATGTCGTAGTTGGGGGCAGGTCCGGCCAACGAAACCAGGATGCCTTTAAAAACCATCATCCAGAAAAAAATGGTGAAGAGCGAATAACCATCGTCGGCAATTTTGGCGTTTACTTCGTCAATGATTCCGCGCCAGTCCAGGTCGTCGAGTTTCCAGCCAAAAAAGGGCGACATCCAGCCTTCGGGCACGTTGAGGGTTTCAACCGCCAGCGCTTTCATGGCAATGATGCCGATCAGCAGGGCCGATACCGTCATGATGGAATATTGAATCAGGTCGGCCCACACAATGCTCGACATGCCGCCGATTACGGCGTAGAACACGGCAAAAAGCGTGAAGGTAATTCCGTAGAGATGCGGAACGTAGGCCGCCGGAACTTCAAAAGGAAACCAGGGGGCGATCAGCTCCCAGGGGAGGAAGATCATCATAAATTTGCCCAGTCCCACAAAGCCGTAAGCCAGAAATCCCAGGCAGCTGATGAGCGCAAAAACCACTACGATGCTGTGCGAAAGCCGGCTGTCGCGTTTTTTTCCGAACCGGGTCAGGATCCATTCGGCACCGGTGGTTACGTTCGAACGGCGAAGCCAGATACTCAGGAACACCATCAGGAACACCTGGTTGAATACCGGCCACAGCCACGGGATCCAGATACTTTTTAGCCCGTAAACAAATAAGAGCGTCACCAGCCACATGGTCCCCGAAATATCGAACATCCCCGAAGCGTTGGAAAGTCCCAGCAGATACCAGGGCAGTTCGTTTCCACCCAGCAGGTACGACGATTTGCTGCGTTGCGCCTTTCGTTTCAGGATCAGCCCGACAATTACCGTCGAGAGCAGGTAAACGAAAATAATGGAAAAATCAAGAGCGGTCAGTTTCATGCTCAACGATCGAATCTGGTTAAACAAGGATACATTTTTTTTTCGGAACGTGAAATGAACAGGGCGGTATCCGGTAGCCGAACTGCCGCATAAAATTGCGTAAAAACAGCCGGCGCATCTCTTCCGAAAGTTCCAATTGCCCTCTTTTTATCCGGGAAAACTCAGGAAATACCGGATTTTATCCGGGCAGCTGTTCGCCCGCAGAAGCTGTTTTGAAAATCAGCCGGGTATAATTTCCCGGAAAATGGTTGGATTATCAAAAAAAAACTCAATTTTACGGGAACGAAACCAAAAAAGTCTGATGAAGTATTTTCCTGTCATTGTTTTTACTGCTTTTCTGGCCGGGTGTGGCGGCGGCAAAAAAGAGCCTGCCGCGCCGGTAACTGTTAACGCTCCTGAAATTATTTCCGTGGAAAAGTCTGCTGTTCCCGATTCAACGGGAACGATGGTTTTTTTTGAAGGCGGCAGCTTTTTGATGGGTTCCGAAAAGGGGCTTCCCAACGAAAGGCCGGTGCACCGGGTAGAGGTAAAAGCTTTTTATCTCGACCGGAGTCCGGTGACGGTGGCCCAGTTTCGCCGTTTTGTGGCTGCTACCGGTTATAAAACGGAAGCCGAACGTTTTGGCGATGCCGGCGTGTTTAACTTCAGCACCCAGCAGTGGGAACTGCAGAAAGGGGCAACCTGGGAATATCCGTTGGGGCCGTCTGGCGCGAAAGCGGGCGACGACCATCCGGTTACCCAGGTGAGCTGGAACGATGCTACCGCCTACGCCGCCTGGGCCGGGAAACGGCTGCCTACCGAAGCCGAGTGGGAATATGCCGCGCGCAATGGCGGCAAGTCGGATACCCGCTTCAGCTGGGGCGAACAATTGGTGGAAAACGGGAGGTTTCAGGCCAACGTGTGGCAGGGAAGTAGCTTGTCTGACCGCCGGACAGAGGATGGTTTTCTTTACACCTCGCCGGTGGGATATTATGGCGAAACGGCTGCCGGACTTACCGACATGGGCGGCAATGTGTGGAACTGGTGTGCCGATGTTTTCAGGCCTTACCCCGGCAGTAGCGAACCTTTTCCGGTTTCGCCGGAAGTGAAGGTGATCCGCGGAGGCTCTTTTTTCTTCGACCAGAACGGCGAAAATAGCTTTTCGGTGAGCGGCCGCGCCATGAACTCACACGAAACTTCCCTTTTTAATACCGGTTTCCGCTGTGCAAAAGATGGCCGATGATTTATAAAAATCAATAACTAAACTAATAATTAACCAAAATTATTTTCAAACATGAATCGTAGAAAATTTATCGGACAGGCAGCTGCCGGAGCAGCGGCTGTAACTGTAATTCCCCGGCATGTGCTTGGCGGAAACGGCTTTGTTGCCGCCAACGACCGGATCAACCTGGGTTACATTGGCGTGGGTAAACAGAGCCACGGGCTGGTCAGAAGTATCGGGAAATGTAAAGGAACGGTGGTGGTGGCCGCATCTGATGTGTTTGGCGCCAAACTCGACCTTTTTGTCGAAGCCGCCCAAAAGGTAAATGAACAGGCCGGCCTGACACAGAAAGTTGACAAGTACAAATATTACCGTGAGCTGCTCGAAAGAAAAGATATTGATGCCGTGGTGATCGCTTCGCCCGACCACTGGCATGCCCAGATGGCTGTCGATTCGGCCAAGGCCGGAAAAGATATCTATTGCGAAAAACCGCTGGCGCTTACCGTTGCCGAAGGACGGGCGATGGTTAAAGCCGCCCGGAAATATGACCGGGTTTTCCAGACCGGAAACATGCAGCGCTCGTGGCGCGACTTCCGGCATGCCGTGGAGCTGGTACGCAACGGATACATCGGCGAGATCAAAGAGATCAACGTCAACGTAGGTGAACCGGTCAAGCAGTGCAGCCTTCCGGTGATGGAAGTGCCGCCGACCCTCGACTGGAACGAATGGGTTGGGCCGTCGCTTTACCGCGGATACCATCCCGACCTGGCGCCGCCGGTGGGCCATGACCAGTGGGCCTGGTGGCGTGGCTACCGCGATTTTGGCGGAGGAATGATTACCGACTGGGGCGCTCACATGTTCGACATTGCCCAGTGGGCGCTCGGCATGGACGAGTCGGGGCCTGTCCTCTTGACCCCGCCTTCGGAACCTGCCGATATCGGCCTTTCAATGAAATATGACAACGGCGTGGTGATGAACCACAAAAAATGGGGGGAGGGGAATGCCGTGCAGTTTATCGGCACCGAAGGCCGCATTGAGGTGAGCCGCAGCTTTCTGCGCACTTTCCCCAATGAAGGACTGGCCAAAGCTGACCTGAAACCTTCCGATAAACGGGTCTATGTAAGCGACAATCACTACCAGGATTGGATTGACGCCATAAAAAAACGTTCCCGGCCAATTTCTGATGTGGAGACCGGACACCGGACTTCGTCGGTTTGTAACATCTCCAACATTGCCTATGAATTGCAACGCCCGCTGCAATGGAATCCGAAGAAAGAGGAGTTCGTCGGCGATGCCTATGCCAATCTGATGTTGACCCGCCCGTTCCGGGGAAAATGGAATTTCAACGATTTTTAATACTACCGACATGTTTTAATTAAGATTCAGGGTCGATCCTGCGGGGTCGGCCCTGAATTGTTTAATGTCCTGGGGGTTTCTGGCCGGAAAATTTTCGGAAACAGATTTTCGTGATTTTTTATACCTTTAAAATGAATCATTTTAAAATAGTTATGAAAAAACTGACACTTCTCCTGGCTGTGTGGGTGCTGGCTGTTTCGGCGGCTGTTGCACAGGATTTTCGTGTAAAGGGGCTGTGCATCGGCGCACCGGCTCCGGATGATCTGGACGACTTTGTATCGTTTATCGACAATGAACTGGCTTCGGCCGGGGTGAACACCCTGGTGCTGATGGTTAACTACGGGTATGATTTTAAGTCGCAACCCGAGCTGGTCGCGCAGAATCCGTTGAAAGAACCGGATGTTAAAAAACTGGTCTCGGTCTGCCGCAAGCATCAGATCAGGCTGATCCCGCAGATCAACCTGCTGGGGCACCAGTCGTGGCACGGCTCCGCAGGGAAGTTGCTTGAGGTTTACCCCGAATTTGATGAAACACCGCGCGTTGAACTCCCCAAAGAATACAAGTGGCCCAACCCCGACGGGCTGTATTGTAAAAGTTACTGTCCGCTCCATCCCGATGTTCACCGGGTGGTATTTGCACTGGTCGATGAAATTGTGGCGGTTTTTGAAGCCGACGCTTTTCATGCCGGGATGGATGAGGTATTTTATCTTGGTCACAACCAGTGTCCGCGCTGTTTTGGACACGATCCGGCCGAACTGTTTGCCGGCGAAGTAACCCTGATCCGCGACCACTTGCAAGCAAACGGCAAAGAGCTGTGGATTTGGGGTGACCGTCTGATTGACGGTAAAATCAGCGGAATCGGCGAGTGGGAGGGGAGTTTTAACAATACCCACCGGGCTGTCGATTGGATTCCGAAAGATGTGGTGATTTGCGACTGGCATTATGAACAGGCCCATCCGACTTCCGCCATTTTTGCCGCAAAAGGGTTACAGACGGTCACTTGTCCGTGGAACAAGAGTCAGGTGGCTGTTGAACAGGTAGCCATGCTGAAAGGGTTTCTGAAGAACTCTTCAAAAGCGATGCAGCCCCGTTTTGCCGGGATGATGCAAACGGTGTGGGGGTCTGCCCGCCGGTTTATGGACAGCTACCGTGGAAAAGTCGAAGCGGGCAAGGAAGACCAGTCGGCCGTCTGTTTTCGCGAGCTGGTAAAAATCTGGTAGCTGTAAAAGGAAAACCCAGCCGGATTTGTCCGCAAAACAGAAAAGGTTGCCTGACTGGGCAACCTTTTCTGTTTTTCCGTTCGTGCGGCGTTTACAGATCTTTTTTGGCCAGATACCAGTCGACCATTTCGTAGTTGCTTTTTTCGCGTTCCTGCATCTCTTCGATGGTTTTGGGCGGAGGAACAATCACTTTTTCTCCCGGCTTCCAGTTCAGAGGCAGGGCTACCCCATGCTTGTCGGTCGTTTGCAGGGCCGTGAGCACACGCAGGATTTCGTCCATGTTGCGGCCGACGTTGAGCGGGTAGTACATGATCAGGCGGATTTTTCCGGTTGGATCGATGAAAAAGACCGCGCGGACAGCAGCCGTTTCCGATTCGTTGGGCTGCAGCATCCCGTAAAGTTTGGCCACCTTCATGTCGAGGTCGGCAATAATGGGAAAATCGAAGAGCACGCCGGTGTTCTTTTTGACGTTGTTAACCCAGGCGACGTGGGCAAAAATGCTGTCGATCGACAAACCGAGCAATTTGGTGTTCAGCGCCCTGAATTCGTCATGACGCTGGGCAAAACCGCTCATTTCAGTAGTGCAAACCGGGGTAAAATCGGCCGGATGGCTGAACATGACCACCCAGTTTCCTTTGTTGAAATCGGAAAACTTAATCTTTCCATAAGTGGTTACCGCTTCAAAATCGGGCGCTTTGTCGCCAATCCGCGGCATCTGGTAAACTTGTTCTTCCATAATGATCGTATTTTGATTGTAATGAATTGATTTATATAACAGTTGCGCCATGGTTTTTGTTTTTTGGAGGGTGAAGCTTGGTTGTGTTGCGGAGGTTTTTTTTCGTGAGTCCCTGATTTTGGTATCTCCTTTTCTACCAGCTGTGCGACGGGATGCGACCTGGTGGATGAAGGGGACGGCCGGGGCAATTTTAATTGTCTGAATAGCCGGAAAATTGGCGCGGAAAAATTGGAGATTTTTCTCTTTTGACTAATTTTGCATGCCGGTACAAAAAGGTTGAAAGGCATTGTTGGGAGCGGTTTTTAAAATATTTCCGGGATATTAACAGTAAAATGTTGATAGTTCGGGAAAAAAGTTTCCAGGGAGTTTGATTTTTTGCCCAAAATGTGTTTATTTTGCGTGCCGTTTGAATAGCGTGTAATTCAGTTAAATAGAAATTTAAAAGAGATGTCAAGAGTTTGTCAGATAACCGGTAAAACCGCCATGGTTGGGAACAATGTTTCTCACTCGAAAAGGCGCACCAAACGTAAATTCGACGTTAACCTGTTCAGAAAGAGGTTTTTCCTTCCCGATGAAGATCGTTGGGTAACCTTAACTGTTTCGGCAGCCGGATTGCGTACGATCAACAAAGTGGGGATTAAAACTGCGCTGCAGAGAGCGCAGGAATGCGGAAACATCGTAAACTATTAAAAGAAGTAAACAATGGCAAAAAAAGGTAACAGGGTCCAGGTGATCCTGGAGTGCACCGAACACAAGGAGAGTGGAATGCCCGGAATGTCCCGGTACGTGACCACTAAAAACCGGAAAAACACTACCGGCCGTATGGAGTTGAAAAAATACAACCCCATTCTAAAAAAAGTTACTGTCCACAAAGAAATTAAATAAGTTATACCATGGCAAAGAAAACCGTAGCGACGCTGCAAAAAGGGGCCGGGAAAGGTTTTGCAAAGGTGGTTAAAATGGTGAAATCGCCTAAAACCGGTGCTTACTCTTTCCAGGAGGAAATTGTACCCAACGAGGAAGTGAATAATTTCTTCAAAAAGTAACCTGTAGATCAGGGATATACAAGAAAAGCTTTCATCGGGTGATGAAGGCTTTTTTTGTTGACCGGGCAAACCTGCCCCCTTACCGCATATTTTTTATATTTTCGGACTCTGTTTCAAGCAAATCATCATGGGAATTTTCGGAAGTTTCAGCAAAAGTAAAAAAGATAGTTTAGACCAGGGACTCGCCAAAACCAAGGAGAGTGTTTTCAAAAAACTCAGCCGCGCGGTTGCGGGCAAGTCGAAAGTTGACGACGAGGTGCTGGACAACCTGGAAGAGGTGTTGATTTCGTCGGATGTGGGTGTGGAGACCACCCTTAAAATTATTGGGCGGATTGAATCGCGGGTGGCGCGCGACAAATACCTCGGGACCGAAGAGCTCAACAGTCTCCTGAAAGAGGAGATCGCTGCCCTGCTCGAAGAGAACAACTCGGGCGACGTTTCGGAGTTTGACCTGCCCCGGCGGGACGATCCGTACGTGATCATGGTGGTTGGGGTTAACGGGGTGGGAAAAACTACCACCATCGGTAAACTGGCCTGGAATTTCAAGCAGGCCGGTAAAAAGGTGGTGCTGGGCGCTGCCGACACATTTAGGGCTGCTGCCATCGACCAGCTGCAAATCTGGGCCGACCGGGTGCAGGTGCCCATTGTAAAGCAGAAAATGGGAGCCGATCCGGCTTCGGTGGCTTTCGACACACTGAACTCGGCAAAAGCATCGGGCGCCGATGTGGTGATTATCGACACCGCCGGCCGCCTTCACAACAAGGTGAACCTGATGAACGAGCTGGGCAAAATTAAAAAAGTGATGCAGAAGGTGATTCCCGATGCCCCCAACGAAGTACTGCTGATCCTCGATGGCTCGACCGGACAAAATGCCTTTGAACAGGCCAAACAGTTTACACTGGCTACCGATGTTTCGGCGCTGGCCCTTACCAAACTCGACGGAACAGCCAAAGGTGGCGTCGTTATTGGCATTTCCGACCAGTTTAAAATTCCCGTAAAATATATCGGAATTGGCGAAAAAATGGATGACCTGCAGGTATTTCGCCGTCGCGAGTTTGTTGAATCGCTCTTCTCCTGATCGGCGGTGTAATACCTCGCTGCTCTCCCGTCCGGTTGGAAGCGGACCGGGGGAAAGGTTTTGTTAATCGGCTATAAACATCTCACCCGTTCCGGGTGGTTGAAAGCACCGACCATTTAACCATTGAACAATTTAGCCATTCTTCCATTTTGCCGTTTCTGATTTCTGATTCGGTGTTTCTTATTGATTGATTCAGATAAATTTCCAATAATCAACAGCCAATATCCAATGTCCAAAGATCACATTCCCCGCAGTGTTGAGCTACCCCGTCTGGTTGGAAGGGGGTCGGGGGGAAGGACTTAATCGTGCAACCGATGGCAAAAAGCGAATTAACAATTCATCCATTTAACCATTGAGCAATTTTGTCGTTTCTTATTTCTTGTTCGGTGTTTCTTATTAATCTGGTTTTTCAACCATTTAGCCGTTTAACCATTTGGCAATTTAAACTCCCAATAATCAATATTCAATAACCAAGAAATTGCATTCTGCGGCGTTGCTCTCTGGTTGGAGGCGGGCCGGAGAGGGTTTTATCCGGCGTTTTGCTGGGTACTATGCTTTATTTATTTGCCATTTTCGCTAATCGCTTTTATCAGTCCGGTTTTCCACCCTTTCACATAACTATCTTTCTCATAGTCTGTGTTTTTATCAGTCAGGTCTATGAAACACTTTGTTAGCCCATCCCAATTACAGAGATTTCCTTTATCATGAAGAGTCCAGCCAATTTCTTCTATTGTCCAATTTGATTTTGCTGAATTTCGAATCATTGATGTTGTTACCCAGTTATCTATAGTATCACGTCCGCCCCTCGAAACTGGGACCAAGTGGTCAATTGTTGGAAACAGTTCCCAGTAAATCATGTGAGTATCCGTCATTTTCCAATTTCTATGATACTTGAAAATTTCAGGAAACTCAATTGTTAATATTTTTATCAATCCCGGAAATAAAAGTTTATCACCAGAATATCTATCTATGAATCCATCTCTCAGAAAAACCTGGCACATTTGAAATTTGGAATATTGTCTTTTGGGAATTAGACGATCAACGAAAGGATAGTTTGACTTAGCCAAGTCAATACAATCAGACTTTTTATTCTCCAGTAATAAACTGCATATATTTTGAATCAATAAAGTTTTATCCATTAATTAAGGCTTTTGAGATTGTTACAAATTGGTTACGTGTGGAAGATTGAAACAATGCCTCTTTATAACCTTAAAACTGGCAAACAGCGTCGAACTTACCAATCTATTACCATTTCAAATTCATTTATTTTGCTGTTGGGTTTTCGTACATTATTTCAATTCGAGAATTAAAGTTAAGATTAATGTCCGATTCAAGAGTCTCTTTTTAGGGTGTTTTAATGTTGGGTGACCAGGTTGTTAATGATGTTGGCTTTCTGTTTTAGATTTAAAGGAAAGATTATGTCTTTTGAGAAGGAGACAGGAGAATATCCAGAGTATTGAACAGCGAAGTGGTTGGAGATGTTTTTTATTCTAGGATTTCGCTTTGTTTTTCCGGACTTCAAACCTTTCATCCGTCCTGGGTGGCAGCACACACCGACCATTTAACCATTGAACAATTTAGCCATTCTTCCATTTTGCCGTTTCTGATTTCTTGTTCGGCGTTTCTTATTGATTGATTCAGATAAATTTCCAATAATCAATGGTCAATATCCAATATCCAAAGATCACATTCCCCGCAGTGTTGAGCTCCCCCGTCCGTTTGGAAGCGGACCGGGGAAAGGTTTTGTTAATCGGCTATAAACATCTCACCCGTCCCGGGTGATTGAAAGCACCGACCATTTAACCATCGAACAATTTAGCCATTCTTCCATTTTGCCGTTTCTGATTTCTGATTCGGTGTTTCTTATTGATTCAGATAAATTTGCAATAATCAACAGCCAATATCCAATTGTAATCTACCCTAAAGTAGCAACATTTAAAATTAGATTTCTCCAAGATATGTTGTTGTTAATGTCCTGTTGAAATGTGGGAAACTCAGAGAGTTTTCCATATTTCAATAGGAATTCCACAGGGGTTAAATACCCCAGAGA
>JARKOX010000222.1 GCA_029975525.1 Prolixibacteraceae bacterium | reverse complement strand
CGTTCACCGATTGTTACCTGAGCCAGGTCAACGCTTCGTTCCCCAGCTACCAGCTCGACGGGACGTTCAGCGACCTCACCCAGCGGGTGTGGATGGAACAGCACAAACAGATTCAGTTTTTGCTGGGGAAAAACTTCTTCTACGAAAATGAATCTCCGTTGCTGAGAGCTACCCACGGACTGATTTACCTGCGTGAACTGACGGTAGACCAGTTCCTTGAAGAAGCTGCCGCCCTGGGAAAATCAGTCGAAGGCCTTTTCTGACCATCGAAAGATAAACCAGAAGCACATAAGCAACTGACTGTTTGCATATTGAAACAACAAAAGAAATTATATTTGTACCGCCAGAAACGGGAAGCACCCGGGTGCTTCCCACTGGCAGGTATAATTCAAAACTGAATGGATAAAAAATGAAAATCATTGGTGTTGACGTAGGGGGGACAAAAATCAGTGCAGGACTGGTGCATGAAGAGAAGATCAAACGGCAGGCAACGTTGCCAACTCCGTTCGACCGTCCTCAACTCGAAGTGGTAAGTTCGGTGATCCAGGCTATTGAAGAAGTGTTTGACCCTTCCGTTTCGGGCATCGGGATTGGGGTGCCGGGACTGGTTGACCTGGAAGAGAAACAGGTACTCGATGTGACCAATATTCCAAGCTGGGACTCTGTTCCGCTGGCCGAATTGGTTTCCGATCATTTCAACAAACCGGTTTATGTAAACAACGATGCGAACTGCTTTGCTGTGGGCGAAAAATATTTCGGAAAAGGGAAGCCCTATTCCAATTTCGTCGGGCTCACCCTCGGGACCGGCGCCGGAGCGGGCATCATCATCAACAACCACCTTTATTCGGGAAGACTGAGCGGAGCAGGTGAATTCGGCAATATTTACTACCGCGACAAAAACATTGAAGCATACTGCAGCGGACAGTTTTTTAAAGACAAAGGGCTGGACGGAAAAACGATGTACAAACGCGCCTCGATTGGCGACCCTGTAGCTCTGCGGCTGTTTGAAGAGCTGGGCGGGCACATTGGACGGGCAATTGCCACGATTCTGTTTGCCCTGGCTCCCGAAGCAATCATCCTGGGCGGATCCGTCAGTCAATCGTACCGGTTTTTAGGAGAAGCGATGAACGAATTCCTGGAAGATAACTTCCCGTTCAGAAGGTTGTACAACCAGCTGGCCATAGAAATTTCCGATGCCGAAAACATGGCCATTTTCGGAGCCTCCTCGCTGGTGCTCGATGCGATCAACTAAAAAAACAGACGACTATATAATATATAATAAGGCTCCGGTTTCGGGGCCTTATTTTTTGAATACCCCACAAAAAACCAAGAGCCGCCCTCCCTTACGGAAGAGCGGCTCAAAAAATGGTAATTCCGAACTGATTGTTCGTTCAGAGGGCACGAAAATACGTTTTCTTTTCAATCGAAACAAGTGTAAAATGCCCAGTAGCGCTTATTTTTTACAGCCCCTCGACTGAAAAAAAATTTATTGGTAATTATGATAACATGGAAAACTCAACCCTCTCCCGAAGGCTTCAAGAGGTACCCTCTGGTAACAAAAATCTTTTTTTTGTCACAAAAACGACCGAATTGTCTCGAAATTCATTTTAAAACAGCTTCAAAAAAAGAAAAAAATAACCTGAAAAAAACACTCAATGTCCAGAAGTTTAAAAAAAACTCCAACAATAAACGACCAATGCGCTGACAAACAGATATTTAAAAAGTAAAATCTTATTAAAAAAACGAGAACCAATAAAAATTTGTCATTATTAACAATAAGATATTATATATATCCCAATGTTTTTATATTTGTTAAAAATGCTTAAAAGGCCTGACCCAAAAAGAACAAGAGGGGAAAAAAACATTGGGCAGGACTTGATGCTTGGAGACTAAATATTGTTTGCTGTTTATTTACTAACTTAAAATCATTTCTATGAAAAAAATTGCATTACTGTTTGCATTTTTCGCAATCGGATTACAGGTCCTGCTGGCTCAAACCAAAGAGATCTCAGGTACCGTAACCTCCGCAGATGATGGAAGTGCAATCCCGGGCGTGTCGGTCTTGGTCAAAGGATCTACACTGGGTACCGTCACCAACATGGATGGTAAATTCAACTTAAAGATTCCGCAAGATGCCAAGAGCCTTTTATTTTCATTTGTAGGCATGTACTCGCAGGAAGTTGTAATCGGAAACCAGACCACCTTCAATATCCAGCTGAAATCAGAAACGATTGGCGTGGATGAAGTGATTGTAGTTGGATATGGTGTTCAAAAAAAGAAAGACGTAACCAGTTCAATTTCTCAGGTAAAGGGAGCTGACATTTCGGAAAAAGCTACCCCAAG
>JARKOX010000208.1 GCA_029975525.1 Prolixibacteraceae bacterium | reverse complement strand
GTCGCGCCGGAAGACGATGATGTCGTCGATATCGGAACAGTCGCACACATACTCATTTTTCTTCAGGCTGGTACCCATAAAACCTTCTGTACGGTCGACATACAGTTTTTCATTGGCTACCACCACTTTGGTGGCAACGATATTTTCGAAACTGCGAATTTCAGTTTTTCGCTCGCGCCCTTTGCTGTATTTATTTTTCAGGCGCAGGAACCAGTCGATGGTGAACGGAACAATATTTTCGATGTTATGGAGTGCTTCGGCAATTTCTTCCTCAATCGCCAGCAGGTTTTCCTGGGCTTTGTCCGAGTTGAACTTGAGGATGCGGGCCATTTTGATCTCCATCAGGCGAAGAATATCGTCCGGGGTCACCTCGCGGTGAAGGTTGGGTTTCCACGGATCCAGGCGGCGGTCGATGTGGGCGACTGCCGCATCCATATTTTCCGACTCTTCAAATTCGCGGTCTTTGTAGATCCGTTCTTCAATAAATATTTTTTCGAGCGAAGCAAAATGCCAGGCTTCTTCCAGTTCGTTTTTCCGGATCTCCTGTTCCAGTTTAAGCAGCTGCAAGGTTGAATCGACCGATTTGCGCAGGATTTCGGAAACTCCGATAAAATGCGGCTTGTCGTTTTCAATGATACAGGAGTTGGGACTGATGGAGACTTCGCAGTCGCTGAAGGCGTAAAGGGCATCGATGGTTTTGTCGGATGAGACTCCGGCAGCCAGGTGGACCAATATTTCCACATGGGCGGCCGTGTTGTCATCGATCTTTTTAATCTTGATTTTGCCCTTTTCGTTGGCTTTTAAAATCGACTCGATCACCCCGGTGGTTGTTTTTCCATACGGGATTTCGGTAATCACCAGCGTTTTGTTGTCCCTTTTTTCAATTTTGGCCCTCACTTTGACAGCGCCTCCGCGGACGCCGTCGTTGTATTTCGAAACATCGACCGAGCCGCCAGTCGGGAAATCGGGATAGAGGACAAACTCCTGCCCCCGCAGGTAGGCTACCGCGGCGTCAATAATTTCGATGAAGTTGTGGGGAAGAATTTTGGAAGCCAGTCCGACGGCGATCCCCTCAACTCCCTGGGCCAGCAGCAGCGGAAATTTAACCGGCAGCGTCACCGGCTCGCGTTTGCGGCCGTCGTAAGAAAGTTTCCATTCGGTGGTTTTGGGGTTAAAAAGCACTTCGTGCGCAAATTTCGAGAGACGGGCCTCGATGTAACGGGGTGCGGCAGCCCCGTCGCCAGTCAGGATATTTCCCCAGTTTCCCTGCATGTCGATCAGCAGATCCTTTTGTCCCAGCTGCACCAGGGCATCGCCGATGGAGGCGTCGCCATGCGGATGGTACTGCATGGTCTGCCCGATGATGTTGGCCACCTTGTTGAAGCGGCCATCGTCCATCTCGCGCATGGCATGCAAAATACGGCGCTGAACCGGTTTCAGTCCGTCGTTTACATAGGGAACGGCCCGTTCCAGAATGACATAGGAGGCGTAATCCAGGAACCAGTTCCGGTACATCCCCGACAGGTATTTGATTTCTTCTTTGGTCCCTTCAGGTTTATTTTCCTGGGGCTGTAAAATTTCTTCCGACATATATTCAGTCAAATGCAGGTTTAATTCCGGATCAGGCTACTTCGTCCTTTTCCACATACAGGTTATCGATGATAAAATCCTGTCGTTCGGGAGTGTTTTTTCCCATATAAAACTCCAGCATTTGGGCCATCGACTCGTGTTTTTTCATCTGAACCGGGTCGAGGCGGATGTCTGGGCCAATGAAGTTTTTGAATTCATCGGGGGAAATTTCGCCTAATCCTTTAAACCGGGTGATTTCAGGATTTCCTTTCAGCAGCTCTACTGCCTGTTGTTTTTCCTCTTCGGAATAGCAGTAGATGGTTTTTTTCTTGTTCCGCACCCGGAACAGGGGAGTTTGGAGGATGTACACATGCCCGCGCCGGATCAGTTCAGGGAAGAACTGCAGGAAAAAGGTAATCAGCAACAGGCGGATGTGCATGCCGTCCACGTCGGCATCGGTGGCGATGATGACTTTGGCGTAACGCAGGTCTTCGATGCTCTCCTCGATATTCAGTGCGGCCTGGAGCAGGTTAAACTCTTCGTTTTCGTAGACCACTTTTTTGGTGAGTCCGTAGGTGTTGAGCGGTTTTCCTTTGAGGCTGAAAACGGCCTGGGTATCCACGTCGCGTGATTTGGTGATCGAGCCGCTGGCCGAGTCTCCCTCGGTGATAAAAATGGAGGTTTCTTCGCGCCGCTCGGCATTGTCATTGAAGTGAACCCGGCAGTCGCGCAGCTTCCGGTTGTGCAGGTTGGCCTTTTTGGCCCGCTCTTTTGCCAGTTTTTTGATTCCGGAGATCGCTTTCCGCTCACGCTCCGATTCCTGGATCCGGCGGAGCAGAACTTCGGCGGTGTCGGGATTTTTATGGAGGTAATTGTCCAGCTCTTTCTGCACAAAGTTGGAGACGTGGGTCCGCACCGACGGACCGTCGGGGCCAATATCTTTCGAGCCGAGCTTGGTTTTGGTCTGCGACTCAAAAACCGGCTCTTCTACTTTGATGCTGATCGCCGCTACAATGGAGGCGCGGATATCGGTGGGGTCAAAATCTTTTTTGTAAAAATCGCGGATCGTTTTTACCAGCACCTCCCGGAAAGCCTGGAGGTGGGTTCCGCCCTGGCTGGTGTGCTGCCCGTTGACAAACGAATAGTAATCCTCGCCGTACTGGTTTCCGTGGGTGAGGGCAATCTCAATATCTTCGCCGTGCAGGTGGATGATCGGATAGAGCGGTTCGGCTTCCAGATTCTCCTCCAGCAGGTCGCGCAGACCGTTGCGGGAGTGAAACCGCTGCCCGTTGTATTCGATAACCAAACCGGCATTGAGGAACGTGTAGTTCTTGATCATGTTCACCACATAATCGTTGATATACCGGTAGTTGCGGAAGATCGTTTCGTCGGGGTGGAAGGTCACCTGGGTTCCGTTGGGCTGGTCGGTTGGCACAACCTCTTTTTCTTCCTGCTGGAGCCCTTTGCTGAAGAGCACCTCTTTCACCTGTCCGTCGCGGAACGCTTTGATGATAAAACTGGACGAGAGGGCGTTCACAGCCTTGATCCCAACCCCGTTTAACCCGACCGATTTTTTGAAAACCTTGGAGTCGTACTTGGCGCCGGTGTTCATCTTACTGGCCACATCCACCAGTTTTCCCAGCGGAATTCCACGGCCGTAGTCGCGAACCATTACCTTCTCCTGATCGATGACCACTTCGATCTTTTTGCCGAAGCCCATCATAAACTCATCGATGGAGTTGTCCATCGCCTCCTTGAGCAGCACGTAAATTCCGTCGTCGGCGGCAGAGCCGTCACCCAGCTTCCCGATGTACATTCCGGGGCGCTTTCTGATGTGTTCCTGCCATTCCAGCGTTCTGATGGTTGTTTCGTCGTACTGTGGAGTCATAATTTTCCGAATTTGTGACAAATATAGCGAAAACAACCGCGGAATCACGATTTTCGGGTTTGCAGTAACTAACAGGCACCAGTTGAAAAGTTGGCTGAAAAAAAATTATCCCAGCATTGTTGTGTCTGGTAAGTGAGGTGATATCAGTTGGTTGAGGAAATTAACAGGACGGGCTGCTGCTTTCCGGAAAATGGTGTTGCCGGCGGGTTGGTTTTTGATTTTAAGGAGTGGTTTGGGACGGAATAATTCCCATTTTCCGCATCAGCCAGGTGGCATTCATGGTACGGGTAACACCGGGTTTCAGCTGGTAATCGAATACCATTTGCTGTCCGCTGAGCGATATCTCGAAACAGTAGTTGCGGACATTTTCGGGAAATTGTTGCTCCATGTCGGCCAACTTCAGGTCGTGCGTGGCAATGATGGTTACCGAAGCCGTTTGCACCAGCTGTCTGACCAGCTCGCGCGATCCGTTCAGTTTATCTTCCGAGTTGGTTCCCTTCAGCATTTCGTCGAGGATCACCATCAGCTTTTCGCCGCTGCGCAACCTTTCGAGCAGCCCCGAAAGACGCTTCAGCTCGGCAAAGAAGTAAGACTCTTCCTTCAGCAACGAATCGGTG
This sequence comes from Prolixibacteraceae bacterium, assembly GCA_029975525.1. Lineage (GTDB taxonomy): Bacteria > Bacteroidota > Bacteroidia > Bacteroidales > Prolixibacteraceae > UBA1413. The sequence goes on along the minus strand of JARKOX010000208.1, from coordinate 18,363 downwards.
GTGCGCATGTTGGTAAACAAGGTTACCGGCGTAAATTTCATCGCCGAGGCACACACCGGCGCTCCCAGGCGGGCGAGCAGCAGATTGACTCCTACCGTGCGCAGGAAAGTACTTTTGCCGGCCATGTTGGCGCCCGTCACAATCAGTACCTTCGACCAGCCCTGCACCGAAAAATCGTTGTTTATCCGTTTCTCCGGACGGATGAGCGGATGCCCCATCCCGACCGCTTCCAGGATAAAATCGTCGTCGCCGGGTTCCGGAAAGGAGAAGGCAGGGTAGTTGCCTGAAAAATTGGCCAGACTCACTAATGCGTCCATGGTTTCCACACTTTCCAGCCAGCCAGCCAGTTTTTCGCGGTTTTGAGCATGCCATTTCCACAGCTGAAAAACACAGCGGAGATCCCATAAAAACAGGGAGTTTAACACCAGCCCAACCAGAATATTCTGGCGATATTCGAACCGTGCCAGCCATTTCAGCAATTTGCCCACGGCTACTCCGGCCGGCTCGGGGCGGGTAATCTTTTGCCGCAGCGCTCCGGTCATTTCTGAAGTAAACGCCGACTCTTCAATAATTTTAAGCAGCGAGAGGTATTTTTCAATCAGCTTCGACTTTTCGCCGAAAATCCGGTAAAATCCTGCGATCTCTTTTTTGAAGCTGAAAAGAAATCCCCACTGAACCAGTACAAAAAAGAGCAACAGCAGGTGAGAACCACCCAGCAGCAGAGGAATTGCCGAAAGGAAGGTGAGCAGCGGCAACAGCCAGCCGGCAATTCGGAGCCAGCCGACCTGTTTCAGCTTGAGCGGGTTTTCCGTCCAGGCGAGTAGGCTGCGGTGTTCCTCCGCGCTTTCACGGAGCAGGTTTCCTTCGGTACGAAAATTTAGCATCCAGCCGGGCATCCCCGAAAGTTCCCGGACGGCCTCCTGCCGCTGCCGGATCTCCGTGCCCGAAAGGGGCGGGTGCAGCAGCCAGCCGGCCAGCAGCCTGCCGCCGCTGTAGGTAGCGGTGCGGTTCAGAAACTGAAAAAGCGATCCCTCGCCAAACAGGTCGAGGTCGTAAGAAAACGGGTGGTTGATATCGAGGAACTCCCGTCCGTCAGGAAAATGAAGGTATTCAAACTGCAGGGCTTTCTGTTCGTCGCCGATAAGCTGCAGCAAAACGAGGTTGCGTTTCAGCTGTTTTTCCAACCCGACATTCCATTTCACCAGCAGCAATAAAACGGCCAGTGACGCAACTGCGGCGGCAGTTGCCCAAAACAGGTGACGGTGCAGCAGCCAGAACAGCACAAAAATGGCGGCAAAAGCGGTAAGCCGGTACAACGCCACTAACCGCACCAGCCGGGTTAGCCGTTTTTGTTCTTTTTCGGCCTGCTGCCGCTGTTCGCGGTAAAATTTTTCGGGAGAATTTTCCATTTAGAGCCTGGTGCAGAAAACAGTCAGGAGAACAACCGTCCAGCCGGATAATCGTTCACCCTTTATAAATATTGGTATTTGTGCAAAATATAAACCGCCAGCAAAACGGTGGCCATAACGGTGAGGGTTGTCAGAAACACCAGGGCGCCATTGGTGCGGCTGAGTTTTGTTTTGCCGATTTGCGGAAAACGGGCCACAAAAAAGTGTGTCTCCACAAATGTCAGAATCCGGAAGAACAGCCATCCCAGCAGGATGCCGAGCAGCCAGCCGCCAACCACATCGAGCGGGAAATGGGCGCCGGTGTAGATGCGGCTCCACGAAACGATCAGCGCCCACCCCAGCAGGGTGAAAAAGCTCGCACGATTCCGGAACAGCGGAGCGGTGAAGGCAAACACAAAAAAGGAGTTGGCCGCGTGCGACGAGACGAACCCGTACAGTCCTCCTTTGCGCAAAACAATATGCGCCAGCTGTTGGGTCAGCGGGTCATGTCCGGGCCGCAAACGCATGGTCAGCTCTTTGATAAGTCCCGAAACCTGGTCGCTGACCACCACACCCAGCACCATCAGCAGCAGGATTACCCAGGCTTTGTTGCGGTAATTCCGGATCACAACAGCGATCAGGATCAGGTAGAGCGGGAGCCAGGTCTCTTTGCGGGTAAACAGCAGCATGGCCGTATCCCACCAGTCGGTGTACCTTCCGTTCAGGGAGAGGAACAGGTTACGGTCGAATTCGAGGATGTTCTGAAGCCACTGCATCTATTCCTGATTTAAAACTGACCAGATGATGTCTTTCAGCCGGATCACGTTGTGTCCCGTTACCGAAGAGAAAAAGAGATGTGGAATATCGGCCAGTTCCCGGCTGATCTCCTTCATCAGATCCTCGTCGAGCATGTCGGCCTTGCTGATTGCCACGAAACGCTGCTTGTCGAGCAACTCCGGATTGTACTCTTCCAGCTCTTTCAGCAGGATGAAATACTCTTTCCGGTGATCTTTGCTGTCGGCCGGAATCAAAAAGAGCAACATTGAATTGCGTTCGATATGCCGCAAAAACCGGATTCCCAGCCCTTTTCCCAGGTGGGCGCCTTCGATGATGCCCGGGATGTCGGCCATGACAAACGACTGGCTGTTGCGGTAGCTGACGATGCCCAGATTGGGGACGAGGGTGGTAAAGGGGTAGTCGGCAATTTTGGGTTTAGCCGCCGAAACCGCCGCAAGCAGGGTCGATTTCCCGGCATTGGGAAAACCTACCAATCCCACGTCGGCCAGCACTTTGAGTTCCATGATAACCCATCCCTGGATGCCCGGTTCGCCGGGTTGGGCAAAACGGGGCGTTTGATGGGTTGCCGATTTGAAGTGGGTGTTTCCCAATCCGCCGCGGCCCCCTTCCATCAATATTTTGGTTTCGCCGTCGTGGGTGATCTCGGTCAGAAATTCGCCGGTTTCAGCATCCCGCACCACCGTTCCCAGTGGCACCTCAATGACCTGATCTTCGCCACTGGCGCCGAAGCTGCACTGCCGGCCGCCCGATTCGCCATGCCCGGCTTTGATATGTTTCTGAAACTTCAGGTGGAGCAGTGTCCACATGTGCGAATTGCCCCGGAGGATGATGTGTCCGCCACGACCGCCATCGCCGCCGTCGGGGCCACCTTTCGGGACAAACTTTTCGCGGCGCAGGTGTGCCGATCCCGGCCCGCCGTTACCCGACTGGCAAAATATCTTTACGTAGTCAACAAAATTGGTTTCTGCCATTCTTTTAATTGTATAATCAGCCGGTCAGTTTCTCCACCGCCTCGCGGAGCCTGGAGGCTACCTCTTCGATGGTTCCCATTCCGTCGATGCCAAAATGTTTGTTTTGCGCGCCGTAGTATGCCACCAGTGGCTCGGTTTTCTGCGCATATACGCTGATGCGGTTTTCGATGATCGCCTGGTCCTGGTCATCGGAACGGCCCGATATTTTTCCACGGCCCAGCAACCGTCCGATCAGCTCTTCCCGTTCTACTTCGAGGCTCAGCATTCCCGAAATCGGGGTTTTGTTCTCTTCCAGCAAACGGTCGAGTGCCTCTGCCTGTTCCACGGTACGGGGGAATCCGTCAAAAACAAAGCCGTTGGCTTTACGATGTGCTTCCAGTTTGTTTTTTATCATCCCGATCACCAGCGAATCGGGAACCAGCTCTCCTTTGTCGATAAACTTTTTTGCTTCCAGCCCCAGCGGGGTTTCGTCGGCAATTTCTTTACGCAGCAGCTCTCCGGTTGATAAGTGGATTAGTTGGTAGTTTTCGATCAAAAATTCGGCCTGTGTGCCTTTCCCGGCCCCAGGAGGCCCGAACAATACAATGTTCAGCATAACTTATTTCATTTAAATGCCTTCGGCGCAATACCCAAGCTGCCTTTGTCAATGCTGAAAATCCGCAGATTTTCTTCCCGGCACCTTTTTGCTTCCCGATAAAACTTTTTCGCCTGCTTTAGTTAACCACCGAATAAATGTCGATGAGGTTTCTTCCCTGTCTTTCATAATCAAGCCCATATCCCACGATAAAATCATTGGGGATTTCCATTCCCACATAATCCAGTTTTACGGGTTTGATCACGGCGTCGGGTTTGAGCAGCAGCGTGGCAATTTTTACTTCGCGGGGGTTCATCGCCTGCAGCTGGGCAAGAATGTTATCGATGGTAATCCCCGAATCAACAATGTCTTCCAGGACAACCACCGTACGGCCGGCAATCTCTTCATTCAGCCCGATCAGCTGTTTCACCGATCCGGTAGTCTGGGTGCCATTGTAGGAAGCCATTTTCACGAACGTGATTTCAGTCTCCACCAGTTCAATTCGTTTAAACAGTTCGGTGGCAAACATAAAAGCGCCGTTGAGGACGCAGACGAACAGTGGGTTTTTCCCGGCCAGATCGCGGTTCATCTGATCGGCCATCTGTTCAACCACCGACACAATCTTTTCATAAGGAAGGTAAAGTCTGAACTCTTTGTCGTGAATTTTTATCTGCTTCATTTTTCAGTGATTGTTTTAAAATCGATTGATTTTACCTAAATACTCTGTAATTTCGCTCCAAAAATAAGGGTACAAAATAACAAAACTATTTACTGACAAAAAAATAAATCCTTCTGCATGACACCAAAAGTTAGCATTATCATGGGCAGTACCTCCGATCTGAGCGTAATGGAGATGGCTGCCAGAACGTTAGATGAATTTGAAGTGCCGTTTGAGATGAACGCGCTTTCGGCTCACCGCACCCCCGATGAGGTGGAAAAGTTTGCCCGTTCGGCCCAGAAACGAGGGATTAAGGTAATTATCGCAGGCGCCGGAATGGCGGCTCACCTGCCGGGCGTGATCGCCGCCATGACCCCCCTGCCGGTGATTGGCGTCCCCATCAAAGTCGGCCTCGAAGGGCTGGATTCCATCCTCTCCATTTTGCAGATGCCTCCCGGAATACCGGTGGCGACAGTAACCGTCAACGGAGCCCAGAATGCCGCCATCCTGGCTCTCCAAATGATGGCCACCGGCGACCAGGAGCTGATGGAGAAGTTGGTCGCTTTCAAAGAAAAACTGAAGGATAAAATTGTGAAAGCCAACAGTGAACTGGCGGCCGTGAAATTTAACTTCAAGACCAACTAATCCTTTTTCATATAAGATTTTTACGTAAATTGGAGAGGCGTATCCCGGTGGATGCGCTTCTCTTTTTTACTTTATGAGATTACCCCTGATAATACCGCTGTTGTTTATGTTCGGCCCCCTGACAAAAGCCGGAGCATTTGAAAACCGGCTGCCGGGCGCCCGGTCGGTAGCCCTGTCGCAGGCCGTCGTGGCGCTGCCCGGTATCGAAGGCCTTTTTCACAACCAGGCGGCACTCGTCTTTCAACAAAATTTTGCCGGAAGCGTGTTTTACGAATCGCGGTTTGGGCTGAAAGAGCTTTCGCTGATGGCTGCCGGAGTGACCTGGCCTGCCGGGAGCGGGGTTTTTGGCAGCAGTTTTACCCAATTCGGCACCGGCGCCTATCGCGAAAACAAAATCGGACTGGCTTATGCCAAAAGACTGGGTAACCTGCTGGCGGCAAGCCTCCAGTTTGACTGGTTGCTTGAAACCCTCCCCGAAAACCGGCGTCCGCAGCAGGCGGTGACTTTCGAAGGCGGGCTGCTGATCGGAAATCCTGACAAGCTGCTGGCCGGGGTACACCTGTTTAACCCGCTGGCCGTTTCGCTGGAAACTCCTGCCGGGAAACGCCGCATCCCAGCTACGGTCAGGAGTGGGGTGACCTGGTTTACCAGCAAAACTGTGCGGTGGTGCGCCGAGGTTCAAAAAACATCCGCTTTTCCGGTAGTCTTTAAAACCGGCCTGGAGTTTTCACCTCTTAAAGGGATAAATTTTCGGGCCGGGATCTCCTCGCCTCCGTTTGCAGCCACTGCCGGCGCCGGCTTTTCGTTTGGTCGTTTCACCTTCGACCTGGGATTCAGCCACCACGGTAACTTGGGGGTTTCGCCTTCCGCAAGTCTGCACTTCACTCCATGAAATTCGTACGATTCACATATCCGGTCCTGTTGCTGCTGCTTTTTTTGCAGGTACCTGCCTGGTCGCAAAATGCGGAAAGCAGCTTTCAAACCCTCGAAGACCTGCTGGAAGCGATTGCCGCTGACCGGGAAGAGGATGAAGATCTTTCGGAGTGGCTGGAAGAGTTGCAGGATCTTCATGAAAATCCGCTGAACATCAACTCGGCCGGTGCCGATGAACTGCTGCAGATTCCTTTTCTGAACGAAATCCTGGTAAATCGGTTGCTGGAATACCGTCGGAAATATGGCGCCATTTACTCCCTCCGCGAGCTGGCTGCGGTGGAAGGGTTTGACCGGCTGCTGCTGGAAAAGCTGGCCTGGTTTGTTACTTTCGGCGGAACTCCGGAAACAGCTGCTGTCCGGCGCCGCCAGCCGGCTGCCCAGCAACTGCTGGTGCGGGCGGCGCGTAACTATCCCCCAAGTGCCGGTTTTCTGTCAAAAAATGAAAAGCCACCGGCTTTCGAGGGGAGTCCCGAGAAGCTGTACACCCGCTACCAATACCGGCTTTCCGACAAGTTTCAGGCGGGTTTTACCGGAGAAAAAGATGCCGGCGAAAGTTTTCTGCGCAAATCCAACCCGGCAGGTTTCGATTTTTGGTCGGGGCACGTGGCCCTGCAGACACCGAAAATTCTCCGGCAGCTTCTGGTGGGAGATTTTGCCGCCCGCGCCGGACAGGGACTGGTGCTGTGGCAGGGCTTCACCACCGGCAAATCGGCCGACGTGCTGCAGGTTTCCAAAAACCTGGCCGATGTGCGCCCATACACGTCGACGGATGAAAACCGGTTTTTCAGGGGAGTGGCTGCCAGTCTCCATTTTCAGCGCTTCCGGATGCACCTGTTTGCCTCTTCCAAAAAAATGGATGCCAACCGGGAAACGGCTCCCGACAGCAGCATCACCTTTTCAAGCCTTCAAACCTCGGGTTACCATCGAACTGTTTCGGAAATTGAGGATGAAAGGAGTGTGCGTCACCGGGCAGCCGGCATGATCCTCACCTTTACCACCGGGCAGGTTAAAGTTGGCAGCACCCTGTTCTACGAACGGTTTGCGTTTCCGCTGCAGCGCAGTGGCCAGCTGTACCAGAAATTTCAGTTCAGCGGCCGCGAAAACCTGAATGGCAGTGTCGATTACCGCTGGATAGGAGGGAAGTACCAGCTTTTTGGCGAAGCGGCGGTTTCCAGGTCGGGCGGAGTGGCGCTGCTGCAGGGCGCCGAAGCGCGCCTGCACGACCAGCTCAGCTTTACCGCGCAGCTGAGGCATTTCGCCAGAAATTACCACACCAACTGGGGCAGCGCATTTGCCGAAAACGAAAAAGCAATCAACGAAACCGGTTTTTACATGGGCATCCGTCTCCTGCCGTTGCAGCGGGTCACCCTTTCGGCTTACGCCGACTGGTATCGTTCGCCATGGATCGGCTACACCACCGCCGCTCCGTCGCAGGGCGCCGATCTGTTGGTGCAGGCCGACTTCCGCCTCTCGCCCGCCCTTTCAGGATATTTGCGTTTCAAAAACGAAAACAAAGAGGTAAAAGAGAAGAGCGACAACCGTTATCTCCACGCAACACTCCACCGATCGCAGGTACGGTTTCATTTCCGTTACGAACCGGAAGGGCCTTTTTATTTGCGTTCGCGCATTGAAACGGTAATCCTGCGCCGGCCCACCCGCGAACAAGGGATTCTGTTCTACCAGGATGTGGGCTGGACGCCACAAAAGCCGCCGCTTTCTGCGTCGCTGCGCGTGGCGTTGTTTTTCACCGACAGCTACAACTCCCGGATTTATACTTATGAAAATGACCTGCTTTACTCCTTTGCTGTCCCTGCATTTTTTGGCGAAGGCCTCCGCAGTTACCTGAATTTGCACTACCGTTTTTCGTCAAAAATTGACGGTTGGTTCAAGATCGGCCACACCCGCTATTTCGACCGGGAAACCATCAGTTCAGGTTATTCGGAGATTGCAGGCCATTCACGGGGCGAACTGAAAATTGAACTTCGATACCGTTTTTAGCAGGTAATTTTGTTACTTTGCCGCAAAATCATTTATCATGGCACTAACTGGTTATGAAGAGATTCGCCCGTACAACGATAGTGAGGTGGGCGAAAAAATCGGGCTGCTGCTCGCCGATCCGGTTTTCGATCGTGTACTGAAGGTTCTTCTCCGTGATCCCGAGAGAGTTATGGCAGCACGGCAGCACCTCGCCGGCATACAAACGGTTCATCAATTACAGGCCTCTTTCGTATGTCAACTGGTGGAGGAGATTGTCCGGAATACCACCCAGGGGTTGACCTGCAGTGGATTAGACAACCTGGACCACCGAAAGGCTTTCCTTTTTATTTCGAACCACCGCGATATCATCCTCGATGCAGCATTCCTGAATTACCTGATCTACGAGAATGGTATGAATACCACGCAGATCGCCATTGGCGACAACCTGCTTATTTACGACTGGATCATCCATGCGGTAAAGCTGAACCGGGCATTTGTCGTAAAACGGAATATTGCGGCCCGCGAACTGCTGGCCGCCTCCAAAAAGTTGTCCTCCTACATCCGGAAGTCGATCACTGCCGATAACATTTCGGTGTGGATTGCCCAACGCGAAGGACGCACCAAAGACGGCGACGACCAGACGCAGCTCTCCCTGCTCAAAATGCTGAATATGAGCAACCATAAAAGTCTGGCCGATGGGTTTGGCGAACTGACCATCATTCCGCTGGCGATTTCCTATGAAATTGAACCGTGTGGAATTTCGAAGGTTGACGAACTCATTCTGAAAGAGAGCGAAGAAGGATTTACCAAAACAACGGCCGACGACCTGAAGAGTATGGCCAACGGCATGATGAACCCCAAAGGACGGGTGCACTTCTCCTTTGGCAAGCCGATCCTCACCAGCTTTTTGGAAGCCAACAAAGATTTGCCGGCCAACGATTTTATCCAGGAGCTGGCGCGCCGGATCGACCACCGCATCTACCAAAATTACCACCTCTGGCCCAACAATTATGTGGCCTACGATCTGCTGAACGGAACCGGTGAGTTTATCGATTTCTATTCGGCCGACGATATTGTCTCCTTCAAAAAAATGGTTGCAGAGGCCCAGGCTGCCCTGCCGCACCACAGTCCGGAAGAGGTCGCCCGCCGTTTTTATAATATGTATGCCCGGCCGGTTGAAAACTCCTTGATTGCCGCCGAAGTTTTTCGTACATGACCCCGCGCGCTGTCATTTGGGATTGGAACGGGACGTTGCTCGACGACCTGAAGCTGTGCGTGCAAACCATTAACCAGCTGCTGGCCCGGCGAAATCTTCCGCTGGTTGACACCTTCTTTTACCGGGAAGTTTTCTCTTTCCCTGTAAAAGATTACTACCGCCGCATCGGATTTGACTTTGAACAGGAGGAGTTTGAAGTGCCGGCGCTTGAATTCACCGACCTTTACAATGCCGACATAAACCACTGCCGGCTTCATTCTTCGGCAAAGAAGACGATCCGCCACTTTCACGACCTGCAAATCAGGCAGTTTGTACTTTCGGCCATGCAGCACGACCTGCTCGAAAAAACCCTTACCAGTAAAGGGATCCGCCATTTTTTTGAAAAAGTTGCCGGGCTGGATGACCATTTTGCCGTTTCAAAACTGGAGCAGGGAAGAAGGTTGCTGAAAGAGATTGACGAAGATCCGCGGGAGATATTTTTGATCGGCGACACCATTCATGACTACGAAGTGGCGACTGAGCTGGGCGTTGGGTGCATCCTGATCGCCGACGGGCACCAGTCAAAAGAGCGGCTTCAAAAAACCGGGGTGCAGGTGCTCGACGCTCTGGAAGAGCTGTACCGGCAAATTACGGTCTGAACTCAGACTTGGTGCGGATGTCGCGAATGTAAAGCTGAAGGTTGGTTTTCCCCCTGAATTCGTTGAGGGCAATAGAATAACAGATATCGAAAGGCATTCCGGAAGTGATGAGGGGAAACTTGTCGGCCATGTTAAAGGCGATTCCGGCAAAAACGCCCGAGGAGGCATCGGGTTCCACCAGGTCCAGTTTGATGTGCTCCGAGTTTCGGCCGACCAGCTTGCTGGTTCCGGCGTCAATGACATCTTCCGTAATAAAAACCGGCATCATGTTGTGTGGGCCGAAGGGCGCAAATTGCCGGAGGATGCGGAAAAACTTGGGTGTAATTTCATGCAGGGCAAGTTTGACATCCACATCGATGGTTTGAATTTGCTGGTGGTCGGAAATGGATTTGGTCACAATCTCTTCAAACCGGCGGGTAAACTCGCTGACGTTTTCAATCTTCAGGGTTAGTCCGGCGGCGTACATGTGCCCCCCGTATGATTCGAGCAGATCGCTGCAGGCGCCGATCGCCTCATACAGGTCGAAATCTTTGACCGAACGCGCCGAGCCGGTTGCCAGACCGTTCGATTCGGTCAGCACCACGGTGGGGCGGTAGTAAAATTCGGTCAGCCGCGAAGCGACAATCCCGACAACCCCTTTGTGCCAGTCGCGGTTGTAGATTACGGTGCTGTTGCGGCTTTTAAGCTCCTCGTCACGTTCGATCATGTCGATCGCTTCCTGCGTAATGTCGCGGTCGAGGGTTTTGCGAATCTCATTGTACGAGTCGATCTCTTCGCCCAGCGCATCCGAGTGTACTTCGTCGTGGGCAACCAGGATCTGTACCGATTTTTTCCCGTGTTCGATACGTCCCGAAGCATTGAGCCGCGGCCCGATCTTGAAAACAATATCGCTGATGGTGATCTCTCCGCCATTCAGCCCCGAATAGTTGATGATGGTTTTCAGCCCCATTCCCGGGTTCGAGTTCAGTTTCTGAAGCCCGAAGTAGGCCAGCACCCGGTTTTCGCCGGTAATGGGAACAATGTCGGAGGCAATGCTTACCACCAACAGGTCGAGCAGGTCGTAGAGCCTTTCCTGCGGAATATTGTTCTGTTGGGTGTAGGCCTGCAGCAGTTTAAAGCCAACGCCGCAGCCCGAAAGTTCTTTGTAAGGATAAGGGCAATCCGGTCTTTTGGGATCGAGGACAGCCACGGCCTCGGGAGTGGTGTCGCCCGGATTGTGGTGGTCGCAAATAATAAAATCGACGCCCTGTTCACGGGCATGTTTCACCTTTTCGACGGCTTTGATCCCGCAATCGAGGACAATAACCAGTGAAAAATTTTCGGCAGCAGCAAATTCAATACTTTGTGGCGAAATGCCGTAACCTTCGGTGTAGCGGTCGGGGATGTAGTAGTCGAGGTTTTGGATATAGTCTTTCAGGAAGAGATACATCATGGCGACGGAAGTGGTTCCGTCCACATCGTAATCGCCGTAAATGAGCACCTTTTCTTGCTGAGAGATTGCTTGTTCGAGGCGGGTAACGGCTTTGTCCATATCTTTCATCAGAAAGGGGTCGTGGAGGTCGGAAAGGCGCGGGCGAAAAAAGGACTTGGCTTCGTTAAATGTTTTGATTCCACGCTGCACAAGCAGGTTGGCGATGACCATGTTAACATTTAACGCTGCGGACAGATGCTTAACTTCATTAATTTCACCTTGTGGCTTTATATTCCAGTTTTTATTCATTCTTTGCCTTTCTGCCGTTACACAGCATATAAATCATGCAAAGATATAAAATGGCCGCTGATTATTACGGAGCAAAAGATCAAGCCCGAAAAATAATTTTACACCATGTTGCCATTCAGGGCAATAGCGACAGGAGATCAAAAAATGGGGGATTTGCCGGCGTCAACCTGAAAATCATTCCGTCCCGGGAAAATTCTTTTTCTATCTTTGCACCAGATTTTTTTTAACAGTAAAGATTTGAGCATGACTACCATTTCCTTGAGCGAACAGGAGATCATCCGCAGAAATTCACTCCAAAAATTACGGGAACTGGGCATCGACCCTTATCCGGCCGCTGAATACCCGGTGAATGCTTATTCCGAAGATATTAAAGCCGGCTTTTCTGACGGACAGGACCACTTTGGGGAAGTTTGTCTGGCCGGCCGGCTGATGAGCCAGCGAATTATGGGAAAAGCGTCGTTTGCTGAATTACAGGACGCCAAAGGCCGGATTCAGCTGTACATCAACCGCGACGAAATTTGCCCCGGGGAGGACAAAACCCTTTACAACGAAGTTTTTAAGAAACTGCTCGATATTGGCGACACCATCGGCGTGAAAGGCACCGTGTTTAAAACCCACATGGGCGAAATTTCCATTCAGGTAAAAGAGCTGACCCTGCTAAGCAAATCTTTACACCCGCTGCCCATCGTGAAAGAGAAAGACGGCGTAACCTACGACGCCTTTACCGATCCGGAACAGCGCTACCGCCAGCGGTATGTCGACCTGATCGTAAACCCCCAGGTGAAGGATGTTTTCGTCAAACGGACCAAAATCGTCAACACCATGCGGGAGATGTTTAACGAACGGGGCTATTTCGAGGTGGAGACGCCCATTCTGCAGCCGATCCCCGGTGGAGCCGCAGCCCGGCCGTTCATCACCCATCACAATGCACTCGATATCCCGCTCTACCTGCGTATTGCCAACGAGCTCTATCTGAAACGCCTCATTGTTGGCGGTTTCGACGGGGTGTACGAGTTTGCCAAAGACTTCCGCAACGAAGGGATGGACCGCACCCACAATCCCGAATTTACCGTCATGGAAATTTATGTAGCCTACAAAGACTACCAGTGGATGATGAAGTTTACCGAGGAGATCTGTGAGCGGGTGGCGCTGGCTCTGCACGGAACCACCAAAGTGCAGTTGGGCGACCAAATCATCGACTACAAAACGCCCTACCCGCGGGTGACCATGTACGAAGCCATCAAAACCCACACCGGCTACGACATTGCCGGGAAAAGCGAGCAGGAACTGCGCGAAATCTGCGACAAGCTGGGCATCGAAACCGACCCCACTATGGGGAAAGGCAAGCTGATCGACGAAATTTTCGGAGAGAAGTGCGAACACCATTACATTCAGCCCACTTTTATCATCGACTATCCGGTCGAAATGTCGCCGCTGACCAAGAAACATCGCGACAATCCCGAGCTGACCGAACGTTTCGAACTGATGGTAAACGGCAAAGAGCTGGCCAACGCCTACTCGGAGCTGAACGACCCCATCGACCAGCGCGAACGTTTTGAAGAGCAGCTGCGACTGTCGGAAAAAGGGGATGACGAGGCAATGTTTATCGACCAGGATTTCCTGCGGGCGCTGGAGTATGGGATGCCACCCACCTCTGGTATGGGAATGGGCATCGACCGGCTCACCATGTTCATGACCAACAGCCCTTCCATCCAGGATGTGCTCTTCTTCCCGCAGATGAAGCCCGAACAAAAACCGGTTGAATTGAGCGAAGATGGAAAAATGGTTCTGGAAATCCTGAAATCCAAATCACCGGTCGAACTCAACGAGCTCAAAGAAAAGTCGGGGCTGAGTAATAAAAAATGGGATAAAACCATTAAAGACCTGACCAAAAACAATGTGGCCCGCGTCGTCAAATCCGAAGAGGGCTTGTTTGTCGAAAGCGTCGGTTAATAAAAAATATTGAATCAGGCATTTAATGAATCCCGAAGGATGCCGGCGGCAGCAAATGGTTATAGAGAAATTGCTTGTCTTTACTAAATGCCTGGTTCTGAAAAAATAATACACAATGACTAGTCCTAAAAAAGCGTTACAGGATTAGACAAAAATAATTTATTTGATGAAGAGGCTGTCCAAAAAGTAAAATTGGACAGCCTCTTCATCATTTTGTTTCCTGAATCAATTTTCCCGGGCGAATAGTACATCCTCTTTTCCATTTCTGAAGATAAGACGCTATTTTTGAAAAAATCTTATCTGAACCATTATGAAATGGAAGCTGACTTATTCGGCTGCCCTGGCAGGAGTGCTGGCATTTCCGGCTACCAGGGCTGCCGAACGGCCCCGGCCGGTGAATGTGGTGCTGATCTACCTCGACGACATGGGGTATGGCGACCTTACCCTCACCGGGGCAACCGGATATCAAACCCCCAACATCGACCGGATGGCCAGCGAAGGCATCTTTTTTTCGCATTACTATTCCCCGCAGGCGGTGTGCAGCGCTTCGCGCGTTGGGTTGCTCACCGGTTGCTATCCCAACCGGGTCGGCTTCAGCGGCGCCCTCGACCACCGCTCGTCGATCGGAATCAGTTCCGAAGAAGAGACCATTGCCGAAGTGCTGAAGAAAAAAGGGTACGCCACCGCCGCTTTCGGAAAATGGCACCTGGGTTGCCAGCCGCCGTTTCTGCCCACCCGGCACGGATTCGACGAGTATTTTGGCATTCCCTACTCCAACGACATGTGGCCCAACCACCCGACCAACAAAAACTATTATCCTCCTTTGCCGCTGATCGAAGGAGAGCGGGTGACAGAGACCAACCCCGACCAGACCCAGTTTACCACCCGCTTCACCGAACGGAGTGTGAATTTTATTCGGAAAAACCGCAATAAACCTTTTTTTGTCTATCTCGCCCATCCCATGCCGCACGTGCCGCTGTTCGTCTCCGAAAAATTTAAAGGCAAAAGCCGGCAGGGACTTTATGGCGATGTGATGATGGAGATCGACTGGAGTGTAGGGCAGATTTTACAAACGCTGAAAGCGCTCAGGCTGGAAGAGAATACCCTCGTGATTCTCACCTCCGACAACGGACCGTGGCTCAATTACGGCAACCATGCCGGAAGTGCCGGCGGCCTGCGGCAGGGCAAAGGTACCTCGTTTGAGGGCGGACAGCGGGTGCCCTGCCTGATGCGCTGGAAAGGGACCATCGCCGAAGGAGTTGTTTGCAACAAACTCGTCAGCGGCATCGATATCCTTCCGACCCTGGCTGCTCTGGCCGGGGCGCCCCTCCCCGAAAAAAAGATCGACGGGGTGAACCTGCTGCCCCTGATGCAGGGAGATCCGGACGCCAATCCCCGGAAAGCTTTTTATTACTACTATCGGAAAAACAGCCTGGAAGCGGTTACCAACGGCGACTGGAAACTGGTCTTTCCGCACCCTGGGCGTAACTACGAAGATTTTGAGCCGGGAGCTGACGGCAACCCCGGCCGGGTAACCGAAAATTTTAACGTTGAAGGGGGCCTCTACGATTTGCGGCGCGATCCCGGCGAACGGTACAACGTGCAGGCCTTTTACCCGGAAATCGTTGCCGAACTGGAAAAAATAGCCCGCGAGGCCCGGGAGGATCTGGGCGACGACCTGACCGGACATCCGGGGAAAAACCGGAGAGAGGCGGGACGGGTGTCTGAAAATTAGTCCGGATATTCTGTTTGGCGCGTCCCGACCGGGAAAAAGGAGATTCCGGAGAGGAAAAATTAACTAAAACCGACCACCTTTTAATACGAAATGAAGATGAACAAGAGAGGTTTTGCCTATCTCAAATCGCTCGGACTGGTTTCACTGGGACTGGTTACTTCGGTGGCTGAAGCCAAAGAGCCGGCCCGAAACCCCAACATTGTTTTGATCTTTGCCGACGATCTCGGATATGGCGACCTGGGTTGTTTCGGCGCTTCGCAGTACCAAACGCCTCACCTCGACCAGTTGGCGGCCCGGGGGATGAAATTTACCCACTTTTATGTCTCCCAGGCTGTTTGCAGCGCCTCGAGGGCTGCGCTGATGACCGGCTGCTACGCCAACCGGGTGGGCATTTCGGGGGCGCTGAACCCTTTTGCCGAAACAGGTCTGAATCCCGACGAGGAGACGATCGCCGAAGTGCTGAAGAAAAAAGATTACCGGACCATCGCCATCGGGAAGTGGCATTTGGGGCACCATCCCCAATTCCTCCCGACCAGCCAGGGGTTCGACGAATATCTGGGGATTCCCTACTCCAATGACATGTGGCCGCTGACTTACGACAATGTGCGGGCAACTCCCCAAACCAACGTCCGGAAAGCCTCGTTCCCCGAACTGCCGCTGCTGGAGAACACCCAAAAAATTGACGAGTTTCGTACCATTGCCGACCAGGAGAAGATCACCACCCTATATACCGAAAAGGCCGTCCGGTTTATCCACGACAACCAAAACAGCCCCTTTTTCCTCTACCTGGCTCATTCGATGCCCCATGTTCCACTGGCGGTGTCCGAAAAATTTAAAGGGAAAAGTAACCAGGGACTTTACGGCGATGTGCTGATGGAGATTGACTGGTCGGTTGGAGAGATCGTTGCAGCCCTGGAACAGTGCGGGCTGACAGAAAACACGCTGGTGATTTTCACCTCCGACAACGGGCCGTGGCTCAATTTTGGCAACCACGCCGGAAGCGCCGGCGGCCTGCGGCAAGGAAAAGGGACCTCGTTTGAAGGCGGACAGCGGGTGCCCTGCATCATGGCGTTCCCCGGCACCATTCCGGCCGGAACAGTCTGCTCCAACATCGCTTCCACCATCGACCTGCTTCCCACCTTTGCTGCCCTTGCCGGCGCCCCGCTGCCTTCACGGAAAATCGACGGCATCAGCATTCTGCCTCTTCTGGCGGGCAACTTTTCAGCCAATCCCCGAAATGAGTTTTACTATTATTACCGCCAAAACAGCCTGGAAGCCGTGCGCAAAGGAGACTGGAAGCTGGTCTTCCCGCACCCGGGACGCAACTACGAAGGATTTGCCCCCGGACAAAACGGGCTGGGCGGAAAGGTCAACGATCAATTTAACTTCGAAGGCGGCCTCTACGATTTGCGGCGCGATCCCGGCGAACGCTACAACCTGCAGCCCTTTTACCCGGAAATTGTTGCCGAACTGGAGAAAGTTGCCCGGCAAGCGCGTGAAGACCTGGGCGACGATCTGACCGGAAATCCGGGGAAGAACCGGAGAAAACCCGGAAGCCTCAATTAAATGCTGAAAATTACCTGCGATTTTGCGGCAGGCAGATGAAAAAAATCTTTTGATTCTAAACAAAAATGATCTATTTCGTGCTTTAATCATTCGCCATTGTGTTTGAGCTTCAGACCAAAATAGCATTAAGAGCCGGTGATCCGGGAGCTTTCCGGGAGCTGTTCCGGTTGATGTATCCGCGGATGAAAGGATATTGCAAACTTTTTGTTTCCGACGAAAACGAAATGAAAGACCTCATCCAGGAGTGCTTGATTGCGTTGTGGGAGAAAAGAAACGAAATCGATCCGCAGAAACCGGTTGAAAGTCTGCTTTTTGTGATGCTGCGGAACCGCTGTCTCAACTACCTGAAAAAAAAGAAATCCGAAGAAGCGCGCATCGACCTGGAAAATCTGCAAATCAAGGAGCTGCAGCACCTCTACCAGCTCGATTTTATGCAGCGTGAGGCGGTCAGTATCGAAGAGCAGCTGGTGATCTCTTTCCGGCAGGCGGTGGATACCCTGCCCGACAAGATGAGGTACGTTTTTATCAAATGCAAAATTGAGGGCGTCAAACAGAAAGAGCTGGCCGACGAATTGGGCGTGAGCCTGAAAACGGTGGAAAAACACATCGCCACGGCCAAAAAACACATTTCCGAAAAGCTGGCTATCCGGTTTCCGGCCCTGCTGTTGCTGATTTCCCTTTGGATCGAATAACGGCCTGCGTTTTGCACCGGCCGGGGGCATATTTTCCGCAGCGGTTATTTAATTCCCTCAACGGATAAAATTCTCAAAGGCAGTGTGCTATATTTGAAAAAAATAGCGGTTGTTCCCGAACCGGTTAAACCAAAAGCCTTCTGATTTATGAAACGAATTTTTACTATCCTGTTGTGGTTGCCTGTCTGGGCAGGATTTTCGCAAACTGTACTTACGGCCGAACAGGCGTCGAAACTGGCGCGGCTGCCGTTAAACTGTATCCAGCAAAAATATCCGTACAAACCCGAGATCGTATTGAATGCCGACAATGAGGCGCTGCCGCCTGCCACGCTGCATCCGGCTTTTTACGGCTGTTTCGACTGGCATTCGTCGGTTCACGGGCACTGGGCGCTGGTGAAGCTGCTTCAATTATTTCCGCAGTTACCCGAACGGCAGGAGATCCTGGCCAAACTGGGACAAAACCTCACGGCTGACAATATTGCCAAGGAGGTGAGTTTTTTCCGGATCCCCAACAATGCCAACTTCGAACGCACCTACGGCTGGGCCTGGCTGCTGAAGCTGCAGCAGGAGCTGGACACGTGGAACGACCCGGCGGCGGCCGAGCTGGCCCGCAACCTGAAACCGCTGGCTGACACCATTGCCGCCAAATACAAAACGTTTTTACCCAAACTGAATTACCCCATCCGGGTGGGCGAACACAGCAACACCGCATTCGGGCTGGCCTTTGCCTGGGATTATGCCGTCCACACGGGCGACGGGGCCCTGCAGCAGCTGGTTGAGGAGAAGGCGCAGATGTTTTACGGCAACGACACCGGCTGCCCGGTGACCTGGGAACCCGGCGGATTCGACTTTTTCTCGCCCTGTCTCATCGAAGCCGATCTGATGGCGCGGATTCTTGA
>JARKOX010000192.1 GCA_029975525.1 Prolixibacteraceae bacterium | reverse complement strand
AAAAAAAGGAAGCCGCTCCAGCAACGTGGAACGGCCTCCAGAGGGACTGTTGATTCACTGCCATTTATTCCTTGTGGAGATAACCTGACAGCTTTTCCTCAATTTATAGAACAAACCGAAATAAAACAGGTTCGGCTACCTGTTATGGATTATAGATCAACTTGCCGATCTGGATCTTGTCGTCCAGCCTCAGCTGGTAGAGCATCATTCCCGGTACAATTCCCGCAGCGTCGTATTCAACTTTGTTGAGTACCCCTTTCTGGACATTTTTGTCGAGAAGGGTAGCAATCTTCTGTCCGAGCAAATTGGAGATTTCCAGTACGGCATGGCCATCCTGGGCAGCTACAAATTCGAAGGTGACTTTATTGCTAAACGGGTTCGGGTAGACTTTCAGGTCTGATGCTTCAAGATTACCCTGGATTAATGTAGCCGACTTCGCGATAGCCAAAGGCGCCATCACTTCCGGACATTCAAATTTTTCGTCGAGATATCCGACGAAGGCGCGGCATTCATCAAAGGCATTGTTGATCAGGTCAACTGCACTGGAGATGTTCGACAGACCCACCGTGTAGGTGATATCGCCACAAGTCACTTTAGCCGGGAAAGTAACGACCTGGCCCAACGCATCGTTGGCCAGAGCATACAAGCCGCCGACGGTCATTTCATAACCGTTTTGATACATGTAGCAGAGAACCCCTTCGGGGAGTTTGCCATACCAGTACGGATTGACCATCATGGTGTAACCAACCAGTACATTGGCCTGCAGCACGTCATCCCACTTATAAACAGGATCACAAACCATGGCAACCAGCGGAGAACCTTCTTCACAGGACATCCTTTCCTGCGTGGTTAACCATCCTTCACTCTGCAATCCAAAACCATCCAGTCCGTCGTTGATACGCAGGTTCAGGCCCAACGTAAGGGTTTGGGCCAGCAACCCGTTATTCAAACGGCCTTGTTTGGTCAGGTAAGGTTTAATGCAGTTCCAGTTCACGCTGGGGACACAGGCGCCGCTGAGTACGCCAACCCCACCTCCGCCGGGCAGGATACTGGCAATTCTGGCAGCATCACCGGCTTTGAAGGTGATATAATTGTTCTTTACCATAGAGCCAATCGTCAGGTCGCCCTGGGACAGCAGGTTGGCAACAAAAATATCACCGCGGATCGATTCGGACATATCGCAGGCCGTTCCCTTCTGACTTCCGTAGAAGCCCTGGGTGTAGGTACAGAAGCCTTCCGGTTCGTTGGTTTCGATGAACAACGCACAGAAGGTTTCACATCCGTTGGCATCGGTAATATATACCGTAGCCGTTCCGGCTCCCAGGTGAATGGCTGTTTGGGTTGTTTCGCCGTTGGTCCATGCATAGAGGTAAGGCGGGGTGCCGCCAACCGGATAAACAGTAGCGACTCCGTTGTAGTGCCCATAGGTGGGCTGTACATCCAGCACAATGGTACAGGTGAGTTCATCCGGTTCAAGAATTTCAACCGAAGCGCTCTTTTCACAGTTGTTGGCATCTTTTACCCAAACCGTATGTACCCCTGGCGTTATTCCGGTGAACGTTTTCGGCGAGGTGGCTGCGGCATAAGCTTCAGCGTCAACTTTGGCCATGTACGGAGCAGTGCCCCCGCTGAACGTAGCGGTTATCGTACC
Organism: Prolixibacteraceae bacterium; assembly: GCA_029975525.1. Classification (GTDB taxonomy): domain Bacteria; phylum Bacteroidota; class Bacteroidia; order Bacteroidales; family Prolixibacteraceae; genus UBA1413. The sequence goes on along the minus strand of JARKOX010000192.1, from coordinate 7,883 downwards.
ATCATCATTCCCGTTGCACAGCACGTCGGTTTTTTCAAGGCTCAGGGTGACCACTGTCGGCGTGCCGACCGTAATCGAAGCGCTCTTTTCGCAGTTGTTGGCATCTTTTACCCAAACCGTGTGCGACCCGGTGGCCAGACCGCTGAAGACCTTCGGCGAAGTGGCTGCGGCATAGCTGCCGCCGTCGATCCTGGCCATATACGGAGGAGTGCCCCCGCTGAAGGTGGCCGTGACTGTACCATCGCTGCTGCCAAAGCACAATACGTCGGTTTTTTCAAGACTCAACGTAACAACCGTCGGTGTACCGACCGTAATCGAAGCGCTCTTTTCACAGTTGTTGGCGTCTTTTACCCAAACCGTGTGCGAACCGGCAGCCAGACCGGTGAAGGCCTTCGGCGAAGTGGCTGCGGCATAACTGCCGCCGTCGATCCTGGCCATATACGGAGGAGTGCCCCCGCTGAAGGTGGCCGTGACCGTACCATCGCTGTTGCCAAAGCACAAAACATCGGTCTTGTTAAGGCTCAGGGTGACCACTGTCGGCGTGCCAACCGTAATCGAAGCGCTCTTTTCACAGTTGTTGGCGTCTTTTACCCAAACCGTGTGCGAGCCGGCAGCCAGACCGGTGAAGGCCTTCGGCGAAGTGGCTGCGGCATAGCTGACGCCGACGATCCTGTCCATGTACGTAGGAGTACCCCCGCTGAAGGTGGCCGTGACCGTACCATCGCTGCTGCCAAAGCACAAGACATCGGTTTTTTCAAGGTTCAGGGTGACAAGCGAAGGCGTGCCGACCGTAATCGAAGCGCTCTTTTCGCAGTTGTTGGCATCTTTTACCCAAACCGTGTGCGAGCCGGTTGCCAGGCCAGTGAAGACCTTCGGCGAAGTGGCTGCGGCATAACTGCCGCCGTCGATCCTGGCCATATACGGAGGAGTGCCCCCGCTGAAGGTGGCTGTGACCGTACCATCGCTGCTGCCAAAGCACTGCACGTCGGTCTTGTTAAGGCTCAGCGTAACATCCGTCGGTGTGCCAACCGTAATCGAAGCGCTCTTTTCGCAGTTGTTGGCATCTTTTACCCAAACCGTGTGCGAGCCGGCAGCCAGGCCGGTAAAGGCCTTCGGCGAAGTGGCTGCGGCATAGCTGCCGCCGTCGATCCTGGCCATGTACGGAGGAGTGCCCCCGCTGAAGGTGGCCGTAATCGTACCATCGCTGCTGCCAAAACATAAGACATCGGTTTTATTGAGACTCAGCGCAATATCCGAAGGAATAGAAATGGTTGCCGAAGCAGTAGTGGTACACTGGTGAGCATCGGTAACGGTTACATTGTACGTTCCGGCTGCCAGTCCGCTGGGATCTTCAATGATTGCTCCGTTTGACCAAAGGAAGGTATAAGGCGGCGTACCGCCGGTCACGGTAAGGTCGATGCTTCCCGTACCACCGTAACAAAGCGGGTTGGTCGCTACCGCAGAGGCAGAAGGCGTCGGATAGATCGTTCCAACCACTGTTGAAGGATCGCTGGTACAATTTGTCGCATTGGTGACCGTAACCCAATAGGTGGTGGTAACGGTGAGATTGGGACTGTAACTGGTCCCGGTGGCAACCTGATGGGTCAGCGCTTCATCGTCGTACCATTTTATGGTCATGCCTGCGGGTGCGGAAGCCGTCAGATTAACAATTCCGGCGCCGCAACGGGAGTCGGAAACGGTTACCGGCGGGAGAGGTTTCAACCCGAATGACCCTCCGGAAAAATCCTGCAGGGAGGCATTTACGGACTGGGAGTTTCTGGTTTCAAACAAAAAGCTGGAGAAGCAGATGCCTCCTGTCAGCCCGCCAAGATCAATCTTGCCTTCATAGAAGGAGCCGGTTACATATCCGGTCCCACTTTTAGGCGTATAACTCCAGTTCGGATAAACCGGTACAGGATAGTCAGCGGAATTCACGGCAGCATCGGTTGTAGTTCCCAAAAAGTCCAGCGAGCCGTCGCTCCCGCCGGAGCCGACCCACATGTAAACCCGCAGGTTTACATTTCCGCCGCCATTTGTAAAGTTACTCAACAGCAGCAAGTCGCCATAGACATGTTCATTGCTGAACGGGCTGTTTGAAGCGCCCGTCCCGGATTTGGCTACGCCGCCCAGGAAAAACCAGAAGCCAATCTGGGCATCCCCGTTGATGGCGGTCCGGTCACCGAAGAAATAGAGGTAATTGCCGATTACAACAGCCCCTACGTTGGAAATATCCCCCTTGTCATTGGTGTTGCCCAACACCCATCCCCACTCGCTGATTAAATCGGGGTCTTGCGAACCTGTGGTAAACTGGTCATCATTGGTACTGTTGGCGTCATGTACAAAACTCCACGCAACCACGCCCGGCGTGTTCTGTAACACTGCAGGCCAATCGGAAGGATTTCCGTCGATTGTGATCGTTTGGGCCGTTGACATAAAACTAACCAGCATTGCTGCCAAAAAGAGGGAAAAAATCTGAGCAGTTCTTTTGAAGCTCCGGTAAATTTTTTTCATAAACATGAATTTTTTGAAAATCAAAAGCATCATTTACAAGACCTTCATCTCACCTTAAAAAATCTTTCTCCACCCTAACTGCCTTTCTTCCGTAACTCACGATTGGTTCTCAACTTAAATTCCCGGGGCAAAAATTTAAGTCCGTCACTTCTCTGTTTCCTTTTTGTGTTTTCCAAACAGGAATGAAAAGTTACTACGAAACAGGGCCGCACACAATCCGGAGAATTCCTGATTTTTAGATTTTCGAAATTAAGAATAATTATTAATAAGCCCACCCATCTTACTGAAAATGAAGAAGATTATACTTGAGGGCGTATTTTACAATGTCCGCAGTGGATTGTAGTTTCAGTTTCGACATGATATTCTTTTTATGGGTTTCCACCGTTCGGATACTGATATTCAACAGCACGGAAATCTCCTTGTAACTTTTTCCCTGTGCAAATAGCTCCAGCACCTCTCTTTCACGTTTCGACAATCCGTCGAAAAAGTTGTCCTCGAAGTCTCTCCGCTCAAAATAGTGATGAAGCAAATTGCTGATATTCCGGACAATACGAACGGTGTAATATTCATATCCCTGTGCCGCCATATTGATTGCACCAAGCAGCTCCTCATCGGTAGCATCGCTGAAAATCAACGCCTTGGCGCCAAGCTTAAGATATTTTTCCAGATTTTTAAACCCTTTGAGTTCGGTGATTACCAGAAAGGGGATCGAAGGGTGATGGCTGACCAATGTTTTAATGGCGGGAACAGCTTTTTTCGGGGTGAAAATTCCGTCGAAGATGACCACGTCAGGCGTTTTTTTTTCAATCGCTTTCAAAAGTTCTTCCCCATCCTGAACGTCGCCGATATATTCCAGGTTCCTGCCCTTTTCCAGAAGTATTTTAATCCCTATCCGAAACATCAGGGCATTTTCAACCAGTATAACCTTCACACACAGTCCCATTTGATCCCCCTTGAAGCCCTCAACAAATATCCTTTAACTAATTACTAAATAGAAATTTACGAAAAAAATCCCATTCAACAACAAGATATCTCGGAGATATTTTTACCATTATTCGCCTGATAAAGAAATCGTTTGCACGATAAAAATAGTAACATATGATCTTAGCAGAAGACTTCAATAAAAAGGAAAGCTGTTTTTTTCAGGCTATCAAATCAATGGTTATTGGGATTGAATTTTCGATTTAGCAGTTGGTAGTCGGTACGGTAGAACGACTGATCGGACAACGTTTTCATGCGGCGCCACCCCGAGAGGTAGAGAAAACCGACAAATGCAAGGAACAATATCCACAGCCACTGTATCCCGGTCATCAGGATAAAATCATAAATTCCGTGCAGGAGGAAAGGCATCCACCACGCCTTCAATTTAAGCTGTTGCTGTTTTTGCGGGTAAAACCGGGCCATCCCGAAATAAAACCCCATGGTAACGCCAAAAATAGCGTGCGCCGGAACGGCAGTCCAGGCACGCATCAGGCCGGTAGTCCAGCCGCCTTCGAGGACGTAAAGCACATTTTCGACCCCGGCAAATCCGAGGGAAACAAAGGTGGCATACACAATGCCGTCGAATTTGTCATTGAATTCAGGGCTTCGCCAGATGAGCAGGTAAAGGGCTGCAAATTTAAACAGCTCCTCGGTGAAAGCAGCCACCGCAAAAGCCTGCCACGCGACGCCGGCCATTCCGTACAAGCCGGCGCCGGCTGCCGAAATCAGCTGTTCGGCCACCACTACCGGAAGGGTGATCAGGGCGCCGGCAAGCAACGCCCACACCAGCATACGGAGCGGCTCGCGTTCATATTTGTCGCGAAACCAGACGTAGCCGGCAATGATGGCGACCGGCGCCAGGGAGATCAGGAGCAAATCCATGACAATGGGGTAAATCGACAAAAATTGGATCCCGTAAAGTCAGCGAGGTTACAACGACTCCACCAGCCTCTTCATGACCAGCGTCATTTTGGGTTCGGCTTTCATGGCAACCTGCTGCACCTCGTCGTGCGAAATTTCCACAATCTGGCCGGGCACGCCGCTGTCGGAAATAATGGAGATGCCAAAAACTTTCATTCCGGCATGCCGGGCAACAATTACCTCGGGTACCGTGCTCATTCCAACCACATCGCCGCCCAATATCCGGAACATTTTATACTCGGAGGGAGTTTCGAAAGTCGGGCCCGAAACGCCCACATACACCCCTTCCTTCAACTGGAAGTTATTCTCCAGCGCCACCAGCTTGGCGGTGATCCGCAACCGTTCGTCGTACACCCGGCTCATGTCGGGAAAACGGGGCCCCAGCTCGGTGAAATTTTTCCCCCGCAACGGATGTTCCGGGAAAAAGTTGATGTGGTCGTTGATCACCATAATGTCGCCGACGCGGAAATCGGGGTTGAGGCCGCCGCTGGCATTCGAGACAAAAAGGTGCGTAATCCCCAGCTGGCGCATTACCCGTACCGGAAAGGTCACTTCCTGCATCGAATAACCCTCGTAATAGTGAAAACGCCCCTGCATGGCCATCACCTCCTTGTTGCCCAGACGCCCAAAAATAAGCCGGCCGGCATGTCCGTCGACGGTGGAAAGCGGGAAGTGGGGAATCTCGTCGTAGGGCAAGGTGGTACGGATCTCAATCTCATTAACCAGCCCGCCCAGCCCGGTTCCGAGGATAATTCCGATTTCAGGCTTGCAGCCGGTTTTTTCGGTGATGTAGTTCGCGGTTGCTTTTATTTTCTCCAACATAATCCAGAATTTTTTTGTCAAAATGTTTTCCGCCCCGGTCAAGAAACCTGATCTGAACCGGCAAACAGTAAAGCGCCGCACGCAGCTTTTCAGGTAACTCCATCACATCGCGGAAACGCATGGTATCTTTTTCAGTGGTCACAATAATCTTTTGGGGCGAAGCCAGCTTCTCAAATTTGTGCGCGATCAGCTGAATATCTTTCGCAGTAAAATAGTGGTGATCGGGAAAAATCGCCGTATCGATTTCAGAAGAGACCGACGACAGATGGTCTACAACGGTTTCGGGGGCAGCAATTCCGGTCACCACCAGCACCCCCATTTCACGGGTATTGGTGAAGAGGTCCATCGGTTTTGCTTCGGGAAAAACCGGCAACAGCTGGCCGTAAACCAAAGTGGTAAAATAGAGGTCCTGGTAAGGGAACAGGTGCACCTCCTTCTCCATGATCCGGCGGGTGATGGGGGTAATTTCCGAAGGACATTTGGTAATAATAATGATATTGGCCCGGCGGACCTGGCTCTCTCTTTCGCGGAGACGGCCGGCCGGCAGCAACAAATCGTCTTTCAGCGGCCGGTTGTAATCGATCAGCAGGATATTAATGCCCGGGGTAATACGCCGGTGCTGAAAGGCATCGTCGAGAACCACCACATCGGGCGGGGGATTTTCCGACAGCAATCTTTCGACCCCGGTTACCCGGTTTTCGCAAACAGCCACCTGCACATCGGGAAATTTCCGTTTCACCTGCAGGGGTTCGTCGCCCGCCTCCTGAACTTCCGAAGAGATTTCAACCATCCGGAACCCCTTGCTTTTCCGACGGTAGCCCCGGCTGAGGGTGGCCACGCGGTAACGGTCGCGGAGCAGCTTGACCAGATATTCGGTATGTGGGGTTTTCCCGGTCCCGCCCACCGTAATATTCCCAATGGAAACCACCGGAACTTCGAACTCGCGCGACGACAAAATTTTAAAATCGTACAGGCGGTTGCGGAAGTCCACTGCCAAACCATACAGCAAGGAAAACGGGTAGAGCAGTAATTTCAGCATAATCCGGACAGTTTTTTAACCGAACGCTAAGGTAAAAATATTGTGCGGAACCGGCAATAATAATGGGCTGAACGGCCTTTTAATTTCGAAAACGGCCGGCGTCACCAAAAAACCCGGAAGCTTTTTGCTCTTCCGGGTTTTTCGAAGCAGGCGATATTACGCTCAGCCCAGGTAGGCCTCAAACATCCAGATTCGTTTTTCGGTCGTTCCGATCAGGTCGCTCATCAGGGCAACTGTCCCTTCGTCGCCGGCGCCGGCGGCCAGCTCGTTCACCTCGCGCACAACCCCCAGCAGGTAACGGCTGTTTTCCAGTACCACCTGCACGCCTTCGGAAGCTCCGGATACGTTGACTACTTCTTTCAGCGCAGCAGTTTTCAGGTATTCGCTGAACGAATGTTGCGGTTTTCCGCCTATCATCAGGATCCGCTCGGCAAGTTCATCAATAACTTCGGCAGCTTCGTTGTAAAGCTCTTCGTATTTGGCATGAAGGGCAAAAAACAGGTTTCCTTTTACATTCCAGTGCAAACCGCGCAGGTTCTGGTAGTAAATCTGGTAATCGGCCAGCAGCTGATTTAGTTTTCCGGTGATTTTTTCATTTGTTTTCATCTCTGTAAATTTTAAGTTGAATTTGTTTTTTCTATTCTTTACCTCAAAGATACAGCCATTAATATTTATAATTTTAATGCCGTTATTAAAACTACTTATACGCATGCACCTGAACCAACTTCACTATTTTATTGAATTACACCGGCAGGGAAATTTCATAAAAGCCGCCGGAAAACTGGGCATTACCCAGCCGGCTCTGAGTCTGCAAATCAAAAACCTGGAAGAAGAGCTCGATTTTAAGCTGATCGACCGCAACAGTCGTCCACTCCGGCTCACGCCCGAAGGGGAGATTTTTTACCAAAAGGCGCTGGAGGTCACACGCCTGGTTGACGAGCTGAAGATCCTCTCGGCAACCCTTCAGGAGGAGGTGAAAGGCACCCTGCGGATTGGCATTATTCCGACCCTGGCGCCCTACCTGGTGCCGCTCTTCATCAATCCGGTGGGCCGCGAATATCCCGATCTTTTCCTGGAGATCACCGAACTAAAAACCGAGGCGATCATCCAGCGGCTGAAAAACGGGAGCCTGGATTGCGGCCTGCTCTCCACCCCGCTCCAAACCAAGGGGATCCTCTTCCGACCCCTGTTCTACGAACGTTTTTTCCTCTACGTCTCCGGGCAACATCCGCTGGCCGCAGCCGCAGCTGTGGATCTGCGCTCCTTCGACCCCGACGAAATCTGGTACCTCGAAGAGGGCAACTGTTTTCAGAATCAGGTAAATTCCCTCTGCAGCCTCTCGGAAAAACCCCGGAAGAACCAGCGGCTGACCTACCGTTCGAACTCGCTGGAGTCGTTGCGGCACATCGTGGAAAGCCGGAAAGGAGCCACTTTTCTCCCTGAACTGGCCACCATCGATATCCCTTCAGAATCGGAAGAGCTGGTTAAGCCGGTGAAAGGAACACAACCGGTACGCGAAATCAGCCTGGCGCTGTCCAAAATGCACAACAAAGAGCGGCTGACAGAAGCATTTATCAAAGTTGTGCTTGAAAATATTCCGTCGCGGATG
>JARKOX010000189.1 GCA_029975525.1 Prolixibacteraceae bacterium | reverse complement strand
GCCGTGGTTTTCGGATACTATGTCAACGATCCGGAACGGTACGGGGTGGTGGAGTTTGATGCCACCGGAAAAGTGGTTTCCATCGAAGAGAAACCGGCCCGGCCACGCTCACATTATGCGGTTACCGGCCTCTACTTCTATTCGAACGACGTGGTGCAGAAAGCCAAAGCGCTGAAACCTTCGCCGCGCGGCGAACTGGAGATTACCGACCTGAACCGTCTTTACCTGGAAGAAAACCGCCTGAACGTTAAACTCCTGGGGCGTGGTTTTGCCTGGCTCGACACCGGCACCCACGACAGTCTGCTGCAGGCTTCCAATTTTATTGCCACCATCGAGCAGCGGCAGGGGCTGAAAGTTTCGTGCATCGAGGAGATCGCCTTCAAAAAAGGGTTTATCACCCGCGAGCAGTTGCTGAAGCTGGCGGCGCCACTCAGTAAAAATCAATACGGACAGTACCTGTTGCGGCTGGCCGAAAACCAGATTGTCTCTTTTTAACCGGCTTGCGGCTGAAATAGCCACAGACGCCGAAGGCCAACCGAACAGGAAAACTGCAAATGACTGTTCCGTCCCGTTGGAAAAACAGGTAGAAAGAGCGACATTGATAAGAAAATGATGAAAAATAACTTTGAAAAGTTATACGGATGAAGATATCAGACACCCCGATTCCGGGGCTAAAAATTATTGAACCCGCGGTGTTTGCCGATGCGCGGGGCTATTTTTTCGAAAGCTACAATTCTCGCAGCCTGGAGGCTGCCGGCATCTCCTGCCGGTTTGTGCAGGACAACGAGTCGTGCTCGTCGCGCGGAGTGGTGCGTGGACTGCATTATCAGCTGGCGCCGTTTGCCCAGTCCAAACTGGTCAGGGTCGTTCTCGGAACGGTTTACGATGTGGCAGTCGACCTGAGAAAAGGGTCGCCCACCTTTGGAAAATGGTTCGGCATTGAATTGTCGGGCGAAAACAAACGGCAGTTTTTTATCCCGCAGGGATTTGCCCACGGCTTTTCGGTACTCAGCGAAACGGCTGTTTTTGCCTATAAATGCGATCAGTTTTATAACCAGGCTGCCGAGCGGGGCATCCGTTTCGACGACCCGCAGCTGGCCATCGACTGGCAGCTGCCGGCCAGTGAGGTGAAGGTTTCGGAGAAAGACCTGGCTGCGCTCCCTTTTTCCGGAGCCGACATGAATTTTGATTTTTTGCCATGAAGAAGATTTTGGTAACCGGCGCCAACGGGCAGTTGGGCAGCGAATTGAAAACGCTGGCTCCCGGCTTTGCCGGTTTTTCATTTCGATTTACCGATTACGATACGCTCGACATTACGGATCGTGAGGCGGTGTCGCGGTTTTTCGAGGCGGAGTGTCCCGATTTTGTGGTCAACTGTGCTGCCTACACCGCGGTTGACAAAGCTGAAGCGGACCGTGAAAACGCTTTTTTGCTGAATGCTGTCGCCCCGGGAATTCTGGCGGAAGCCTGTAACCGGAGCGGCGCGGTGTTTCTCCACATCTCGACCGATTACGTCTTCAACGGAAAAAACTACAAACCCTATTGCGAAACCGACGAAACCGATCCGCAGGGCGTGTATGGTTTGTCGAAACGGGTGGGCGAACAAAACAGCCTGGCCGACTGCCCTCGTACCATTATTATCCGGACCGCCTGGCTCTACTCCGCCTTCGGGGCGAACTTTGTCAAAACGATGCTCCGGCTGGGCGCCGAAAGGAATTCGCTGCAGGTGGTTTATGACCAGGTGGGAACGCCGACTTACGCCTGCGATCTGGCTGCCGCCCTGCTGCAAATCGTTGCGCAGGTTGCCGAAAATCCCGGACAGCTTACCCCGGGCATTTTTCACTATTCCGGAGAAGGCGTTTGCAGTTGGTACGACTTTGCGCGGGCCATTCATGAATTGGCCGGAATAACAACCTGCCAGGTTTTTCCGGTCGAGTCGAAAGATTATCCCACGGCAGCGGCACGTCCCCATTTTTCCGTGCTCAACAAAAGTAAAATCAGGTCAACATACGGCATTGCCGTTCCGTACTGGAAAGAGAGCCTGAAAGTATGTATTCAGAAAATTAAAAATATACCGCTATGAAGAACGAAGAATTATTGGCCCAGGTAATTGAAAAAGCCCGCCAGTGGCTAACGCCGGCCTACGATGAAGAAACCCGCAGAGCAGTTCAGCGGATGATGGACCAGGAAGATAAAGCCGAATTGATCGACTCCTTTTACAAGGATTTGGAGTTTGGCACCGGCGGCCTGCGCGGAATTATGGGCGCCGGCACCAACCGGATGAATATTTACACGGTGGGGGCTGCCACGCAAGGGTTGAGCAACTACCTGAAGAAAAATTTTGCCCACCTCCCCGAAATTAAGGTGGCCATCGGGCACGACTGCCGTAACAACAGCCGTCTGTTTGCCGAAAGCAGCGCCGGCATTTTTGCTGCCAATGGGATTAAGGTCTATCTGTTTGAAGATCTGCGCCCCACACCCGAGCTCTCCTTCGTCATCCGGGAGCTGGGCTGCCAGAGCGGAATTATCCTGACCGCCTCGCACAATCCCAAAGAGTACAACGGCTACAAAGCCTACTGGGACGACGGCTCGCAGGTGGTTGAACCTCACGATGTAAATATCATCGAAGAAGTTAAGCGGGTGAAACCCGAAGCGATCCGCTTCAATGGGCCCAAAGAGCGGATTGCGATCCTGGGCGAAGAGATGGACCGGAAATTTATCGAAAAAGTGAAGTCGGTCTCCCTCTCTCCCGACCTGGTGAAAAAATACCACGATCTGAAAATTGTCTACACGCCGATCCACGGCACGGGGGTGAAGCTGATTCCGATGGCGCTGCGCGCCTTTGGCTTTACCAATCTTACCAACGTCCCGGAACAGGATGTGGTGAGCGGCGATTTTCCGACCGTTATTTCACCCAATCCCGAAGAGCCGGCTGCCATGGAAATGGCGATCCGGAAAGCGGGGGAAATTGGGGCCGACGTGGTGATGGCTTCCGATCCCGATGCCGACCGTATCGGGGTGGCCGTAAAAAATGACAAGGGCGAATATATCATTGTCAACGGCAACCAAACGGCTCTGCTTTTTATCTATTACCTCATCACCAAAATGAGGGAGAACGGCAGCATGGCGGGGAATGAGTTTGTGGTGAAAACCATTGTTACCACCGAAATGATCGCTGAAATTGCCCGCCGCAACCAGGTCGAATATTTCGACGTGTACACCGGGTTTAAATATATTGCAGAGGTGATCCGCGAAAACGAAGGGACGAAAAAGTATATCGGCGGGGGCGAAGAAAGTTTTGGTTTTATGCCGGCCGACTTTGTCCGCGACAAAGACGCGGTTACCTCGTGTGCGCTGATGGCGGAAATCACGGCCTGGGCAAAATCGAAAGGCAAATCGTTGTTTGAACTGTTGCAGGATATCTACCTGGAATATGGCTATTCGAAAGAGAAGATGAAATATGTGGTGCGCAAAGGACAAACCGGCGCCGAAGAGATCCGGCAGATTATGGCCCGTTTCCGGGGTAATCCGCCCCAACAGCTCGGGGGATCGCCCCTGGAGTGGGTGAAGGATTACGCCACGCTGGTGCAGAAAAACCTGCTCACCGGCGAGGAGAAGCCGATCGATCAGAAAACCACTTCCGATGTGCTGCAGTTTTTTACCCAGGATGGCACCAAAATTTCTGTCCGTCCTTCGGGCACCGAACCCAAAATCAAATTTTATTTCGAGGTGAAAGGCGAATTGGCCTCCCGGAGCCAGTTTGATGCAGCCGAGGCCCGCGCCGATGAAAAGATCGACGCAATTATGAGCGAACTGGGGTTGTAAGAAGTTTAAAACCTATAAAACAATCGACTAATTAAAAAACACGAACAATGAAAGGTAAACTATTGATGCCGGCACTGATTCTGGCAGCTGGTGCCGTTTCGGCCCAGCAGATTCCGGAGAAAAGCCCCATGCCGATGAAACCGGAAATGACGGAAGTGTGGGAACCCGAAATCCCGGTGATTACCCCGGGCGAAAAGTATGGCGACGCCCCCTCGGATGCGGTTGTTCTTTTCAACGGAACCAATCTGGAGGCCGAATGGACCAACGACAAGGGCGAAACACCGGGCTGGAAAGTGGAAAACGGAATTGTTACCGTTGTCAGAGGTACCGGAATAATCAAAACCAAACGTAAGTTTCAGGATTTTCAGCTGCACATCGAATGGCGCACGCCGGCCGAGGTGTCCGGGAACAGCCAGGGACGCGGGAACAGCGGCGTTTTTATGCAGGAACGCTACGAACTGCAGATTCTGGACAGCTACAACAACCGCACCTACCGCAATGGTCAGGCCGGCAGTATCTACAAGCAGCATCCTCCGCTGGTCAATGCCTGCAAAGGGCCGGGCGTGTGGCAAACGTATGATGTTATTTACACCGCTCCGCGTTTCAAAGAGGATGGCACCTATTTTACCCCGCCGCGGATTACCGTACTCCAGAACGGCGTGCTGATACAAAACAACGTGGTGCTGCGCGGGCCAACCGAATATATCGGTATCCCTGAATATTCGGTGAAACCGCACGGACCGGGCAGTATTGTGCTGCAGGACCACGGCAACCCGACCAGCTTCCGCAACATCTGGATCAGGGAGCTGTAACCGGAGGGAATTGCCGGAAACAGGGAGAGCAGCCGGGAGCGCGTGAAAAGCTTCCGGCTGTTTTTTTTATTTCTTGAAGATAAAATAGACCGCCAGCACCAGAAAAACAAAGCCGATCAGGTGGTTCATGCGGAAAGTTTCGTTCCGGAACAACACCAGGGAGAAAATGGTGAAGACCACTAGCGTGATCACCTCCTGCAACACCTTCAGTTCGACCAGGGAAAACGGGCCGCCCTGGTTCTGGTACCCAATCCGGTTGGCCGGAACCTGAAACATGTATTCAAACAGCGCAATTCCCCAGCTTACCAGAATAATAGCCAGCAACCCCAACTGGTCAAACCATTTCCACTCGCTGAATTTCAGGTGACCATACCATGCCAGGGTCATAAACGAATTGGAGATAACCAGCAACACGATCGTGTAAATCCCTTTTGTCATTTTTCAGGAACATTGATGTTAAACCATTCGGATACTGAAAATGCCCGGCGTGGTTGGTCTGCCCGGCATTTCAGCCCGCAAAAATAATGGAATCCGGGTGCTGTAACTACGCTGTGGCGTTGATTTTTAGATTTTGGCATTGAAAATTAATCTTGGAGAAAAACCGCTCCGCAAGAAAAAATCCCGTTTTTGTTTCGACAGAAAACGGGACAATTAACTTCGGCCATTACTTCCGGATGATTTTGGGGCGGTCAATGCCTTGGCGGTTCCGGCTTTAAAATAATGCCGGTAAAATAGATGGCTTGCCGGTTGTTTGAATTGACGTTGAGAGTGGCATACCCGGCCTGGGTAATTTGCAGAACCAGATAATAAACATCTTTGGTGGTTTTTACCTCTGTTTTTACGGTGTAGCCTTTTGCAGTGGTTTGCCACTCCATTTTATTGGCTTTCTGGCTGAATTTGATCCCGCCTTCCGTGTTGCCGTACTCGGCCGAGTAGGCCACCCCGAAAAAGGGCAGGTAAGAAGTTACCGAATCGTTCCGGATATCGAGCGAATATTGTGAGGTGAGGCTGATGCTGGAGCCTCCCATCGGGTGGGCAAACTGGGCGATAAATTCCAGGTTGCGGCTTTCAACCAGCTGACGGATCAGTTCGGCATGTTCTTTTTCACGCGCACGGCGTTTGTCGCGACGACTGGTCTCTTCCTGGGCGAAGGCGACCGTCGTAACCAGTGTCGCAACGGCTAAAATAAACAGGAACTTTTTCATACGCTTCTGATTTTTTGTTGCCTGTTGTACCGACAAAAAATGTTCCGGGGTTACAGTTCACGGGTTAAAAAAAATTAACCGTTGCCATTCGGAGCCGGTTTGGGCATTTGAAAGATTCGCTGAAAGCGGTACTTTTATCTGTCCCGATTGCGACCTGTTGAACAGAGGCTGGATTGGGCACGAACTAAAAAAATGTCAGGATGAAATGCGCATGATTATTCTAAACACCAATCGTAATGAAAATATTTTCATGCGAATTTCATCTCGTTGATAGCTGGTTTGAAATAATTTACTGATTGCGAAAACGATAAAAACAAAATTGAAAATAGATACGAAATGAAATACATTGGCGCACATGTAAGCGCAGCCGGCGGAGTGGAAAATGCCCCGCTGAATGCGCACCAGATCGGGGCGACGGCCTTCGGGGTTTTTACCAAAAATCAGCGGCAGTGGGAAGCCAAACCGCTTACCCGTGAAAGTATCCGTGCTTTTCGTGAAAATTGCGAAAAATATGGTTACCTGCCACATCAGGTTTTGCCACACGACAGCTACCTGATCAATCTGGGCAATCCCGATCCGACAGCGCTTGAAAAGTCGCGCAAGGCATTCCTCGATGAAATGCAGCGGTGCGAACAGCTGGGCCTCGACCGGCTCAATTTTCATCCCGGAAGCCACCTGAACCAGGTTTCCGAAGAGAAGTGTCTGGTGCTTATTGCCGAATCGATCAACCTGGCGCTCGATAAAACCCGGGGCGTCATTGCCGTGATTGAAAATACCGCCGGACAGGGCAGCAATGTGGGCCACACCTTTGAACAGCTCCGGCAGATCATTGACCAGGTGGAAGACAAAAGCCGGGTTGGCGTTTGTATCGACACCTGCCACGCCTATTCTGCCGGCTACGATATCAAGTCGCGTGAAGGGTTTGAGCGGGTATTTGCCGAGTTCGATCGGCTGGTGGGATTCTCTTTTTTGAAGGGAATGCACCTGAACGATACCAAAAAAGCGCTCGGGACGCGCGTTGACCGCCACGACAGTCTTGGCGAGGGATTGCTGGGCCTCGAACCGTTTTCGTTTATCATGAACGATCCCCGTTTCGACGGCATCCCGCTCATTTTGGAGACCCCCGATGAATCGCGCTGGCCGGCCGAGATCCGGCTGCTGAAAGAGATGGTGCGATGAGTGAAGTTGTTTTTCTGAACGGCGCTTTTGTCCCGAAGGAAGAGGCCCGTATCTCGCCCGACGACCGCGGCTTTCATTTTGCCGACGGCGTCTATGAAGTGGTGAAATATTATGCCGGCACACCGTTTCGCCTGGATGACCATCTGCAGCGGCTGCAGCGAAGCCTTTCCGAAGTGAAGATCGTTTATCCCGGCGCAGCAGATCTTGGGACGGTTTTTATGGAGCTGCTCGTCCGGAATCAGTTGCACCGCTGCGACGCGGGAGTTTATGTGCAGGTTTCGCGCGGAACACACCCGCGCATTCACCATTTTCCGACAGAAATTACCCCAACTGTTTATGCCTTTGCTTTTGAATTCCCCAGTTTTGTCCGGAAACTTCGCGACGGGATTCCGGTAGCCGTGAGCGAAGATATCCGCTGGATGCGGTGCGATATCAAATCGGTGGCGCTGCTTCCCAATACCATGATTTTTCAACAGGCCGTTGAGCGTGGGGCAGGAGAGTGTATCCTGATCCGCAATGGCCAGGTTACCGAAGCTACCCACTCCTCGGTGCTCGGGGTGAAAAATGGGAAGGTGGTTACTCCGCCGCTGAGTAACCTCATTTTACCCGGAATTACCCGTAAAGTCATCCTGGAGATTTGCGGTGAACTTTCCATCCCGGTTGAAGAGCGGCAGATGCAGGAAGCAGAATTGTATACGTTGGACGAACTGATCATCGCCGGAACCGGCAGCGAAGTGATGCCTGCCGTGGCAGTAGCCGGCCGACCGGTTGGCAATGGAAAACCTGGTCCGGTTACCCGTTTGATCCAATACCATTTTTTCGCACGTACCGGCTCGGAATTGCCAGACTGGAGTGGAAAGAAAAGTTGACTTCCTCTGTTCTTTTGTTCACAAAATATATCTGGTTTTAAAATTGGTTCTTTTTATGGCCAATATTTTTTATACTTTGGCTCAAAATCTGGCTACCTATGAATGATTTGACCGAAGAAACCGAGAAGATGCTTCTGGTATTGTTGCGAAACGGCGACACCGGGGCATTCGATCAGTTATTTCGGAAATACAGCCCCAAATTGTTCCGTTTTGCTCTTTCTCTTTTGAAATCGGACGACGACGCCCGGGAGATCGTTCAGGAGACTTTTTTTCGCATCTGGAACCGGCGCCAGGAGATTGCCCCGGATAAATCCTTCAAATCGTTTGTGTTTACCATTTCGTACAATCTGATGATCGACCAGTTACGCCTGCGGCTTAAAGATCAGGAGTACCGCCGTTTCCTCTCCGAAAATTTTGAGATCGGGCAGGAACGTTTGTCGGTAACGATCGATTACGACACCCTGTGCAGTCAGATTGAGCAGGCAGTGGAAGAACTTCCGGACAGGCGGAAAGCGATTTTTACCCTCAGCCGGAACGCCGGAATGAGTCACCGTGAAATAGCCGAAAAAATGGGCGTTTCTGTCAAGACTGTAGAAAACCAGATCAATCTTTCCCTGAAGCACATCCGGATGCGGCTCGGAAAGGATTTTCTGCCAGCTCTTCTTCTCCTTTCCCTTTTTTCTTGATTTTAAATCCTGTTTTATTGCGTTTGTAATCAGTTTTTTATATGAACTTGAAATATCATTGGATTAAAAAAGTGATTATTCTTTGGGGGGTACCTCGATTTTGGCGTATTACTTTAAAACAGGAAGATTTTTTTGACAAGGCAGGATGAAAATTTCTGTTCAGGGATGGCATCCTTTGTTACAGGAGCATTTTCGAGACGAAAAATGATGAATGACAAGATTGATATAAAGAAGCTTTTGGGCAAATATCTGAAGGGCGATTGTAGCCGTGCCGAGCTGGATACAGCCCTTGGTCTGCTGGGGGATTTCTCCCGCCGGGGAGAGTTACGCCAGGCCCTGTCGGAGTTTTGGGATGAGGAGCCAGTGAAAATACCGGGACAGGATAGTGAGGAGGATTTTGAGGCCATTCTCGACCAGCTTCATCACCGGATTCGTCTGCAAAAGGAATCGAAGGTGTCTATCGGAATCAGAAAAAAGGTGCTTGCCTTCTCCAAAATTGCCGCCGTCCTGCTGCTGGGCCTTTTTCTGGGGATTGTTATTCAGCGGTTGAAACCCGTCGAAGAGGTTTACTATACTTCTATTGCCCCCAAAGGTTCGATTTCACAATTGGTGCTGCCCGATAGTACAATGGTCTATCTGAATGCCGGTTCGGAGATCCGCTATTCTGCCGAAGTGAGAAACCGGAAACGGGAGGTTTTTCTGCAAGGAGAGGCTTGGTTTGAGGTGGTGAAAAATGACAAAAAACCTTTTGTGGTTCACACGCCGTGGTACCAGGTTCAGGTAACGGGAACCAAATTTAATGTCAAGGCTTACCCCGGCGATGAAACAATTGCCACAACGCTCGAAGAGGGGAGTGTGCAGGTTCTCTTTGCCGGATCCCGGTTGTTGAGAGAAAATAAACAGCTCCAGCCCGGTGAGCAGCTGGTCTATCGGCCGCAAAACAGGACGTTGACGGTTAAAAAGGTCAATACGCATTTTTACACCTCGTGGAAAGACAATAAGCTCATTTTTATCAATATGAATCTGAAAGATTTGATCTTATTGCTGGAACGAAAGTATGGCGTCGACATTGAAGTGACAGACAATGTGGTGCTGGATTACCATTACGACGGCACGATCAAAAATGAAAGCATTCTCGAAGTTTTAGATCTGCTGCGGGAGACTCTCCCTGTGAAGTACAAGATAGAAGGTCAAACTATTTATATAACTAAAAAATAGGAGGAGAATAGACGTATGTACTAACCAGAACTTAAAACAAACCGGCAGATACTGTCAATACCTGCCGGTGGAAATACTTTTTTACGGTGCTGTCAACACCATAATTACTAATGTAAATCAAAACAAATTTATGAAAAAAGTTGAATTTGAAACTTCCTGGTTTTCAGGAGGGG
>JARKOX010000180.1 GCA_029975525.1 Prolixibacteraceae bacterium | reverse complement strand
GGTGTCCCGCCCTGGAAAGTCCAGGCGTAGGAGGTGGCGTTCTGGCTGAGGTCGGAGAACTGTACCGATTCGCCCTTGGTGAGGGTGGTGCGGTCGGCCGTAAATTCAGCCACCGGGGCAGCCACTTTCACGGTGATCAAGCCGGATTTGATCTCGGTGTCCGATCCGGAAGCGTTGGTAGCGACCAGGGTAACGGAGTAGGTTCCTTCGGCGGCATAGGTGACCACCGGGTTTTTCTGGGTGCTGGACGCCGGTGTCCCGCCCTGGAAAGTCCAGGCGTAGGAGGTGGCGTTCTGGCTGAGGTCGGAGAACTGTACCGATTCGCCCTTGGTGAGGGTGGTGCGGTCGGCCGTAAATTCAGCCACCGGGGCAGCCACTTTCACGGTGATCAAACCGGATTTAATCTCGGTGTCTGATCCGGAAGCGTTGGTTGCCTTCAGGGTTACAGAATAAGTTCCAGGAGTGTTGTAAACCACCGCTGGATTTTCCAGTGTACTGGTGGCCGGAGTTCCGCCGTCAAAAGTCCATTGGAAAGTTGTGGGGGCATTTAATGAAGTGTTGGTAAACTGAACGTTTTCTCCTGCAGTCACGGTAGTTTTACTGGCGGTGAATTCGGCCACGGGGGCTTTGGCCGTCACCGGTGCGCCGCCGCTGATAATTAAAGAGAATGTTTGAGCTTTGGCCAACGTGCCATCGTGAGCTACGGTAATGGTGTAACTACCTGCTGCCGGATTGGCGATGTATACTTTTTCAACATTGTCGACATAGTTTTTTGAATTCTGGGTTGCCGCAGCCGAGGGGTTGTTTTTGTCCAGCTTCCAGGGAAAATATACTTTTCCGTTTCCTTTTATGGTAATGTCCAGGTCGTTTACCAGGGCAGGTGTTGACGGATCAAGACTGGCAGGGAGTGCGTTTCCGGCCGGATCGGTCCACACGATGGTGGCAGCCAGCGGTTCGGTTCCGGTTGCCTGAATATTTACGGTATAGGTACCTCCGTTTACAAGTTGCTGCTCGTCAATAATGTTGGCTTCCAGGGCATCTTTTTTGATCAGCCGGGCCGCCTTTTCAGCATTGAAAAGTCCCCAGCCAAACATGTAGTCAGGGCCATCTGCCGGACCAGCTTCATCTGCGGTGTGGATAATCAGGGCTTTCAGGGTGGAAGCGAGCATCGGACTGCCATTCAACTGCATATAATATTCCTGCAGGAGGGCTGCCGTTCCGGCAACGTTTGGCGTAGCCATCGAGGTTCCGTTCATCGAAGTGTAGCTGGTTGGGCTCGTGCTTACCGATGAGTAAACCAGTGCACCTTTGCCAACAATGTCCGGTTTAATACGGCCGTCATCGGCTGGTCCCCAGGCGCTCAGACTGGTCATCATCACGTCGGAGGGTTTGGTGTAGTTAGAGACCTGGTAGATGGCTCCAACCGTTAAAATGTTCTTGCCGATGGCGTCGGTCCCGATACAGTCAAAACCGTCCGGATAGCCGTCATCGGGATATTGTCCGCCGGCAGGAGCTTTGTCGTTGCGGTCATTCCCGGCCGATTTGACAATCAGATAATAGGGGGCATTGTATGCGATTTTGTCCCAGTCTCTGGTGTAAGAGCTGTAAAAGCCGAAACGGTAATCTTCGGTTTTGCTAACCGTTGGATTTCCGTACCAGTTTCCGTTGCTGTCCCAACCATAGGTGAATCCGTATGAGTGGCTGGAAACCAGCATTCCTGCGCTGGCGGCCGCTGCCATCTCGGCATCGTCGTTATCCCAGTCATAGGCTTTTAGGGTTCCTTTGGGCGCCATTCCTTTGGCTTTGGCCGTCACCCCACCGGCAACCATGGTTCCGGCAACGTGGGTGGAGTGCGAACTCAGGGTGGGAGCGCCATCTTCCTGGGTTACCCTGGGATAACCGGTGTTGTTGAATTCCTGGTGGTTGGTCAGGACCGCGCCGGCATCCCAAACGCCGAGCGCACCCTGGAGTCCGGTGCCATCGATGTTGATTCCGAGACTGCCGCCGCTCCACAATTTATCTGCACGGGTGGTTGTTGCCGCACCGGCATTGTGGGTGGTGTAGTAGAGTGGAAATCCATCTTCAACGGCTACCAGTTGAATTACCTTGCCGTTTGGGAATTCCTGTCTGATCTTCAGATTGTTCTTTTTTGCAAAAGCTTCGGCTTCAAGCTTCTTTTCGTTCCAGCGGTTGGTGAATTCGCTGGAAATTCTTTGAAGCTCTTCTTTTTGAGTTTTCAGGTTTTGTTTAAAGCGTCCTGTTTGTTCATCCCGGAAGGCGTAGGGTTGTGACAACCCCGGGAGAAAGGCACCTGCCAAGAGTATCAGCAAGGTCCATTTCCTGAGAGAAATGTAATGATGGTCCATAACTAGAGGTTTTTGTGGTGATCATGATTGTTGTTTAATATAAAATAAATTATATCTTATCTTCAAAAAAGCGTCAAAACTATTCCACGGGGACTTCACAGCCCTCTTGCGTCCAAATTTTAAATAACAATGAAAGAACTAGTTACAAAGCGTCCAAAAATCTCTTTGCAAGAAACTAGTCTTTAAGCGTCCCGAAAAGTCCTCTCTCCCAGAGGTCTTTTAGTTTTTTTAGAATCGTAAGTTAAAATTCGCGTCCAGAAATGATAGTTGACAAATGTATGTCATTTGTCTTGAAAAATCCAAATTTTCTGCTATTTATTTTTTTGAGCCATCTGGCTTTTTCAGACTTAAAAATAAAGCCAAGTTTTATGCCATGTGGTATGTTGTTGATTATTATGTGTTTGTATGAGAGCGAGGGTGTGTTGGCCTACGAAATATCGTATTTGTTCGTTCTATTCGTAATTTTTCGGAGAAAGGAAAAAATCGATTCAACTTTTCATAATGTAAGACGGAATTTTTCCATTATAAAAGAGAATCTTTTAAAGCTTCCGGATAAATGTCTTCGTGCAGATTTGGAATCAGGTTCCCAGCAGGTTCGGAGCCGAGGAGTAGACAAATCGTTGGGTCGGATAAGCAAAGCGGATATCCTTGTTTTTTTCAAATTGCAGCAGAATATCTTCCCAGATGGCATGTTCGGTTCCGCGGCGTTTTCTTGGATCGCACAGGTAACGGAGGGTGAGCATTATTCCGTTGTCCGATTTTCGGGTGTAAATAGCTGGGGTCAGATGCTGGTAGTGGATGAAGAACTTTTTACTGGCCTCTTTTACTTCGTGTTCAGCGGTTTTGCTCAGGTGTTCGGCATGTTTTCTGCCTATTTCGAGTAAAATGGACTTGGCCCGCATCCAGTCGCTTTCAAACGTAACCAATACTTCGATTTCATTCCAGATATATTTAAAACCGCTACTGTAGTTGGCCTGTGGTTCGGTAAAAACTTTTCCGTTGGGGATGTGGATGATACGGCCGGTGCTTTGATCGGCTGCCACCCAGTTGCCGATTTCAAGAATGGTAAACTGAAAAATGCGGATGTCAATCACATCGCCGCAGTGCGGCCCGATCTGGATCCGGTCGCCGGTTTGAAACGGTTTTCGGAAGAGCAGGAAAAACCAGCCGGCAATGTTGGCGAGCAGATCTTTCAGGGCAATAGCAATTCCGGCCGACAGCAGCCCCAGAAAAGCGCCTACCTCACGAAAAGCATTGATCCACACCGAACCGATGAAAATAATCCCCAGCGTTGGAAAAAGGACGGAGAGAATTTTCTTCCAGAAATACCTGATCTTAACATTGTCGGTTTGCCGCCACATAACCCTCAGAATCAGCAGCCGGGATACCGATAGCAGCATGACAATAAAAATCGAAATCAATATTTTGCTTTGTGTTTCGGCGGTTAGCCCGAAGCTATCTTCCAGAAAAATTGAAAGTTTATTCATCAGTTGCCAGGTTTTTTTGAGATGTTAGAGCCTGCTTGTCAGTCTGCAGATTGCCTTCAAAAGATACAAAAAAGCAGTGGGAGCAAGCAGTTTGTGTGTGCCGAAAAAGTTGCAGGAGCGGTTCGTTGATCTGAGCATCATATTGATTGTGTGGTAATTGTCTTGAATTAATAAATCGTTGATTGTCGTTTGATCAAAACAGGAGCATTGAGTGCAATAATATTAAAGCCATCTTTTTCGCCGGAAAAAGTAGAGCATTCCGAAAACCATAATGACCATGATTCCCCACATGATGAAATAGCCGTAACGGAAATGGAGTTCGGGCAGATAATCGAAATTGGTTCCGTACACCCCGACCAAAAAAGTTAACGGGATGAAGATGGAGGAGAAGATGGTGAGGATTTTCATCACGTCGTTGGTCCGGTTTCCCACATTGGTATGGTAGATGGTCAGCAGGTCGTGGGTCATGTTGTAGTAGATTTCAACAGCTTCCACGGCCTGGTTTACCAGATCGTCGAGGTCGGCCAGGTAGATGCCGGTTTTTTTGCGGATCAGGCCCGATTCGTTTTTCAACAGGCTGAGCATGATCTCTTTCACCGGGCGGACCGATTTCCGGAGATAACTCACCTCCTTTTTGTAGTGATAAATTTGTTGCAGGGTCTCTTTACCCGGATATTTGATAATGTGTTCTTCGAGCTCTTCAATGGCGGAGCCCAGCAGTTCGATATTTTGGATATACCCGTCGACCAGCGTGTCGAGCAGGGCATAAGCCAGGTAGTCGGCGCCGGAAGTGCGTATCTTTCCCCGATTGTTGCGGATTCGGTCCCGCACCGGATCAAACGGATCGCCGCTCTCTTCCTGAAAGGTTATGACATAATTGGCCCCCACTACCAGCGTTACCTGGTCGGTGCTGATGTGTTTCCTTTTGGGGTCAAACTCGATCTCTTTCAGAAAAATGGTCAGTTGGTGTTCCTCTTCCATCAGTTTAGGCCGCTGGTCGGTATTCATCAGGTCTTCCATGGCCAGCGCCGAAATATTGAAAAGGGCGCCGGTTTTTTCAATGATGTCGGTGTCGTGCAGCCCGCTGATGTTGATCCAGGTAATCGAATCGGGGGCGCCGGAGGGCCACTCGGGCAGTTCGGAGAGGGGCTCTTCGGAAAAGGTCTCTTTGTTGTACCGGAACAGCTCCATCCGGCCCTCTTCCATCTTTTGCCGGCCGATGAAAATTAGCGAGCCGGGCGCCTGGCCTTGCGACTTGCTGCGATTTTTCAGAAATCGTGTCATATTGCTGGATTTATTTGGTCAATACCGGTTGATCGCTACTGATCTTTAACGGCTTGATTTTTTCGCCCCAGTAGATGGTGGTGTGCGGAAATGGCATTTCGATTCCTTCGTGGTCGAAGGCGATTTTTAACCGGCGCCGGTATTCGCGGCCAACTTCCCACTGGCTGTTGGGTTTGGTTTTCAGCCGGGCTTTGATGACCAGCGCACTGCTGCCAAAACTGTCGAGCCCTAACACTTCGATCGGCTCCAGGATTTTGGCGTTCCAGAGCGGTTCGTTTTTTAAATCGGCGCCAACCTGTTGCATCACGGCTATCACTTTGTCGAGATCCTCTTTGTATGATACGCCGATATCGAGTGCAATTGCCGACCACTCTTTGGTCATATTGGAAAGGGTGTTGATCTTTCCGTTCTGGAAAATATGGATCGTACCTGAAAAGTCGCGAAGGGTGGTTGTCCGCAGCTCGATCTTCTCAACCAAGCCCGATGTGCCGTTAATGATGACCACATCGCCGGTGCGGATCTGGTTTTCGAGCAACATGAAGAAGCCTGAAATAAAGTCGCGGACCAGCTCCTGTGCGCCGAAGCCAACCGCCAGCCCGATGATTCCGGCCCCGGCCAGGATGGGGGCGATGTCGACGCCAACCTTCCGGATAATGATCATCAGGTATGTTGTCCACAGCAAAATTTTTCCGATTCCCCTCAGAATGCTGGTCAGGGTATTGATCCGTTTTTCCGATTCAGCGGTGTCGTCGTCTTTGTTGCGTTTGGAGCGGGTTATCAGCAGGGTATTGATCCGCCGGGTAAAGGCCTTGATAAATTTCAGCAGTAAAATCAGGATCAGCGTGATTACCAAAATCGACGGGAGTTCGGAAACCGTCCAGGCAATAAGTTTTTCCAAAACTCCGTTCCAGAATTCCTGGTTGAAAAAATGGCTCATATCGAATTGTGTTTTGAAATAGAAACGTCGTTAACCGGATTTGTCTCTAAAATTAGGAAAAATGCGGACAAAGTTCTCCGTGTCCACCTGAAAAGCAGCAGGCGGTGGTTGGGGTAACAGGAAGAAAGATCCGGATTCAGAAGAGTCGTCGAAGAAAAAAAAAAGCAGCCTCTTCGCTCAACCGTTGTTTGTGGCCGGTAACAAACGGCATCAGCAGCAAGGTTCGGGTGGGAGAGGTTATTCCTTCTTTTTCCAGAATTTATAGGCCAGGTACCCGGCAAATCCTACGCCCAGGATCAGAAAACCGTAGGAGAGTTCGGTGTAGTAACGGTGCAGCAGCTCTTTTTGCGAGTAGAGCGAATACCCCAGCACAGCCAGAATAATATTCCAGATGCCGGAACCGATAAAGGTGTAGAGCAGGAAATCTTTCATTTTCATACGGGCAAGCCCGGCCGGCAGCGAAATCAGCTGGCGGATGGCCGGTACCAGACGGCCGATCAGGGTCGACGTTTTTCCGTGGCGTACAAAATAGGCTTCGGCCTTTTCAACACCTTCGCGGCTGAGCAACATCAACCGGCCCACCTTCGATTCGGCAAAACGGTAAACAATGGCTCTCCCCAAAAAAAGCGAATAATATTAGTTAAACAGGGCGCCGATCAGAGCGCCGATGGTGCCAAACAGCACAACCAGGTAGAT
>JARKOX010000165.1 GCA_029975525.1 Prolixibacteraceae bacterium | reverse complement strand
GGATTCGCTGCTGAGTGCCGAACAGCTCATCTCGCAGGTGGCGCTGGGAACCATCGATTATACCATTTGTGATGAAAATGTAGCCCGGGTTAACCAGGTTTATTATCCCAATCTTGATGTGGACGTTGCGATAGGATCGCCGCAGGATCTGGCCTGGGCTGTTTGCAATGAGAACCATTCGCTGAAGAAATATCTCGATGATTGGTTGGTCGCTTTTCAAAAGAGCGGCGAATTCCAGGTTCTCTACCATAAATATTATTTGAGCGGAGGCGCCAAAGACCGTATCAAAAGCCAGTTTCACAGTCTTACCGGCGGGCGGATCTCACCGTACGACGATTTGGTCCGTTCGGTTTGTGCCGAAAAAGGGTGGGACTGGCGGTTGATCTCGTCACTCATTTTTGTTGAATCGGGATTCGACCCGAAAGCCAGCTCCGGAAAAGGAGCCGGCGGACTGATGCAGCTTTTGCCCGAAACCGCAGAAGCCTTCGGAGCCAGTAACCTGGAGGATCCGAACCAAAACATCCGGGCAGGAATTCAGCTGCTCAACTGGCTGAACGGCCAGCTGAAAGCTGAAATCCCCGATTCCACCGAGCGGATTAAATTTGTGCTGGCAGCTTACAATGTAGGGTTGGGGCATGTGGCCGATGCCCGCAAACTGGCCGAAAAATATGGGCGCAATCCGGCCGTGTGGAGCGGAAATGTAGAATATTTTCTGGAGAAAAAATCGGCCCCGAAATTTTATGCCGATCCGGTGGTGCACTGGGGATACTGCCGCGGTGAAGAGACCACCCGGTTTGTGTCGGGAGTGTTGTACCACTATCGCCACTACCGCAACATTATTCCGGAGCAAGTGCCGGAGAAAGCAGGTCGGCAAATTCGGACAAGATCATAGCGGTGGCCCCCCAAATAATCTCTCCTTCAAAAAGGATTGCCGGCACCTGCAGTTTGCCGGTAACGGTATCCAGCTCGACGGTTTCCACCGATTGATGCCGCAGGTAGCTCAGCAGTGGAAAAAGGAGCAGCTTCTCCACCTCGCCGTGGTTGAGCTGGAAGGTGGGTTTTGCCGGGGTCCATCCCACAAACGGATGGATCAGGAATCCGGTGACGGAGATGTACAATTCAGACAAGGAGCCGAGAATTTCAACCTGTTCGGGTAAAACCCCGATCTCTTCACGGGTTTCGCGGATGGCGGCTTCGCGTGGCCCGGCATCCTTTTTTTCAATCTTCCCGCCGGGAAGCGCAACCTGTCCGGCATGGTTTTTCATGTGCGGCGGCCGTTTGATCAGGCAAAGGTAGAGTTCGCCGTTTTCAGGATAAATCAGCAGCAGCACCCCGCTTTTTTTTACGGCATTTGCGTTGCCAGGGGCTATTTGCAATTCCCGTTCGGGCGGTAACATTTTGCGGTGCGATAATTCGCCCGGCAACCTGTTTTTCAGGGATAATCCGATTTTAGTGCGCCAATCCATTGTTCGCTAAAGATAGAAAAAATGAGGCGAAAACTGCCGCAATGGCCGTTCTTCAAAAAGAAACGGAAGAAAAAATCAATCGAAGCGGATGATTTTGTCGGGTGAGATTTTGCTGACAAAAAAGCTGGGGACAATCAGCATCAGCAGCGTTACCGCCATGGCGCCCGCATTGAGCAGCAACACATGCCAGACCGAAAGGTGAACCGGGACCACATCCATGTAATACGACGAGGGGTCGAGCTTCAGGAGGTTCAGGTATTTTTGCAGCAGCAGCAGCACAATTCCCAGCACATTTCCCCAGATCAGCCCGCGCGAAATGAGAAAGCCCGACAGGTAGAGAAAAATCTTCCGGACACTGCTGTCGCGGCTGCCCAGCGCTTTCATAATGCCGATCATGTTGCTGCGTTCGAGAATAAGGACCAGCAGCGCCGAGATCATGTTAAACCCGGCCACCAGGATCATCAGGGTGAGCAGCACCCACACATTCATGTCGAGCACCGAAAGCCAGTCGAAAATCTGCGGATATTTGCGCAGGATACTGACTGTGCGCAGCGTTGTGCCCGGCTCCTTGTCGTAGCTGATGACACATTCACGAACCTGTTGTTCGGTGGTTTCAAGCAGACTGAATTTTTCGACGGTAATCTCGAACCCGCTGATCTGATCCGGTTCCCACCCGTTGATGTGCTGCACCTGCCGGATATCGCCCACCACAAACAGGTCGTCAAACTCCTGCAGATTGGTGTTGTAAATGCCTGAAACTTTGAATTGCCGCACCCGCGGAATATTTTCGTTTTCGTTGATGAAAAACATAAACAGCGGGTCGTTGCATTTCAGCAGAAGTTTGTCGGCATTGTTTTTTGAGATCAGTACCTCGCCTGTTCGTTCGGGAGCCGCCACATCGGGCAGTTTTCCCTCGATCAGGTGTTTGCTGAAAAAATCCCACGGGTAATCAGACGAGACGCCCTTTAAAACCACTCCCTGAATATAATCGTCGGTTTTGATGATTCCGGGTTTGGTGGCAAAAATGTTGACTGACCGGATGTTGGGAAGCGCCTGCAGTTGCGGCAGAAAAGGCTGCCGGGAGGAGACCGGCCGGGTTTCAAAGGAGAGGTTGGAGTCGTAATTCACCACCTGGATGTGCGAGCCGAAACCGGTCACCTTGTCGCTGACCTCTTTTTTAAAGCCCACAATCACGGCAACGGCAATCAGCATAATGGCCATGCCCAGGGCAATTCCGGCCAGCGCAATGTTGATAATCCGTTTTGAAAGTTGCTGCCGGTTCTCTTTTTCGCTGAAAAGCCGGCGGGCAATAAAAAGTTCAGTATTCATGAAAGCCGCATTAGCAATGGTGTAAAGATAGGAAAACAGCGCGTTGGCCGGCTCTTTCGGCTGCCGAATCTCTTTTCGGAAAGCTCAGGCCTGCCGCCGGTTGACAAACGGAAGCACCATCAGGGAAAGCAGGCCGAAAACAATCAGCAGCGCCGTCATGGTGCCGTGTGCCAGGAACGCAAAAATCATCCCGTTGGATTTGGCCACTCCGTAAAGCGACAACGATTCGATGATCATAAAGTGCCAGGCCCCGATCCCGCCCTGTACCGGAGCCACCATGCCGAAACTGCCCATCACAAAAGTGGTGAGCCCGGCCAGCGGCGAAATGCCCGAAGTAAACCCGAAACTGAAAAACACCACGTAGAGCATTAGATAGTACATCAGCCAGATGAAAGCGGTGTGAAACAGGAAAACCCCCTTTTTTTCAATGTTTTTGAATGCGTAAAGTCCTTCTTTGAAATGCATCAGGGTGTACTCCACCCGTTTGTAAAGTTTGGACTTTTTAATTTGCCTGCGGAAACCGAAAAGAAAAATAAAAAACAGGAGCACTGCGCCGATCAGAAACGGCGAGGTGACGACCGACATCAGTTTTTGCTCAATTTCGGGATTGCGGCGCAGCAGGTCGAGGACGTACCCAAACTGGGAAACGATCACCATCAGGGTGAGAACCAGCAACGCCAGCACGTCAATAATGCGTTCCACCACCACCGTGCCGGCAAGTTTGGCAAACGATATCTTTTCATAACGGGCCAGCACGCCGCACCGCGAGAGTTCGCCCATCCGCGGGATCACCAGGTTCATCAGGTATCCCACCATAACGGCCAAAAAGGTGTTGAGCAGTCGGGGACGGTGTCCCAGCGGCGTGATCATCAGGTTCCACCGCACACTGCGGCTGATGTGGCTCAGGATACTGAAAAAAAGCGAAACCCAGATCCAGGAGTAATTGACGTCATTTTTCAGGATGCTTTTAATTCGGTTAATATCCTGATCTTTGTAAATCAACCAAAAGATGAAAATACCAATGGTGAAAAAGGCGAGAAACCTGAGGATTTGGAGAGCCTGCTTTTTCAAGATTTTTGTTTTAAGCGTTAAAAGTTTGCCGAAGCCACCCCATGTGCTTCAAAAGTTGCTTATTTTTGAAAGCACAGTTTACGAAACATTATTCCTGCTTTCAATGCGGACAAATTTAAAAATTTGTTTGATTGAGCAGGGGGAAATTTCATAATTTGTAAATATTCGCAACGTCAATCCGGAAAATAATGAATTTCGTAAAAGCCAAAAAAAACCTGGGGCAACACTTCCTGAAAGACCGGAACATAGCCCGGAAAATTGTCGACAGTTTACATGCAGAAACGGTACATTCGGTGCTGGAAGTCGGCCCCGGAATGGGAGTTTTGACCGCTTTTCTGCTCCAACGTCCCGGGATAACCCTGACCGTGGCTGAAATCGACCCCGAATCGGTTGTTTACCTGAAGGAGCATTTCCCGGAGCTGACGCCGGGAATCCTCGAGGCCGATTTCCTGACGCTCGACCTCTCTGCCCTTTTCCCCGGAAATGTTGCGGTTATCGGTAATTTTCCGTATAATATCTCTTCGCAGATTTTTTTCAAGGTGCTGGAAAACCGCAACCGGGTACCCGAGGTGGTGGGGATGGTACAGAAAGAGGTTGCCGAGCGGATCAGCGCCGGACCGGGCAGCAAAACCTATGGAATTTTGAGTGTCTTACTGCAGGCTTTTTATCATATCGAATACCTTTTTACGGTTGGTGAAAAGGTATTTGCTCCCCCGCCAAAGGTTAAATCGGCAGTTATCCGGCTCACCCGCAACACCGTTGAGAAACTGGATTGCGACGAAGCGCTCTTTTTTAGGGTGGTGAAAACCGCCTTCAACCAGCGCCGCAAAGTGCTGAGCAATGCCCTGAAACCCCTGGGAGGGACGCTCCCGCCCGATCTGGCCGGCAAACGTGCCGAACAGCTGGGCGTGGAGGATTTTGTTGCGCTGACCCGCTTTATTGAAAACCAGCAAAAAGTGTAACCATGCAGTTCGAACTAACGAAGGAATTTGTTGAAAACCTGCAGCAGCTGATTGAAAACAGGGCTGTTAAGGAAGTAGCCGCGTTGATGGTCGATCTCCATCCGGCCGATATCGCCGAGATTATGGACGAATTGGACATGGAGGAGGCCAAGTTCGTCTATCTGTTGCTCGAAGGCGAAAAAGCTTCCGACGTGCTGGTCGAAATTCCTGAAGAGGACCGGAAACGGTTCCTTAAAGAAATTCCGCCCGAGGTGATTGCCCGGCAGTTTATCGAACACATGGACTCGGACGACGCGGCCGACGTACTGGGCGAACTCGATGACGAAGTGAAAAAATCGGTACTCAACGTCATTGAAGACGTGGAGGTTGCCGGCGACATTGTCGACCTGCTCGAATACGACGAAGAGACGGCCGGGGGGATCATGGCCAAGGAGCTGGTGACCGTTAACGAAAACTGGACCGTAGCCACCTGTCTGAAGGAGATTGCCCGGCAGGCCGAAGATGTAGACGATATTTACTACGTATATGTGGTCGACGATTCACGTAAACTGAAAGGCGTGCTGTCGTTAAAAAAACTGATCCTGAACAATACCAACACGGTTATTTCCAGTATTTACGACGCCGAGGTAAAGAGTGTCACCACTGAAACTCCGCAGGAAGAGGTCGCCCAGATCATGGGAAAGTATGACCTGGTCGCTATTCCGGTAGTGGATGAAATTGGACGGCTGAAAGGACGCATCACCTTTGACGACG
>JARKOX010000143.1 GCA_029975525.1 Prolixibacteraceae bacterium | reverse complement strand
GGCGGGCATATTTTTCTTCATCGTAAATGTCTTTAACCTCGTCGGGGAGCCGATCAGACCAGCGGGTGGTGTTCAGATAATCCAGCCAGCAATCGAGGAGAAAACCGGCTGCCACAATTGTCACCACAATAAAAAAAAGTGCTGTGTACATGTTACTCAGTTTACAGGACAAAGTTAACATTTGACAGAAACAATTATCCCGTCCGGCTCGGGCTGTTCCAGTGTTTTCAACATTTAAACCCGTAAAAAAAGGGCCTGATTTTCTTTAAAAGCCCCAAATCGGTTAAAAACTTAATCTAAACTGCTTTATCAGGTGGAGCAATTTTCTTTTCTTGTAGGTTAATTATTCAACACTAAATTAAATCAAGATGAAAAAAATAAAACTGCTATTGTTGTTGTTAATCGCCGTTTTTGCGGTATCCGCTCAGGCACAGGAGGTAAGAAACGGAGTGATGCGGCTGGATGAGTTCCGGCGGCCCAACATGCGTAAAAATATTGTGATCCCCGACGTGAATGGGTACCAGGTATTGAAGTGCGACTTTCACATGCACACGGTTTTTTCCGATGGCCAGGTATGGCCCAGCGTGCGTCTGCAGGAAGTGTGGCAGGAGGGACTCGACGCCTTTGCCATCACCGATCACATGGAATACACGCCTCACAAAGACGATTTGAGCCGCAACAACGACCGCCCGTATGAGATCGTCAAAACCGATGCGGAGAAACAGAGTGTTCTCCTGATTAAAGGAGCCGAGATTACGCGCAGCACCCCTCCCGGCCATTTTAATGCCCTGTTCATCGGGAGTACGGCCGGTTATATCAGTGACAACCGCGACAATGCAACAGACAAAGCGGCCATTTTGAAAGCCAAAGACCAGGGGGCTTTTCTCTTCTGGAACCATCCCGGCTGGAAACCCAACATTGAAGGATCATACGATTGGATTCCTTTCGTGGAAGATCTGTACAAGAATAAATTACTGAACGGAATTGAGGTGTTCAACGGTACGGGCTTTCACCTGAAATCGCTCGACTGGAGTGTGGACAAGGGACAGGCCGTCATGGGAACGACCGATATGCACAACCTGGTCAGCCACACCTACGATACCAGCCGCGATTATGTGCACCGCACCATGACGCTGGTAATGGCCCGCGACCGCTCGGCCGAATCGATACGCGAAGCGTTGAATGCCGGCAGAACTGTGGCGTGGGCAAGCAAATTTCTGGCCGGGAAAGAGGAAAACGTGCGCAACCTGTTTAATGCCTGTGTCCGCGTTTTGCCCAGCCATTTTACCGAATCCAAAAAAGAGGGGAAAGCCGTAAAGTATTACGAAATCCGGAACAACAGCGACCTCTATTTTGAAATGGAACTGGCAGCGGGAAAAGGCACCCAAAAAGTGGTGCTGCATCCGCAGGCCTCGCAGGTTATCACTGCCGATGACGGACAAAACAGCCTCACCTATGAAATCGTTTCTACTTACGTCAGAAGCGACAAGCATCTGTCGGTAACGCTGGACCTGCCCTAAATTTCTTTCGGATCACACAGAAATCCGGACTTTTATATAATGACAAAAGGCAACAAGGTAATATTTGTTGCCTTTTGATTTTTCCGGAGGTGATAAAAATCCGGAGTTTTTATGCTGTGGAATTTAGCTCTTTTTTCAGAAGAATTTTTAACCGGAAATGCCGTTAGCGGTTGGGTTACAACGGCAGAAAAAACCGGTGAGCCGGCAGCTGGATCCATCCCTGGATAATTTTGCCGCTTTCCGGATCGAGTTGCGAGCCATAC
>JARKOX010000119.1 GCA_029975525.1 Prolixibacteraceae bacterium | reverse complement strand
CCCCGCCATAACAGCCGATGTCTGAAAACCCCATGTCGTCGGCCATAATCAGGATGATATTCGGGGTTTTGGCGACTGCTTTCTTTGCCTGCTCCTGCGGGCTGCAGCCCAAAAGCGCCGATGAAAAAGCCAGGGTGGCGGGCAGGGAGGTGGTCCTATTTTTCATTTAGGTTGAATTTTTACAGATGGTATCAATACAGTTCTTCATAACATTCATTTCCCGGTCAGCACCTCTTGGCGCCAGGCCGCCAGCCTGGTTTCGAGCTCGCCGGCCCGTGCCGGGTGCTGATCGATCAGGTTACGGGTTTCGCTGAGGTCCTCCTTCAGGTTGTAGAGCTCTTTTTCGCCGGTATCGAAAAATTCGATCAGCTTCCAGTCGCCAACCCGGATGGCACCGGACGAGCGCCCTCCCAAAAAGTGTCTCTCATCCAGCGGGTAGTGCCAATAGAAGGCGCGTTCTTCTTCAGCCAGCTCTTCGCCTTTCAGCAGCGCAGCCAGGTTGACTCCGTCGATCTGCTGCCCCTCCGGAAGGCGGGTGCCAGTCAGCTCACAGAGCGTCGGATAATAATCGTAGTTGGCTACCGGGGTATCGACAACCCTTCCTCCGGCAATCTTTTGCGGCTGGTAAATAATCAGGGGCTCGCGGATTCCCCCTTCGTAAAGGGTGCTTTTCCCTTCGCGAAGTGGAAAGTTATCGGTCACGCGGGTCTCTCCCCCATTGTCGCTGGTAAAAATGAGGATGGTATTCTCTTCGATTCCCAGCTCCTGCAGTTTTTTACGGATCATCCCCACCCCCTCGTCAATAACCTTGAGCTGAGCAGCCAGGTGCGGGTTGTTTTTGCGGGCAAAATAGTCGGCAGGCCACTTTTTATAGGGATCGTTCTCTTTGTTTTTATCAGAAGGATCACTGGTTCCGCAACCAGGTTTATTCCTAAAATAATCAACCAGTTCGGGTTGCCCGTGCAGCATGGTGTGAACGGCATAATGGCTCAGGTAGAGAAAAAACGGCGATTGGTGGTTCTTTTCGATAAACTCAACAGCCTCCTGGTTCATCCGGTCAACCAGAAACTCCCGGTCACTGTTCAGTTTCTTTTTGAGTGACGGATTAAAGTGGTACGGATAGAAATAGGTTCCGTTGGCAATACCGGCGGTTTCAGAGGTAAATACTTCGTCGAATCCCTGACGGTCGGGCAGTACCTCGACAGGCGCCTGGTGCGATTTGTAGCCCGAGAGATGCCACTTGCCGACAATGCCGGTGCGGTACCCGTTGGCTTTCAAGGCTTCGGGGAGGGTAACATAGGCCGTGTCGAGGAACTGTCCGGCATCGGGACGCAGGTAGTCGGTAATCCCAATCCGGGCCGGATACTGGCCGGTCATTAACGCTGCACGGTAGGGCGAACAAACAGGCGCCGAAGCGTAGGCGTTGGTAAAACGAACGCCTACGCGGGCCAGTTCGTCCAGATTGGGCGTTTCGTTAAACGTGTTTCCGTAGCAGCCCAGTTCAGAGTACCCCAGGTCATCGGCCAGGATGTAAATGATGTTGGGGCGGCTGTCGGTTGCCGGTTGGTCGGTTTTGCAGCTACCGGCCAGGTTGAGGATTCCGGTTGCCAGCAAACAGGGATAGAGTGTGGTTCTCATGCTAAAAAATTTCTTTTCGGTTTTGGTTATTGCAGCGGTTAATTTCTCCGGATACCCGGCAACTCCTTTGCAAAGGAAGCGGGAATATATTTCCGGAGTTCCTTCGCCACCTGGTCCATTCCCGGCTCGTTAACCAGGTTTTTCCACTCGTACGGGTCCTGCCGGATATCATACAGTTCATTGGTACCGTCGGGATATTGAATGTAGCGGTACTGTTTGCTGCGAACGGCAGCCAGGTTTTCTCCCAGGCTGGTCAGCGCCGGGCAGCCGGGATCGTACCCCTCCTGGCTGAAGAAAGGCATCAAGCTCTGTCCATCGAGCTGCTGCACGGGAGGTTGCAATCCGCACAGCTCGACGATGGTCGGATAGAGGTCGATCAGTCCCACGGGAACCTCCACCTTCTTTCCGTTGAGGGGCGAGTCGGGCATGCGGATGACCAGCGGCACTACTGCCGAAGCATCCCACAGTGTGTTTTTCTCCCAATGATTTTTGGTCCCGAGGTGAAAGCCGTTGTCCGACAAAACTACGATCACGGTATTGTCGCCATATCCGTTCTGGTCCACGGCATCGATCAGTCGCCCAAGATTCCAGTCGGCAAAGGTGGTGCAGGCATAATAGCCATGAATAAAATGTTTCCAGCGATCGGGATTTTCAGCCCCGGTCACTGCGAAACGTCCGAACGGATCGAGCAAATCCTGCGCAAACCCGGGAACATCATCCAGGTCGTCAGCCCGATATCCTTCGGGAATCACTATTTCGTCGGGATTGTAGCAGTCAAAAAAGCGTTGGGGGGCGGTAAACGGGGTGTGCGGCCGCCACAGGCCCAGGGCCACAAAAAATGGCTGATCGCGTTTTTGTTTCAGAAAATCGATCACCGCATCCGTATTGATCACGTCGGGGAAGAGGCTGTCGGGAAAGGCCTGTACACCCCAAAACTG
Source organism: Prolixibacteraceae bacterium (assembly GCA_029975525.1). Lineage (GTDB taxonomy): Bacteria > Bacteroidota > Bacteroidia > Bacteroidales > Prolixibacteraceae > UBA1413. Next base: position 5,644 of record JARKOX010000119.1, on the reverse strand, counting down.
CTGGAAGACATCCTTTTCGGAAAAAACCCGGTGTGCGTCGTCGGGAAAAGGGCCGAAACCGCCTTCAAAAACGGGCCGGTTGTCGAAATTGCGTTCAATGCGCCCGGCTTCCATTTTGGCATGGTAAATCTTCCCGCGTCCAAAAGTGTAATATCCGTTCCGGCGAAAAAGCTCCGGCAGGGTTTCGGCTTTTTTCAGTACTTCGGAGTTGTTCCAGGGATCTCCCCCATTGGCATACACACCCGAATGGTGCGGGAACACCCCGGTAAAGAAGGAGGCCCGTGAGGGCATACAAAGTGGAGAGGGACAACAGGCGCTGGTAAACGTAACGGCCGAACTCCTCAATCGATCCAGGTGGGGGGTGAGTACCTTTTCCTGCCGCCCGATCCCGTAATCGTTCATGTCGTCCATGATGACAAAAATGACATTGGGTTTTTCGGGGCGTACGGGAGTATCGCTGCAAGCCGGCATCGAAAGCGCGGTGAGTGCCCCCAGCGACAGGACGTCAAGCCCCGGAATTCCCAATCTTTTTCCGGTGGTTCCTTCTTTCATAAACAGGTTTTTTAGGTGTCAGCTGAAATGGTTTGCCCGCCGCTTCCGGCGGATATTTTTGCCGACACTATTTTAATCAATTTTAACGGTAAAGTCACAGCCCCTACCCAATATGGCACGGGGCCGTGACAACATGTAAACCTCAAATTAAATTTTATCAATAGGCATACACCCCAAAATCAAACGGGGCGTCCAGTTCGAAACTGTCGGCTTCAACAGCAATCAGGTTTTCACCTTTTTTGAAAAGCCCGGAGAACTCACTGATATTGAACTCTTCGTAATGCCTTTTCCCGATCGTCCGGGTATCCAGCACCAGGTTTCCGTTCACCCACACTTTTACTCCGCCGTAGGCCAGGATTTTCAATGAAATGCCATCGGGAATTTCAGTGAGGTTAAACTTTCTTACCGACCACACCGATTGTGATTTTTTGACATCGACCGGGCCGCTATTCACCGAAAAATTGCCGGCAGCCGGGTTGATCTGCCAGCCACTTCCGGGATTGGTCATCGTAAAAGAGAGCTCGTTGTTGTTCACTTCCGAATCGTGAAGCAGCTGTTTCACCCGGTTGTATTTGACCGGATAGAGCGGTTTGTGCAGGATCCGAAGCAGTTGCGGATCAATTTTGATCACTTTCCGGTCGTAGGTCATCAGGCCGTTTACTTCCCCTTCCACGTCGGTAGTTTGGGTATAAACAGCAGCCGAAAGGCCTTTGTGCCGCAGCGGAGCCAGGTTGTGCATCAGCTTGGTGTACTCTTTAATAAGTTCGGGAGCCGATGTGTAGGTACGGTAGCCCCAGTTTCTCATTTTGGGGTTCCAGAGATGGTTTTCGACCGGCAGTCCGAGCCCGCCAAACTCACCGAGTACCACTACCCTGCCGGGATTCTGCTCAGCCGGTTCCATGCCTGGACCGGGATACTGATGAATGTCCATCATGTGGCCGCACTGGCGGTCGGTCCATCCGCTCACTCCGTTAATGATGCGGGTTTTGTCGTAGTTCATACTCCAGTCGACCACCCGTTTGGTTTCGTACTGTCCCCATCCCTCGTTGAAGATCACCCAGGTGACGATGCTGGGGAAAAACTTGAGCTGATCAATCATCGTTTTGAGTTCGGACTCCCACTGCCGGGCCGATTCGGCAGGACGGCCCCAGTCGGCCGGAGCATCCCAGGCCACGTGCTGCACCGATCTTTTAGCCGATTCGAATCCGGAAACCATATCCTGCCAGAGGAGCAGTCCCAGCGAGTCGGCGTAATAATAATAGAGCGATGGTTCTACCTTGATATGTTTCCGAAGCATGTTAAAGCCCATCTCTTTCAGCACTTCCATGTCGTAACGCATCGCTTCGGCCGAAGGGGGCGTCAGCAGCCCGTCGGGCCACCAGCCCTGGTCGAGGGTGCCATACTGAAAGATGGTCTGGTTGTTCAGCTGAATCCGCTGAAAACCCTGTTCGTCTTTCACCATCGAAATTTTCCGCAGGGCAAAATAGGAATCTACCTTGTCGAGCAGCTTCTCTTTTCTGTAGAGAGAAACTTCCATCTGGTAAAGGGCTGGCGATTCGGGGCTCCAGAGTTTGGGCGACGGAATGTTCAACACCGCTTCGGCTGAGGCCGGAAAACTCTTTTCGAGCAGCAGGCGACCATTGTCGGTCACCTTTACTCGGATCTCCTCTCCCCCTTTCGCTCCGGAAAGGTTGGTCTGGAGCGTAACCGTACCCTTTTCGATATCGGAAACCGGATAGAGGCCGGCAATGGAAGTTTGTCCGACCGGCTCCAGCCACACGGTTTGCCAGATTCCGCTCACCGGGGTGTACCAGATCCCGCGGGGATCAAGCACCTGTTTGCCGCGAGCCTGGTCGCCCGTGTCGGTAGGATCCCAAACCGAGACGATCAGCTCTTGTTCCCCTTTTTTTAATAAACGGGTAATATCGAACGAAAAAGCTGTGGACCCTCCTTTGTGGGAGCCAGCCAGTTTACCGTTGACCCACACCGTTGTTTCCCAATCAACCGCCTGGAAATGGAGAAGAATTTGCTGACCTTTCCAATCGGCCGGAATTTCGAAGTTTTTGCGGTACCAGATTTTTTGGTCGGGTAATACCGGTTTTCCAACACCCGACAATGCAGACTCGACGGCAAAAGGCACAAGGATATTTCCCTGGAAATGTTCCGGCCGAGCCTGCTCTTTCTGAACAATGGCATATTCCCACATCCCGTTCAGATTCTGCCAGCTATTCCGTTTTAACTGAGGCCGGGGATATTCGCGCCAGGCATTTTCAGGAGTTACCTTTTCTCCCCACGTCGTCATCAACCTCCCTTGCACTGGCCGGTAATCCTGGCCATACACCTTTAATACAATCAGAAATAAAAATAAAGAAACAACTTTGTTCATAACAGTTTTTAGATAAAAATTAGGGCACGGCCACCTTGGTGGAAATCGTAGCCTGATAATAAGTCGTATTGTTCATCCATTCTCCTGTAGTGGTTTCCACCGTGCCGGTTTTGGCTGACAAAGCAGAAACATAGATCAATCCTTTTTTACCCGAAGCGGTTTTGAAAAGGAATACCTTTCCGCTGACCAGCTTAACCACCTGCTGTTCGGGATCGGGCAGAGCGGCAATCGGGGCGGCATCCACCGGGGTAATGGCGTCGAACTGAGCCTTGGTCAGGGTGGTGAGTTCATATTTCACCTGCTGCAGGCCGGCTATCGACAACAGATTGTTAGCGCCTCTTTCAGCCGGGTTGACCAATGCCGGAACCGGTGCGGCACCTTCAGTGAGGACGACATCGCCCATCGAAAAGTCGATTTCATTTTTGTAGGCTTCGCCGTCGCGGCGCATATAAACACGGCCTCCCAGCCAGCTGGCAAAATAGGGTCCGTAATAAACTTCGGCTGTTTCCATTTTCAGAGATTCGGAGAAGAGTATCACCGGGGTGATTTCCACCAGCAGGTTGCGTTCAAACACATTTCCTTCGCCATCGGTAACCACCACTTTGATACACCTGTTTTGGATGAGGTTATCGATGGTGTATTCCACGCTGTAAGAGGGAACGCCTTTTCCTTCGCCGTCGTCAAAAGCTTTTGACGTATTTTCAATGATTGAACCTTTGGCGCCGGTTTTGGGATCGGCCTGGTAGATTTCAAAAAATTTGATTCCGGTAGCAGGAGCTTTTACCTCAATCTTGGCGGTATAGCTCATCACTCCCTTTTCAACCGTCACAATATTACTGTTATCGACCCCGTCAAAGGTGATGGTCAGCGGGGCGGTGTAGTCCAGGTCGAAAGTTTTGTCGTCGCACGAAGCCATGGATAGGACCACGATTGCTGACAGTATAAATCCAATTAACTTTTTCATTTTATGGTGTTTTTATGGTTTTCAGTTATGCTGATTATTAATATCCCGGGTTTTGATAGATTAAAGGACAGTTATTCACCTCGTTGTTAGGAAGGGGCAGCAGGTCGAGGCGTTCGTTGTAGGTACGCGAGTCGAGCACTTTCCGGACAAACTTTCCATTTTCGATGGCAATACCTGTTGCCGGCCGTTTCATCACCTCATTGGCAATCTTCCAGCGGCGGATATCGAAGAAGCGATGCTCTTCAAAGCAGAGTTCGACACGGCGCTCCTTGCGGATCCGTTCGCGAAGGGTTGACTGGGTAAACTGCGAAGCCACCAGCGGGTTGGAAATGCCGGCCCGTTCGCGGATCTGGTTCAGCCGGGCCACGGCTTTTTGGCGTGCATCGGGCGAATCGGAAGCTTCGTTAACTGCTTCGGCATAGTTCAGCAACACTTCGGCATATCGCATCATGATAAAGTTCATCGAAGTGGTTCCGCCGTCGCGGTGGTCGATCCGGTCGTCCAGAAATTTGGTCAAAAAATAACCGCTCCCCCACTTTTCGGGGGTGGTGATGTCAACGGTATGCGGTCCTTTGTTAACCTTGGGCCAGGTGAGGCCGTGATAAAGCATCGACTGAGCCAGTCGCGGATCGCGGTTGGTATACGGGTTCTGCTCGTCGTAACCGGCAGCCGGATTGATGATCGGGCTGTAATCGGCATGGTAACCGAGGATGGGTTCTGTTCCGTCGGCCATGTCGTAACAATCGACCAGCCACTGGGTCGGAACGGTAGCCAGCTCCTTGTTGAGGTTCCACGGGTTAAACGGCGGGAAGAGCTGGTACAGGTCGTTATCGTATGCCCGAAGGTTGACCAGGATATTCTCCTTGTTTTTCCGCTCGTTGAAATAACGGGTGTAACTTTTTTCGGGCTCTGCCGGATCATAGTAAAGTGCATGCACTCCGCTCGATTCGGCATAGTTGATCAGCTCCAGTGCCGCCTGTGCCGCCTGCTCCCAGGTCACTCCGGAGTCTGCCGACAGCGGACTGGCAGCATAAAGCAACGTGCGGGCCTTGTAAGCCATCGCAGCCGAGCGGGTAGGACGTCCGTAATTGGCGTCGTCCCATTCATCGGGCAGCATCCCCTCTTTCGACAACGCATCAAACTCGCTGACAATAAACTGCACGGTCCGTTCGAGGCTTTCCCGTTTGGTCGTTTCAAAAGCAAACGGATCGATCGGCTCTTCGGAAATTACCAGCGGACCAAACCAGCGATAAAGTTCGTGGTAGAAGTAGGCCCGTAAGAACCGCGCCTGGTTAATGCTGCTGATCTTTTCCGATTCTTCCATGGTGGAAGCCGGCACACTGGCCAAGAAAATATTGGCATTCCGGATGGCTTTGTAATACCAGGTCCAGGGATGGGTATTGGTCACCGGGTTGGTGGTTGCCGTGATGGAAGCGGTGATGTAACGCTGGATGCCCGGCACCAGCCCCGCCGAACGGGTAGTATTTCCGGCGCCGTCGTCGGTGGCATTGTCCAGAAATGCCACTGCCGTAGACATGTCCATTAGCCGGGAGAAGCTGCCGTTGTTGCTGCTTGTCTCTTCCCGCATCCGTCCATAGAGATCGTACAACACTTTACGGGTGTATTCCACATCGGTATAAATTTTCTCCGGAGTGAGCTCATCCAGGTCGGTGTTGTCCATCAACCCCTCGGATCCGCATCCTGCCAGCAGGAAAAGCCCCAACAGGTATTTTAATATCTTT
>JARKOX010000118.1 GCA_029975525.1 Prolixibacteraceae bacterium | reverse complement strand
TTCGCGGGCCAGCTGGGCCAGGGCATGGACCGCCGCAATTTTCATCTCTTCGTTGATGGTGGTCGCCCGTACGTCGAGCGCCCCGCGGAAGATGAAGGGAAATCCCAGCACATTGTTGACCTGGTTGGGAAAGTCGCTGCGCCCGGTGGCCATGATGATGTCGGGACGGGCTGCGGTAGCGTCATCGTAGGTAATTTCGGGATCGGGGTTGGCCATGGCAAATACGATGGGGTAGGGCGCCATGCTGCGGATCATCTCTTGGGTGACAATGTTCCCGACCGAAAGACCGAGGAAGAGGTCGGCATCTTTCATCGCCTCGGCCAGGCTGGCGATGTTGCGGTCGGTGGCAAACTGCTGCTTGTAAGGATTCAGGTCGGTACGGTGACGGCTAATCACCCCCTTGCTGTCGAGCATGACCACGTGCTCTTTTTTTACCCCCAGGCTCAGGTAGAGTTTGACACACGAAACGGCAGCCGCTCCGGCGCCGCTGACCACAATCCGGATCTGGTCGATTTTTTTACCGTTTATTGCCAGGGCATTGATTAACGCTGCCCCCGAAATGATGGCCGTTCCATGCTGGTCGTCGTGGAATACCGGGATGTCGAGCTCTTTTTTCAGCCGTTCTTCCACTTCAAAACATTCCGGGGCTTTGATGTCTTCCAGGTTAATACCGCCAAACGTGGGGGCGATGGCCTTTACCACCTCCACCAGTTTAAGTGGGTCTTTCTCTTCCACTTCAATGTCGAATACATCGATGTCGGCAAAAGTTTTAAAGAGCAACCCTTTGCCTTCCATCACCGGTTTGCCGGCTTCGGGGCCAATGTCGCCCAGTCCGAGAACCGCCGTGCCGTTGGAGATAACCGCCACCAGATTTCCTTTCGAGGTGTAACGAAAAACATCCTCCCGGCAGTTTTTGATCTCCAGGCAAGGCTGCGCTACGCCGGGGGTGTAAGCCAGCGACAAATCGTATTGGGTGCTGTGCGGTTTGGTCGGGATAACCTCAATTTTTCCGGGGCGTCCCTGTTCGTGGTAACGCAACGCTTCTTGTTTGCTTATTTTTAACATGGCCGTAGGTTTTTGATGTTAATTTATTGAAATTCAGTAAGGTGATTGATGATTTTTGACATGCTTTAAACAGGTTGGGCAGCAAAAAATGGCTCCTGGAATTTGGCCGGGAGGGTTTAGCCGGGCTGTGTGGTGCGGCTGTTTTTATCCTGCTTTTTTCCTTTTGGGAGAGCTGTTTTTGCCGGATTTGATTTTTTGCAGGAGGAATTCTGCCGGAAAGTGTATTTTTGTGAACCTAATGTGTGAAGAATGAAAAGACAGGCAATCCGCGGAATTTTTAAAACAGCTTTTCGGGTGGTTGTCTTTCCCGAAGACTTCTGGAGAGCCAACCGGGACGTGCCGCAAACACAAAGCCAGTTGCTGGGCGGCTATCTGCTCCCGCTGCTGCTGGTCGAATCGGTGGCACATTTCGCCGGCGAGTTGTTGAAGGGACAGCAGTTTTATCTTCCGTTTGCCCTGACCAAGTCGCTGAGGGAGATTGTCCTGTTTGTGCTGGTTTACTTTCTCTCCGTCATGCTGGTAAACCGGTTGTTCTCCTTCTTTGGGGCAGCGGGCAGCCTGCAGGATGCGCGGCGGCTGGTGGCCTATTCCTTGACGCCGATGGTGTTGGTTTCGGTGGTTACCGGATTGGTTCCGTTTCTCTATCCGCTGGAAGTTTTGGGGCTGTTCGGATACTACATCTTCTGGCTGGGCGCCAGGGAACTGCTCGCTTTCAACTCCGGAAAGCTGGTCAATTTCTGCCTGACGGCCATTCTGCTGAATTTGTTTATATTCGGGATCCTGACCGTTTTACTTTGGAACTTTTCCACAATTTTTTACTAAGATGGCAAACGCTGCAACTGCATTACAGATCAAAAATAAAAAGGCCTTTTTTGAATACGAGATTCTGGAAAGGCTCGACGCCGGCATTCAGCTGGTAGGTACCGAAATCAAATCGATCCGGTCGGGGAAGGCCAACCTCACCGACTCGTACTGCCAGTTTATCAACGGAGAGATGTATGTGAAAAACCTGCATATCTCGGAGTATGAACTGGGAACCTGCAACAATCACGTGGCCAAGCGCGACCGGAAACTGCTGCTGCAAAAGCGCGAATTACAGAAGTGGGAGAAGAAGGTCAAAGAGTCGGGGCTGACGATTGTGCCGCTCAAACTTTACCTGAACGCCAAAGGGCTGGCCAAGCTCGAAATTGCCCTCTGCCGCGGAAAAAAGGTGTACGACAAGCGCGAAAGCCTGAAGCAGAAAGATGCAGCCCGGGACATGGACCGGATGATGAAATACTGATCCGGGATAAAGGTTAAACAACTTCCATATTTTCAGGCGCTACAATGGGCAACCCCTTGTAACGCAGCAACAGGTTGGCGACCGCCATCGTGTCTTTTTCGCAGTAACGGATAATTCGGTCCAGGTCATTTTCCTGGTAATAAACATGGGCCACCTGGCTTCCGTCGATGTCGTCCTTCGGGGTGGGGATGTCGAAAATCTGGCAGAGCAGCGACAGCGAGGTGTAGTGTTTGTAGTCGCCAAATTTCCAGAGCTGCAGCGTGTCGAGCAGAAAGTCTTTCACTTCCCAGGGTTTGGCACCGGCGATGTCGAGGATTTTGGGCAGGCGCAAGCCGTTGACCAGCATCCGCCGGGCGATGTACGGAAAGTCGAACTCCTGGCCATTGTGGGCGCAAAGCCGCTTTTTGCCGACATTTTCAAATTTCACCAGGGCATCCCCGAAGTGGCGCAGCAGTCTCTTTTCGTCGTCGTCGTAAAACGATTTGACGCGGAAAAACCAGTCGCCCCGCCGTTGAAACAGGTAGCCCGCCGAGATGCAGATGATGCGCCCAAATTCGGCGTAAATGCCGGCGCGTTCATACAGATCGGCGGGGGTAACGGCTTCCGAGACCGAGTTTTTCATCTTTTCAGCCCAAAGTTTTTGCCAGTCGGCCGACATTTCGTCGTAAGCCGGAAAGTGCGGAACCGTTTCGATGTCGAGAAACAGCACCTCTTCGATGTTCAGTTGGTCAAGCATGGCTGGGATGTTGTTTTTTCAGGATTTGTTTGATGTAGTTGGTCAGGATTTCGATGGCTTTGCGGTTCATTCCACCCTGCGGAACGATGATGTCGGCAAAACGTTTGGTGGGTTCGATAAACTGGAGATGGCTGGGGCGGACGGTCTTTTCGTACCGGTCGAGGACCTGCTCCACATTCCGGCCGCGCTCCATGATATCGCGCCGGATCACGCGCGACAGCCGGACGTCGGAGTCGCAGTCCACAAAAACTTTTACATCCATCAGGTCGCGCAGTTTTTCGTTGGCCAGGCAGAGGATACCTTCGATGATGAGCACGTGGCGCGGTTCAATGGTTACGGTTTCGGGTTCGCGGGTGCAGGTGATGAAGGAATAAACGGGCTGTTCAATCGGAAAACCATCGCGCAGCGCCTTCACATGCTCCACCATCAAATCGAACTCGATGGAGTCGGGGTGGTCGAAATTTTTTTTACGACGCTCGGCGAGCGACAAATGGCTGTTGTCAAAATAGTAAGCATCTTGTGTTAAGATCGCCACTTCGCCCTCGGTAAAGGCATCGGCGATCTTTTGTACGACCGTGGTTTTCCCCGATCCGGTTCCTCCTGCAATCCCAATTATCAGCATATTCCGATTTACATTTTCATTAATATCTCCATTTTGAAAGCCGCCGTTTTTAGCGACTGGCAAATTTATCGTAATTTCGCCCCGAAAATTTCTACAAGATACAAATTTAAGCAGGTAGTTATGATTAATCATGTGGTGCTTTTTAAACTGAAAGAATTTTCAGGGGAAGAAAAACAGGCGATCCTGAACGAACTGAAAACACTGCTCGAAGGGCTGAAAGGCCGCATTGCAGAGCTGGTGCATATCGAAGTGGGCCTCAATTATGAGCTGGAATCCAAAAGTTTCGACCTGGCGCTGATTACCCATTTTCGTTCGGTGGAGGAGCTCGACCGTTACCGGGTTCATCCCGAACATGTAAAAGTGGCTGCCCGGATCAACGAAGTGGTTGCCTCGCGGGCCGCTGTCGATTTTGTGTTTTAATCTGAAGAATCTGAAGAAATAGAAGATATGAGTCAATTGTATCCCTTGAAATTTGTGCCGCTCTTTCAGGAACGTATTTGGGGGGGAGACCGCCTGAAAACGGTGCTGAACAAAACCGGGTGTACCCTCGGGCGTTGTGGCGAAAGTTGGGAACTGTCGGCTGTTGAAGGCTTTGTTTCAGAAGTCTCCAACGGTTTTTTGGCAGGAAACAACCTGCAGGAGCTGGTGGAAATTTACATGGGCGATTTGGTGGGAGAGAAGGTTTACGACCGTTTTGGCATTGAATTTCCGCTGCTGATCAAATTTATCGATGCCCAGGACGACCTGTCGGTTCAGGTTCACCCCGGTGACGAACTGTCGCGCAAACGGCACAACGCCTACGGAAAAACCGAAATGTGGTATGTGGTTGATGCTCAGCCGGGAGCCAGGCTCAATTCGGGGTTCAACCAACCCGTCGACCGGGAGAAATATCTCCGCTATTTTGAAAGCGGACGGCTTACCGAACTGCTCCATTTCGAAGAGGTAAAACCCGGCGATGCGTTTTTTATCCCTGCCGGACGGGTACATGCCATCGGAAAAGGGCTCCTGGTTGCCGAGATTCAGCAAACCTCGGATGTCACCTACCGCATTTACGATTACGGCCGCAAAGATTCGAACGGACAGGAGCGCGAACTTCACAGCGACCTGGCCCTCGACGCCATCGATTTCAGCTTCGAGAAGGAGTACAAAACGCACTACCCGGCCGTGAAAAACCAACCTGCTGAAATTGTTTCGTGCGACTATTTCACCACCAATGTGATTGAATTTGACCGTCCGGTAGAAAAAGAGAGCGCACTGCTCGATTCGTTTATCATCTACCTCTGCATCGACGGCAGCTTCACCATCCGTTACGAAGGGGGAGAAGAAACTGTCGGGCGGGGCGAGACCGTGCTGGTACCAGCCAGCCTCGATCAGTTTGAACTGATCCCGGCCGGCGGAACGGCCAAAACACTGGAAGTTTACATCAAATAAAAAATAGAGGAGAAAAGGCGGGGCTGCGCAAAGTGCGTTGCAGGCGCAGCAAAACAGAGAGGTTATGGAAATTAAGCAGGTTAAGTTTTTGGTTAGCAATACCAAGGTTGAAAAATGCCCGAAGCCTGACAAGCCCGAGTATGCATTCATCGGGCGATCGAATGTGGGAAAGTCTTCGCTGATAAACATGCTGGTCAAAAGCCGTTCGCTGGCCAAAATATCTTCAAAGCCCGGCAAAACACAACTGATCAACCATTTTTTGGTCAATGAATCGTGGTACCTGGTCGACCTGCCGGGCTACGGTTATGCCCAGGTTCCCAAAACCGAACGTGAAAAGTGGGAGAAATTTGTCCGGCAATATATTTTGCGGCGGACCAACCTCTACTGTCTGTTTGTGCTGGTCGACAGCCGTCACGATCCACAACCTGCCGATCTGGAATTTATGGAATGGCTCGGAATCAGCCGGATTCCGTTTGCCATCATCTTTACCAAAACCGACAAGCTCAAACCCTCGGAGCTGGACGAAAACCTGGCCCGTTACCGCGAAGTTCTACTGCAGAAATGGGAAGAGCTGCCCCCGGTTTTTGATACTTCGTCGGTTTCGGGTGACGGGCGCGAGGAGATTCTGAATTTTATTGAACAGGTTAATCTTTCAAACTGATGCGGGTTGTTTGGTTAGCTAAAAATTGATAACTTGAATGGAGAAAAAAATGATTTCAGCCGAAGCTGGAGAACTGGGAAACGAATCCGGCAAGTCAACAAAATCAGCAATTATGGGAGAAAAAAACCACTCTTTGAAAATTTTTTCCTGCCGATACACCAGCTATCTGACAGAAAAAATTTGCGAAAGCCTGGAGTTGGATATGGGGAAATCATCATGCCCCGTATTTGCCGATGGCGAGTTTGAACCCTGCTACGAGGAGACTATCCGCGGATCGCATGTTTACATTGTGCAATCGACCCCGCCACCTGCCGACAACCTGATGGAGTTGTTGCTGATGATTGACGCGGCCAAACGCGCCAGTGCCTACAAGGTGATTGCTGTTATTCCTTACTTCGGATTTGCCCGCCAGGACCGCAAAGACAAACCGCGCGTTTCGATCGGCGCCAAACTGATGGCCGACCTGTTGAGCGCTGCCGGCGTCGACCGGGTGATTACCCTCGACCTGCATGCCGACCAGATCCAGGGATTCTTCAACGTACCGGTGGATCATCTTTACGCCTCTGCCCTGTTTATTCCGTTTATCAGCCAAATGGGGCTTAGCGATATTACCATCGCTTCACCGGATGTGGGCGGAACCAAACGGGCCAATACCTACGCCCGCATGCTGGAATCCGACATGGTAATCTGCCACAAATCGCGCGCAAAGGCCAATGTGGTGGAAAATATGACCCTGATTGGCGATGTGTCCGGAAAAGATGTGATCATCGTGGATGACATGATCGACACCGCCGGCACCATTACCAAAGCGGCCAACCTGATGAAGGAGAAAGGGGCTAAAAGTGTGCGCGCCTTTGCTGCGCATGGCGTCCTCTCCGGTCCGGCTATCGAACGGATCAACAATTCGGCGCTCGAAGAGGTCTATTTTACCAATTCCCTTCCGCCCAAAAACAGTTCGCCCAAGATCAAGTACATTTCCGTAGCCGATGCGATTGCCGAAGCGATCAGCCGGGTTTATAAAAATCAGTCAATTAGTTCGTTGTATTACCGCTAATTGTTTATATTTGCACCGCTTTTTTCGGAACACAACGGCTGTGTAATTATGCATGCTGTTTGCCCTTTCTCCGAAAAGGGAGGACTGAGTACCATAATTTTAAACTAAAAAATTAAGATGAAATCAATTGAAGTAAAAGGAAATCTCCGGGAAGCTACCGGAAAAAAAGACGCCAAAAAACTTCGGAGTCAGGAACTCGTTCCCTGCGTGTTGTACGGAGGTGAAAAACCGGTTCATTTTTATGCCGGATTCAGTGAGTTCAGGAAACTGGTTTACACCCCGGAGGTCTTTCTGGTTAATCTCGACATTGACGGGAAAAACTATCAGGCAATTATGCAGGACACCCAGTGGCACCCGGTTGACGAGCAGCTGATGCACGTTGATTTTTTTGAAATTGACGACAAAAAACCGATCAAAATCGATCTGCCGGTGAATATCGTTGGTAGCGCCAAAGGAACCAGGGCCGGAGGTAAACTGAAAGTGAACCTGCGGAAACTGAAAGTCCGGGGAGTGGCCAAAAATATTCCGGATGCCATCGATGTGGATGTTACGGAGCTGGGACTGTCTCAAAGTATTAAAGTTGGCGACCTGAAACCCGAAGGAATTGAGTTCCTCGATAGTAAATCGAACGTTATTGTGACTGTTGCTATCACCAGGGCTGCAAGAGCTGCCATGTCGGGTAAAGAAGGCAAATAATCGGGATGGATTAATCTGTAAAGAATTTAACGTGTGAAATATTTGATTGCCGGATTAGGAAATATCGGCAAAGAATACGAAAATACACGCCATAACATTGGATTCGACATATTGGACGCGCTTGCCGGTGCGTCCAATATTGTTTTTAATGACAGGCGTTACGGTTTTGTGGCTGAATTCAAATACAAAGCCCGCACTTTCGTATTGTTGCGTCCGACCACCTATGTCAACCTGAGCGGCCGTGCTGTAAGCTACTGGCTGAAACAGGAGAAAATTCCGCTGGAAAATCTGCTGGTGGTGGTGGACGATTTGGCCCTGCCGTTTGGCACCGTCCGGCTGAAGACCAAAGGTAGCGACGGCGGGCACAATGGTTTGCGCAACATCTCCGAGGTGCTGGGAACCAACGAATATGCCCGGCTCCGTTTTGGAATTGGCGATAACTTCCACAAAGGACACCAGGTCAATTATGTCCTGGGAAAATGGAGCGCCAAGGAGGCTAAACTGCTTCCCGAAAAAATTGAGCATTGTGTGGAGGCGATCAAAAGTTTTGGTACCTTGGGAGTTGAGCGTACCATGAACCTGTTTAATACCCGGAAGTAGATGGCCGATCATGTAAGGGTTGACAAATGGCTGTGGGTCGTGCGGCTGTTTAAAACGCGCAGCCTGGCTACTGAAGCCTGTCTCAAAGGACAGGTGCTGATGGGCGGCCTGCCGGTCAAACCTTCACGGGCAGTACGTCCCGGCGATGTGGTGAAGGTGCGTAAACCGCCCATTTACCGCAGTTACAAAGTGATCGCACTGGCCGAAAAACGGATGGGCGCTCCCGAAACAGCCCGGTTTATGGAAGAGGTGACCCCGCCGGAAGAACTTGCCCTGATTGATGTCCAGAAAAGTATGGTGTGGATTACCCGTGACCGGGGAACCGGCCGCCCAACCAAGAAGGAGCGGCGCGACCTCGATGATTTTTTCAACCAACAACCTTAAATACCGATTGTATGCTTACCGCTCGCCAGAAACGCAAGGAAAATATTGCCGAATATCTGCTCTACATGTTCCAGGTGGAAGATGTTATCCGTGCTTTTAACCTCGATCTGGAGCATATCGAGAAGAACCTGGTTGATAAATTTGACGTGCGCGACGAGGTGCGTAAAGAGATGGTAGATTGGTACGCCAACCTGGTTTTGATGATGGAGAAGGAACATCTCCGTCAATCCGGCCATTTTCAGTTTCTGAAAAACCTGATTGACGAAGTGGAGCGCTTTCACCGGAAGTTGCTGGAGACCGCGGTTGATCCCGATTATGGCCTGGTCTATCGTTCGGTGGCCACTTTGATTGATGAATTCCGGCAAAAGTCCGACCGCCACGCCGGCGATGTGGAGACGTGCCTCAATGCGATTTATGGCTACGTTTTGCTCAAAGTTCAGCATAAAACCATTTCTGCCGGAACGCAGGAGGCGATGCAGCAGTTTGGAAACTGGCTGGCTGCTTTGTCAGATAATTTCAGGAAATTTGAAGCCGGCGAAATAGAGTTCTAACGCCTTTTTTTCGGGGAAAAGGGCTGCCTCCTCGGGAGTCGGGAGCCGGCAGCTTTCTCTGCGTCCAAACCACCGGTAGCGGTTTCGGGCGATCCATCGATAGATTTTTTCGCGGAACCGATGCGGAATAATCCGGAGCAGTTTCAGCATTTTCCAGGGGAAACGGAGCTCTCCGGCAATCTGCAGAATGGCATCGGAGCCGGCCAGGACTTTGTCATGCTGAATCAACAGAATCGTTTCCTGTATTTCGGGTAGGGCAAACTGCCGGCGGAGGAATTTTCCGGCTTCCGACTGCAGCGGAACATAGCGGAACCGGCGCTGCACATCGCGCATAATCACCCAGTCGACACTTCGGTTACACAGGTTACAAACCCCGTCAAATAATATGAATGCTGTCTCTTTCGGAATCACGGTTTTGATCTTTCCCCATAATGACAATTACTGTCTGATAAAGTTGATTGCGGATTTGATTTTGGCCTTTTGGTGCGGAGGGGAGATGGAGGAGGTATAAAACACAAATGGGAACTATCTTTTTTGATAGCTCCCATTTCGCTGCATTCCGCCGGGGCATCCTGCAACGTCAGGCTACGGTTATTGCAACCGGCCCTTTTCCCAAGCTTTCGCCTGAAAAATCGGCCCATTTCCTTTGGGAGATGCTTGTTACGGCAAAACCTTCAGGATGTCCGCTCGATCTTTCGCAGGAGATTTCTCCCCTCCTGAAATTTCTTCCCGGACGGAGCGCCCTTCGGACAATCAT
>JARKOX010000107.1 GCA_029975525.1 Prolixibacteraceae bacterium | reverse complement strand
CGGTTATCAAACCCGACGAAGAGGTTAAAGAGGAGGAAGAAATCAAAACCCAGGAAACTTTAAGTGAAACCAAAGTGGCTATCTCCATTGCCGACGTAAAAGGAACCGACGAAACACACGGTATCGATGTGGCCGAGCTGGATGCCAATAAAGAGATCACCCAGGAACCGGAAGAGACCCAGGTATTTTATATCGTGGAACAAATGCCCGAATTTCCGGGAGGCGAAGATGCCTTGCGTAAATTTATCGCCAAGGAGATCCAATACCCGGCTGTCGCACAGGAAAACGGCATTCAGGGAAGGGTTTACGTCTCCTTTGTGGTTGACGTGGACGGCAGCATCACCCAGGCCAAAATAACCCGGGGCATTGATCCGGCACTCGACCGGGAAGCACTGCGGGTGGTTAACAGCCTCCCCAGATGGAATCCTGGCAAACAAAGGGGAAAACCGGTAAAAGTATCCTACACGGTACCGATCAATTTTGTACTTCAGTAGATACATTGTAAAAAACAGTCAACCTGTATCCTAATAACTTAGACTCATGAATACTCTGACAACCTATTCAAGCTGGTTTACAAAAATCTTTGGAATTATCATGATTTTACTCTATGCCGGCATCGGACTGTCGCTTTTGTTATTTCCGGAATTTGTTGCAAACATAAGCGGATACCCCCGGTATGCCTTGGGTATTCTGCTGCTGTGCTATGCCGGATTCCGGGTTTACCGCCTTCTAAAATCAAAAAAACAAACCGGCGATGAAGAATAATTTCCACACGTTTTTTTGGGCTTCCATAATTTTATTAGCTGTCTCCTGCCAGAACAGAAGCCCAAAACACCGGGACACTCCCACCAGTGGCATCATCACCATTGGAATTGATGAAACGTTCGCTCCGATTGTCAGAAATGAAATTGATGTTTTCGAAAACATTTATCAATCGGCTACCATCATGGGCATCTCCTGTCCTGAAATTAAAGCATTTAATCTGCTGCTGAAAGACAGCGTGCGGATGATTATTGCGGCACGTACGCTCAAAAAAGAGGAGAACGACTACTTTAAAAGCATCAAGATTTTTCCTAAAGAAGTGAGGATTGCCACCGATGGAATTGCCTTTATCGTAAACACCCAAAATCCCGACACCCTGGTGACCACCCAAATGATTAAAGCAATTCTGACTGGGGAGGTAAAAAACTGGAAGGAACTGAATCCTGCATCCCACCTCGGCCCTATTAAGGTTATTTTCGACAATCCGCAATCGAGCACCGCCCAATATGCCGTCAACGTAATTTGTGGCAACAAACAGTTGTCGCCTGACTTAGCGGCCGTCAACGACACTCCTGCGGTGATTGATTATGTATCCCAAACTCCCGGTGCGCTGGGCATTATCGGGGTCAGTTGGATCAGCAACCGCAAAGACTCGCTCTCTATTGGCTTTCTTGACAAAATCAAGGTAGTTGCAGTCAGCAGGGAAGAAATTGCCACTGAAGCCAACAGTTACCAACCCTACCAGGCCTATCTGGCAACCGGGCAGTATCCCTACACACGCCATATTTATGCCATCCTGGCCGATCCGCGGGTGGGGCTCACCGCGGGCTTTACCTCGTTTATTACCAGCGACCGCGGCCAGCGCATTATCCTTAAATCGGGAATATTGCCGGTAACACAACCTCTGCGGTTGATACACGTAAACAACAGTTTATAAAACATACCGATGAAAACGTCTGCTGCTTTCTTTGTGTTTTTTTTATCCTACACTTCATTGACGGCACAAAATACCGGACGTGAGGCATTAAATGCGGGAATGTACCTGACGGCTAAAACCTACTTCCGCCAGCAGCTGTCCAATGTACCAGTCCCAACCGATGCATGGTACTACCTGGGCGAAGCCTGCCGTCTGTTGGGACAAACCGACTCAGCAGCTTTCTATTTTGAAAAGGGTGTTACCGCTGCTGTTCCCAACCCGTTGTGCATGGCCGGAAAAGCCGGATTATTAATGTCTACCTCCCCTGATCAGGCCGAAGATCTGATTAAAAAAGCCCGGACTGCCAATAACGCTAAAAAAAATCCGGCACTCTATGTTTAAATCGCCAAGGCATATGCTGCCTATTAACTGATCGCCAAAGCCTTCGACTACCTAA
>JARKOX010000099.1 GCA_029975525.1 Prolixibacteraceae bacterium | reverse complement strand
CACACCTGTTTGACTGGGATGAGATCAACTTTGCCGAGTCGGCGCGCGAAATGCTTGTCAGTGGCAACTTTTCGACGGTGCAGATCAACTTCCGTCCGTTCTGGGAAAAGCCGCCGCTCTTCATCTGGATGCAGGCGCTTTCGATGCAGCTGTTCGGAATCAACGAATTTGCTGCCCGGTTTCCCAATGCCATCTGCGGAATGGCAACCCTGCTGCTCCTTTTCCACGCCGGCGAAAAACTGCGCGGCTACCGGTTTGGATTACTCTGGACATTAATTTATGCCGGCTCGTTTCTCCCATTTTTCTACTTCAAATCCGGAATCATCGACCCGTGGTTCAACCTGTTTATCTTCAGCTCGGCCTGGCTGCTGATGCGCTGCACCGATCCCAGCTTTACCGGCAGCAAACCGTTGACGGCTGCGGTTTCAGGCGTTCTGATCGGGCTGGGAATGCTGACCAAAGGGCCGGTTGCCCTGCTGGTCCTCAGTTTAGCGGTGGCCGCTTTCTTTTTGATCCGCCGATTCAGGGTAAACGTAAACGGGTGGCATGTGGGACTCTTTTTTGTGGCTGCCGCCCTTACCGGCGGATCGTGGTTTTTGTGGCAGTGGGCCGCCGGAAATGAACAGATCATCCGCGACTTCATCGAATACCAGATCAGGCTCTTCAACACCCAGGATGCCGGTCACGGCGGATTTCTGCTCTACCACTTTATCGTTGTGCTGATCGGCGTTTTTCCGGCATCGCTGTTTATGATCGCCTCCCTGAAAAGAGAGAAAAACCCCGATCCTGCCATCCGCCACTATTATGTATGGAACCTGATCCTGCTGCTGACCGTTCTGATCCTGTTCACCATTGTCAAGACCAAAATTGTCCACTACTCTTCGCTGGCATACCTGCCGCTGAGCTTCCTGGCGGCCACCTACCTGCACACCCGCATTGAACGCAGCGAGCGGCTGCCGTCGTGGCTAACGGTAACCACGGGCGTGCTGGTCCTCTTTTTTGCACTGATTATGATTGTTTTTTCATTTATCGATGATTTTAAACCGCTGCTGCTGAACAGCGACCTGATCAAAGACCGGTTTGCCAAGGCGAACCTGCAGGCCGACGGCGGCTGGCTACACATCGAATGGGTCACCGGACTGATCCTGCTGGCCGGATTTGCCAGATTTGTTGTACAAAACCGCCAGAACAGAATCTTTGCGGCCACAGCCAGCCTGTTTGTTTCCTGCATGTTATTCCTCTATCTGAGTATGGTACTTGTGGTGCCAAGGGTAGAACGGTACAGCCAGCGGGCGCTGATCGAATTCTGCCAGTCGGTTTCCGACCGCAACGCCTGGGTGGTTACCTTCGGATTTAAAAGTTACGCCAACTACTTTTACGCCAGCCGGAAACCGCTGAACATGCCGCACGAAGGTGACGAACTGACCGCAGTTACCGCCTCTCCCGACAAAGAAATTTACGCCGTTCTAAAAATCGATAAAAAGGAGAAGTACCTGGCAATGTACCCCCAGCTGGAGATTTTGTACGAAAAAAACGGATTTGTTTTCACCCGCTGGATAAAAGAAGAAAATTAACCAGAACCATCGGCTGGGCCCGCGGGCAGCATCTTTTTTGATTCAAATCGTCCGGCCCGGTGGCCGGTGCCAAACGGGTTGCCGCGCCACAAACAGCTTCGAAACCAGTGAGCCTCCCGGAGTTGCGGCCAAAAATCCGGTACAATGCAACCAGCACGGATTTCGCCCGCTCTTTCCTGCTCAAAAACTTGGCAGCCAAAAAAAACATCAAAAAAAACCTCCTGCAAATCAACGACTCACAGGAGGATTTATACCATTTTGGAGGTTCCTGGCGGATTCGAACCGCCGTACACGGTTTTGCAGACCGTTGCCTAGCCACTCGGCCAAGGAACCATTATTGGAATGAACTTTTGTTTTCGGATTGCAAATGTAACATTTTTTTGTTCCGTTCCACACTCTTTTTGAATTTGCCTCACCTTTCCAGGGTCACGCTCACCTTCTCCATCTCGCCACCCATCGGGGGATTCAGCTTCGAAATTTTAACCTTGCAATGCTCAACTGCCGGAACTTCAGCATACAAAGCCTCTACGATACGGTTGGCAACATGCTCCAACAGGTGCGACGGAATCTCCATCTCGCGCTTCACCAGGGCGTAAATTTTTTGATAATCCAGGGCATTTTTCAGCCGGTCGGTTTGGGCGGCCATCGCGCCGTCCGTTTCCACCGAAACATTGACCAAAAACTGGTTCCCCACCTTTTGTTCTGCTTCAAAATGGCCATGAAAAGCATAAAATTTCATGTTCTCCAACTCAATCTTCACCCTCTTTTTCATTTTTGCGATTAACCGAATTTAAAATCTGGCTGCAAAGGAAACATTTTAAAGAGGATAACCTCGCGACGCGGAATCATTTTTTACCTTTGCGGCCATTGTTTCATTTGAATTAAATTCAAAACGGCATGATGGAAAATATGATTAACGAAAAAGAGTCGTCAGGAAAAAACAATTTCATCCATCAGCAGATTGAAAAAGAGCTGCAGGAAGGGAAAAACCAGGGTCGGGTACACACCCGTTTTCCGCCCGAACCCAATGGTTACCTGCACATCGGCCACGCCAAATCAATCTGCCTGAATTTCGGCACGGCCGAAAAATATGGGGGATTGTGCAACCTGCGGTTCGATGATACCAACCCAGAAAAAGAAGATGTGGAGTATGTTGACTCCATCATGGAAGACGTGCACTGGCTGGGATTCGATTGGGGCGACCGCCTCTATTATGCTTCCGACTATTTCGGGAAGCTTTACGAGTTTGCCGTGAAACTGATCCAGGAAGGCAAAGCCTATGTGGACGATCAGGATGCCGAAACCATCAGCAGCCAGAAAGGAACCCCCACCCGCCCCGGTATCGAAAGTCCTTACCGCAGCCGGAGTATTGCAGAAAACCTCGACCTGTTTGAACGGATGAAAAACGGCGAATTCGAGGAAGGCTCGCGCGTGCTGCGCGCCCGGATCGACATGGCTTCGCCCAATATGCACATGCGCGACCCGATCCTCTACCGGATCCTCAAAACGCCACACCACCGCACCGGCGACCAGTGGGTCATCTACCCGATGTACGATTTTGCCCACGGGCAATGCGACTTCTGGGAAGGAATTACCCATTCGATCTGTACCCTCGAATTTGAGGTTCACCGCCCCCTTTACGACTGGTTCATCGACCAGCTGACGGAGGACAACTACCGTCCCCGGCAGATCGAATTTGCCCGCCTCAACCTCAGCTACACCGTGATGAGCAAACGCAAACTGCTTGAGCTGGTCAAAAATAACTACGTAAAAGGCTGGGACGACCCGCGGATGCCCACCATTTCGGGGTTGCGCCGCCGGGGTTATACCCCCGAATCGATCCGCAACTTTGCCGAACGTATCGGGGTAACCAAAGTCGATGGGATGATCGACGTTACCCTGCTGGAGCACAGCGTGCGCGAACATCTGAATAAAACCTCCCACCGCGTGATGGGAGTTCTCGATCCGCTGAAAGTGGTTATCACCAACTTCCCCGAGGGGGTCACCGAAGAGCTGGAAGCGATCAACAATCCGGAAGAGCTGGAAGCCGGCACCCGCCTGGTACCTTTCTCGCGCGAGCTTTATATCGAACGGGAAGATTTTATGGAGAATCCGCCGTCCAAATTTTTCCGTCTGGCGCCGGGACGCGAAGTGCGCCTGCGCTACGCCTACTTCATCACCTGTAACGAAGTGGTGAAAGATGCCAGCGGTGAAATCACCGAGCTGCGCTGTACTTACGATCCGGCATCGAAAGGCGGCAATTCGCCCGACGGCCGCAAAGTGAAAGCCACCCTGCACTGGGTTTCGGCGCCTCATGCGGTGGAGTCGGAAGTGAGGCTCTACGACCGCCTCTTCACGGTGGAAGATCTGTTCGTAGAAAAAGAGCGCGATTTCAAAGAATTCCTCAACCCCGACTCGCTGGTGGTCCTTCCCAAGTGCTACCTCGAACCGTCGGTAAAAGGGGCTCCGGCGCTCACCCACTACCAGTTTGAACGGCTCGGTTATTTCAATGTCGACCCCGATTCGACGCCCGAAAAACCGGTTTTCAACCGCACCGTGCAGTTAAAAGACACCTGGGCCAAAGAAAAAAACAGATAAAAACTGCTTCAAAACAGTGGAACAAAACAATAATTTACCGGTATAAAATTCCGGTTTAAAGGCGGGAAAAAACTCCCGCCTTTTTTGTGCCCCTGCAGAATCTGAGTTTTTACCGGCATTATTACCCTGTTAACCGAATGTGACGCGGATTTCCAGAAGCAGGAATACTATATTTGAATAAACTTTTTAAAATCCATCGTCATGCAGAATGAAAAAACAGAAGATCGTTCGAGGGTGGTATTGGCAGCCATCCTGATTGTCGTCGGTTTACTCTGGCTCTTCAGACAACTGGGGGTGCATTTTCATTTCGACGAATTATTTGCACCATTTCACTGGATCTATCATAAAATCGGAAATGTTATCTTTTCCTGGCCCATGATACTGGTGCTTGTCGGACTGATCCTGCTGGCCGGCAAACGTTCGGGAGGAGTGGCGCTGATTGTGGTGGGCGGGATTTTTCTTATTCCGAGGATTTTCCTCCTTCCCGGTTTCTCTTTTTCGCTCATCTTCCCGGTTCTTCTGGTAGTTGCCGGAATAGCGATGGTGGCCAACAAAGTTTAAACCGGAAAAGGGCTGCCGGCCGGGCAAAACACTTTCGGCCAGCCTCCCGGAAACTTAAAACGGAAAATATTTAGCATACAAAAAACGAATAGTCATGGAATATGAAGGTAGAGGAAACAAACGATTTTTATTCGGGATTATCCTGATAGTCGTCGGGGTGGTCTGGATCATGAAACGGCTGGGTTACATCCCCGAAATGTGGGAAGACGTGCTGATTTCGTGGCAGATGCTGCTGATTGTTATTGGTGCGGTGTCGCTGGTGGGCGGCAACCGGACAGCGGGGATTATCATCATGATGATCGGGGGCTTTTTTATGATCCCCGAACTGATTGAAATCCCGTGGGAGTTACGCCGGATTGCATGGCCCCTGCTGTTGGTCGGCATTGGGGTGGCGTTGCTGTTCCGGCAGCGGCACAAACCGACGCCCCTGCAGCCAGCCGAAAATTTCAAAAGCCTCGATTTTTTCGATGAATTTGTCGTTTTTGGCGGGCGCGAAGTGGTCATCAACTCGCAAAACCTGATAGGCGGCAAAACATCGGCCCTGTTTGGCGGCACGGAATACGACATGCGCCACTGCCAGCTTTCTCCCAACGGGGCGGTGGTTGACTGTTTCTGCATGTTTGGAGGGATCGGCTTCAAGGTTCCGCCCGACTGGACGGTCAAAAACGAAGTGACGGCGGTTTTTGGCGGTTTTTCCGACAAACGCGGATCGTCGATCAACACCAACTACGACCTCTCAAAGACCCTTATCATCAAGGGCTTTACAGCCTTCG
The DNA here is from genome assembly GCA_029975525.1 of Prolixibacteraceae bacterium. Lineage (GTDB taxonomy): Bacteria > Bacteroidota > Bacteroidia > Bacteroidales > Prolixibacteraceae > UBA1413. The sequence goes on along the minus strand of JARKOX010000099.1, from coordinate 12,410 downwards.
GCGGCATCGAGGTCAAAAACTTCTGACGCTCCATGAGACATCCGCTCCTCTCCAACCAAAAACTTTTGCTGGGTTATGGCCTCTTCTGGGTGGTGATGTCTTCCGCCCAGGCATTGTTGCAGTGGAACTTCTACGACATGCCCATCGAACAGGCTTTTGTCTACTCCTACGTCTCCTTCCTACTCTATGCTATTCTGGGGTACAACATCTGGTTTATGGTGCGGTTCAACACCCTGGAGAACAACTCCTGGTGGAGCCTCCTGCTGTTTCACCTGGTAGCCGCCACCATCATCAATGTCATCTGGATATTTCTTACGGCCGTCATCATCAAAGCCGTCATCCCCGACCTGAGCGATTACCTGATGATGAGCCTGCCCTCGCTGGCATTGAGCGCCTATCTCTTTTACATCTTTTACGTCATCTTTTTCTATGCCGTCATCTATTACCAAAACTTCAAAGAGAAGGTCAAGCGGGAAAGCGAACTTAAAGCGCTCATCAAGGAGGCCGAACTGCACGCCCTGAAATCGCAGATCAACCCCCATTTTCTGTTCAACAGCCTCAACAGCATTTCGTCGCTTACCATGTCCGATCCGGCTAAGGCGCAGGAAATGGTGATCAACCTTTCGCACCTGATGCGTTATTCGCTGAAACACGGACAAAACGAAAAAGTAAAATTTGGCACCGAACTGCAAAATATCAAACTGTATCTGAGCATTGAAAAGGTGCGCTTTGGCAGCAAACTACAGCCGGTTTTCCAGGTCGACGAAAAATGTTTCGACGCCAGGCTGCCCAACATGATTTTGCAGCCTCTTTATGAAAATGCCATCAAATACGGCGTTTACGAAGCTACCGAGCCGGTCGAAGTCATCACCCACGCCACCATTACCGGTAACGCCCTTCACCTCATCATCCGCAACAGCTACGACCCCAACGTGATCAGCAAAAAAGGGGAAGGAATCGGGCTGCGCAACATCCGGGAGCGGCTGCAGATCATCTACGGCAATCCGGCCCTGCTGAATATCAGCGACGACAAAAAATATTTCACCGTATCCTTAACTATTCCTCAAAATTAAACTGTTATGTCTGAAGTAAAAATCCGCACCATCCTTGTCGAAGATGAAGAGCTGGCCCGCAACCTGCTGAAGTCGTACCTGAAGGAGCGCGACGACCTCGAAATTATTGCCGAATGCGAAAACGGGTTCGAAGGCGTCAAAGCCATCAACGAGCTGAAACCCGACCTGGTTTTTCTCGATATCCAGATGCCCAAAATCACCGGCTTTGAAATGCTCGAACTGCTCGACCACCATCCGGAAATCATCTTTACCACGGCCTACGACCAGTATGCCCTGAAAGCCTTCGAATTCAACGCCGCCGACTACCTGTTGAAACCCTTTTCGAAAGACCGGCTGCTGGCGGCTGTCGACAAGGTGACCGAACGGCTGGCCAAAAAAGTGGAATCCGACGACATGGTCGACAAAATAAGCAACTTCTCCCGCGAAGAATTTTTGGACCGCGTAGTGGTTAAAGACCGCCACAAAATCCACATTATCCCGGTTGACCAGATCCGCTATGTGGAATCGCTGGACGACTACGTGCTGATCTACACCAACGAAGGCCGTTTTATGAAACAAAAGACCATGAAATACTTCGAAACAGCGCTCGACCCGCGCAATTTCGCCCGCATCCACCGCTCCTACATCGTCCGGATCGACCAGATCGCCCAGCTCCAGCAGTACGAAAAAGAGTCGTACATCGTCATCCTGCACGACAAAACCAAACTAAAAGTGAGCAAAACCGGCTACAAAAATCTGAAAGAGATGCTGAATTTCTGACAACAGCCGGTTTAAACGCCTGCTGGCTGCAACCACAGCCTTCCCGCACCCAACAAGCAATCCAACAACCAGGATTTCAGGCAGTGAGATAATTTTTCAGCTCTTCAAAGTGATTGCCGGCCTTTTAATCGTGCCGGCGCCACTCTTTTCGCAGCCCGTTCCCGACGCGTTTCGCTGTTTTCTGCAAAAGAGTTACGCTGCCGGAGATCTGACCAACCGGGAGGCCGGAATCAGAAAAGCGGAAACCAGCCTCCGGGAAAATTCCGGTCGGGCTGTGGAAATCCTGCCGGCCCGCTACGGGTTAACCGGTTCGGTTATCTGGCAGAGATAAATCAAAACGGCAAAAGCCCGCAACCTGCTGCAGGAAACGGAAAAGCTGACCGAAACCGCCCGCTGCAAAATCTGCCGCCACTTTTCCAAACAAACTGAAAAAACTTCCCCAAACTGTATTTCTTTTCAGGTTGGTGCGACCAATGTGTAAGATTTCACCGATTTTTTTACCAATTTCGAAAAACGAATTGATGAACAACTAAATAACCAAGAATGAAAAAAACAGCACTGATCCTGATGCTGGCCCTCCTTTTGCCGGCATTTTCCCAGGCTAAAAAAGAAGAATCGGCCAAAAGCGATTCGGTGATCAACAGCAACCTCGTCAGCGGGCTGAAATTCAGAAACATCGGGCCGGCATGGGCCAGCGGGCGTATTGCCGACTTTGCCGTGAATCCAAAAAACCATTCGGAATACTACGTGGCAGTAGCCAGCGGGCACGTGTGGAAAACCGAAAACAACGGCACCACCTGGAAACCGGTCTTCGACAATTACGGCGCCTACTCCATCGGCGTGGTAAAAATTGACCCCGCCAACTCCAACATCGTGTGGGTGGGTACCGGCGAAAACAACCACCAGCGCGCGCTCGGCTACGGCGACGGCGTTTACAAATCGGTTGACGGCGGAAAATCATTCAAAAACATGGGCTTGAAAGAGAGCCGGCAAATTGGCGGCATTGTGATCGATCCGCGAAATTCCGACGTGGTGTATGTCGCCTGCGAAGGTTCGGCCTGGGGACCCGGCGGCGAACGGGGCCTTTACAAAACCACCGACGGCGGGAAAAACTGGGAGAAAATCCTGACCATAAGCGAAAACACCGGCATCAACAATGTGGTGATCGACCCGTCGAACCCCGACATTTTGTATGCCACTTCCGAACAGCGGCGGCGCCACCACTTCACCAAAATTGGCGGCGGCCCCGAGTCGGCCGTTTACAAATCGGCCGATGCCGGTAAAACCTGGAACAAAATTATGAAAGGCCTGCCCTCGGTCGATATCGGCGGAATGGGCATCGATGTGTCACCGGTCGATCCCAACGTACTCTACCTCATCGTGGAAGCGGCCGAAGATAAAAGCGGTTTTTTCCGCTCAACCGACAAAGGTGAGAGCTGGGAGAAGATGAGTAGCCACGCCAGCTCGGGCCAGTATTACAACGAAATTTTCTGCGATCCGAAAGATGTAAATAAGGTCTATTCCGTAGAAACCTATTCGTATGTAACTGAAGACGGCGGAAAAAGCTGGCGCGCGCTGAACAACAACGGCCGCCACGTGGATGATCACGCCCTGTGGATTGATCCGGCCGATACCCGCCACCTGCTGATCGGCGGCGACGGCGGAATTTACGAAACGTGGGACAACGGTCAAACCTGGGACTTCAAAGAGAACCTGCCCGTCACGCAGTTTTACCGGGTCAACACCGACAACGAACTCCCGTTCTACAACGTTTATGGCGGAACGCAGGACAACAACTCGATGGGCGGTCCCTCGCGCAACCTGAACCGCGACGGGGTTACCAACGACGAATGGTTTGTCACCCTGGGCGGCGATGGGTTCTGGATCGACACCGACCCCAACGACCCCAATATTGTTTACACCGAATACCAGTATGGAAACCTGTCGCGTTACGATCGTAAAAGCGGCGAACGCATCAGCATAAAACCAGCCGAACGTCAGGGCGAACTGACCTACAAATGGAACTGGAACGCCCCCATGTTTGTGAGCAAACACGCCCCTTCCCGTCTCTATCTGGCTGCCAACAAGATCTTCCGGAGCGATGACCGCGGCGACACCTGGAAGGTGATCAGCGAAGACCTCACCGCGCAGGTCGACCGCAACAGCTTCCCGGTGATGGGAAAATTCTGGAGCGTCGATGCAGTTGCCAAGGATGTCTCCACCTCACAGTGGGGAACCATTGTGGCAATGACAGAATCGCCCGTGCGCGAAAACCTGCTGTATGCCGGCACCGACGACGGGGTGATCTCGGTGACTGAAAACGCCGGAGAAAGCTGGACGCAGGTCAGATCGTTTCCCGGAGTACCCGAATACACCTACGTGTCGGACCTGTTTGCCGACCGTTTCAACGAAAATGTGGTATATGCCGCGTTCAGCAACCTGAAACGCGACGACTTCAAACCCTACCTGTTCAGAAGCAGCGACAAAGGGAAAAGCTGGAGCCCGATTGCCGGCAACCTGCCTGCAAACGGAACCATTCACACCATTGAACAGGACGTTGTAAATCCCAACCTGCTTTTTGTTGGTACCGAATTTGGCGTTTTTTTCACCCTTGACGGCGGGCAAAACTGGGTTCAGCTCAAATCGGGGCTTCCCACCATTGCCGTTTACGACATTGCCATCCAGCAGCGCGAGTGCGATCTGGTGCTGGCAACTTTCGGACGGGGTTTTTATATCCTCGATGATTACAGTCCGCTGCGCCAGCTCGGAAAAGAGATGACCGAAAGCAAGGCTCTCCTCTTTCCGGTAAAAGAGGCCCTGATGTACAACCAAACCAGCTCGAAAGGCAACCAGGGAAGCACCTATTTTACAGCTCCGAATCCCGATTTTGGGGCCACCTTCACCTACTACCTGAAAGAAGCGCCCAAATCGAAAAAAGAGATCCGCCAGGAAGCCGAAAAAAAACTGTTTAAAGAGGGAAAACCGATTCCCCAGCCCACCTGGCGTGAACTCGAGCTGGAAGGCAAAGAGGAGAAAGCGCACCTGATTTTCACCATCAGGGACAGCGACGGGAATGTGGTGCGCCAGCTCACCCAGTCGCCTGCAAAAGGAATCAACCGGATCAACTGGGACCTGCGCTATTCAATGCCATCGGCAACCCGTGTTTCGGGCAGTTTCAACCCGACCGAAGGCAGCAGCGGACGCCGCGGCTCCGGAATCCTGGTCATGCCCGGAACCTATTCGGTTGAAATGGCGCTCTGGAACGATGGCGAACTGAATCAGCTGGCCGGGCCGGTCTCCTTTATCTGCAAAAAGCTGAACAACGTTTCGACTCCGGCAGCCAACTATGCCGAAAATGCCGAATTTACGCGCAACGTGAGCCGGCTGGCGGTGGCCATGGTAGGCAGCGAACGACTGGCCGGCGAACTGGCCGCGAAGGTTGAACATATCAAACAGGCCATTTACAGCACGCCGGGCGCCGGACAGGCGCTGATGGACAAAGCCCGCCAACTGGGCCGCGAACTGGAAGAGATCAACTTCAAATTTAACGGTGTGGCAGCCAAAGCCAGCCAGGAAGAGGTTCCGCCCGCTCAGGTTCCGCTGAACAGCCGCCTGGGGAACCTCACCTACACCCACTATGGCTCCACCTCGGGTATTACTGCCACTGAAAAAATGGAGTACCGGATCCTGACCGAAGAGTTTCCGCCCATCCTGGAACAGTTGAAACGAATTGTGGAGAGCGACATCCCCGCACTGGAAAACGAACTCAACCGGATGAACGCCCCGTGGACTCCCGGACGTTTACCCGTGTGGAAGGAATAACCTCCGCCGTCAATAGCAAACCAGATCAAACGAGAAGCCTCTCCCCCGGCTTCTCGTTTTTTTCATACATTCTCCGGCCTTATGTTTCCTGTCGCCAGCTGCCGTTCAGCAGATAATCCTGCAACAATAACCGGCTAATGCAAAAAAGAAATTAACAAACGTGCATCCGGTACTTTTTCTTCAGACGGAAACCTAACCTGAAAAATTTCTTAAAATTAAACAGTTAGCTTTCCAGAATCCAAAATAAAGCGTTACCTGCAAAATGAACATTTCCAAAAAATCTTACATTTGTCGTGGGAAATTAAAGTATTAGGGAATTATTTATGAGAAACGCTGACTTGGTGGACATCCTCATTGTTGAGGACAATCCGAATGATGCAGAATTAACCATCCGGGCGCTGAAAAAACAAAATCTTATACAGCAAATGTATATTGCCAAAGACGGCGAAGAGGCGCTCGACTTCATCTTCTGCAGAGGAAATTTTACTTCGCGGCAGCATGCCAGGCTGCCGAAGGTGGTTTTTCTTGACCTGAAACTTCCGAAAATAAACGGACTGGAAGTACTCAAAGAGATCAAATCAGACCCCAAAACCAAAAGCCTGCCCGTGGTGGTGGTCTCTTCGTCGAAGGAAGATCCCGACATTACACAGGCTTACGCATCCGGCGCCAACGGATATGTCGTCAAGCCGGTCGATTTTACCGCTTTTATTCAGGCGATCAGTTACGCCGGCCTCTACTGGCTCACCATCAACGAAACCACCGTCTGATTACCGGCCCGGCCCCCCAAACTCCTCTTCTGCAGAAAATCCGGATGATTCGCCTTCCGGAGGATACCGGAAAAGATCAATTGGATTGCCGCGCCCCAACTGTTGCAACGTAAGTTCAGCAACAATTTTAAACGGCCGGGGTCCTCTACTTTCCCAGATTGGCTTATTTTTATCTTCCAGTTTGCGATTCGACATGAAGCCATACTGTTTTTTCAGAAAATATACACAACAGGCAACGCCGGCCGACTGGGCTACCCTGATTTATATTCTGCTGACGGGCGGCATCCTGCTGGCCGGCTGGAACCGCCTGGCATATCCCGGCTGGCATCTGGCGGCGCGGCTCACACTGCTTCCGCTCATGGCCATGCTGGTCGTTTTTGCAAAAGCGCCCTTCTCTTTTCTGAAGTTTTTACGCGATTTCTACCCGTTATTGTTGTTCGGTTTTTTTTATGCTGAAACCGATGCGTTAAACAACCTGCTGGCTGCAAACTTCGATCCGCTCATTGCCGGATTTGAACAACGACTCTTTGGGCAACAACCCAGCCTGCTTTTTGCGGCCCGCTTTCCCCAGCCGTGGTTTGCCGAGCTGATGCACTTCGCCTATTTCTCGTTTTACCTGATTATTTTTGGGGTTTTACTTTTCATTTGGCTGAAAAACCGCGCTGCATTTCAAAAATCCCTTTTTCTGATCAGCTTCTCTTTCTTCCTCTACTACCTGATTTTTATTGCTTTTCCGGTGGCTGGCCCGCAATTTTATTTTCCGCCACCCGACAACGCCATTCCCGAAGGCTGGCTGTTTGGCCGGATCATGCGGCTGGTGCACTACCTTGGCGAGCGTCCGACGGCGGCTTTTCCCAGCTCGCACGTGGGTGTCACCGCGCTGATGTGCGTTTTAAGCGCCCGCTACGCACGTCCGTTGCTGCGTTGGGTACTACCCCTCTTTTTTCTGCTGATGTTGTCGACGGTGTACCTGAAAGCGCACTACGTTGTGGATGTGGCAGCCGGCTTATTAACCGCTCCGTTGCTGGGGCTGGCAGGTATTTGGGTATATCACCGGATTACGCAGCGGGCTCGGTCCCGTCAACTGCTTGCGGACGTATCCTGAATTTTCTTTTGCCGGTATCGGCCACCAGCAGGCCCCCGGGCCGGATCGAAAGATTGACCGGCGAGGCAAGCTGCACCGGTTCACCATCGATATGAAATTCCGTTTCGGCAGTTGTTAAAACCGCTCCGTTCCGGAGAGAAACCAGCTGCATATAGTTTGATGGTTTCAGGGTGCCGGTAAAAAGCCGGATAACAAACAGCGGGAAAAGCCACCCCGGGAAAGGCGAAACCAGCACCAGTTCGAACACGCCGTCGGACGGATTTGCCGAAGGCGCAATCAGCGCCTGGTTGCCAAACTGGCGGGTGTTGGCAACCGTGATCATAAAAAAACGTCCCTCGGTTTTTGTCTCCCCGTATTGGAGGGCTGCCTCAAACGGCCGGAACGACCAAAATGTTTTCAGCGTGCTGATCACATAGTTCCAAAACCCCCGGTGGACCAGATCGGCAAAATGATGGGCCACTGCGCCGTCGAACCCCACGCCCGCCATGTTGACGCACACCTTTTCATTCAGCAGTAAAAGATCGGCAGCAACGCGCTTTCCGTTTCTAATCGTGGCCAGCAGTTCGGGCAGGTTTTTCCGGAAACCAAATTCACGGGCAAAGCCATTTCCGGATCCTGTTGGAAAAACGGCCAGCACTTTGCCGCTCCCGGCCAGCGCAGCTGCGGCTTCGTTGACCGTTCCGTCGCCACCGACTGCAACAAAAACCTGGTAATGATCAATCTCCTGCCGGATAATTTCGAGGCAGTGCCCGGCATACTCCGTGATCCGCACGTCAGCCAGCGACCGGACCCAAGCCAGCTGCCGAAGCAATTTCCGGATATCGCGTCTTCCGGCATTCGGGTTCACGACAAATAAAACCGTTGGCTTCCCTGGTGTAGGCATATTACAAAACTGTTTCAGCGCTGTCGCCCGGCCAGCGGGCTATTACCGGTGTCTTTTCTTCAGTTCCCGCGCCAGGTCTTCAATGCGAAATCCCTTGTGCGACAGCAGCACGATCAGGTGATACAACAAATCGGCTCCTTCATACAGAAAATTCTCATCGTCGTTGGCCATGGCGCCAATAATGGTTTCAACCGCCTCCTCGCCTACTTTCTGGGCAATTTTGCGGGTTCCGCTTTTAAACAGCGAAGTGGTGTATGAACCTTCGGGCATCTCCTGCTTACGCTGGTCGATAAAATCCTGGAGATATTCGAGGAACATCAAATCGCTCTCCTCATTTTCCTCTCCCCAGCAGGTGTCAGCGCCGGTGTGGCAGGTTGGCCCCGCCGGATTGACTTTAACCAGCAACGTGTCGTTGTCGCAGTCGCTCATTATTTCCACCACTTCCAGAAAATTCCCGGACTCTTCCCCTTTGGTCCACAACCGGTTTTTGGTGCGGCTGAAAAAAGTAACCTTCCCGGTCTCCTCCGTCTTCGCCAGCGCTTCGGCATTCATAAAGCCAAGCATCAGCACTTTCAGGGTGGTATTATCCTGAATAACCACCGGAACCAGGCCATTCAGTTTACTGAAATCCAGTTGAATATTTTCTTTGGTCATATCTTCTCTGTTATTAGGTATCTGTTATCCTCTCGGCCGTTACGTTGCAGTTCACTTTTACCACACCGGTAACTTCCAGGCTATTATCTTATCTGACGACAATTCCCTTCTCCCGCAAATAATTTTTCAGTTCGGGAATGGCAATTTCCTTGTAGTGAAACACACTGGCAGCCAGTGCGGCATCGGCTTTTCCTTCGGTGAACACCTCCACAAAATGGTCCATATTTCCGGCGCCTCCCGAGGCAATAATGGGGATGGTGAGCATGCCGGCCAGTTGAGAAAGCTCCGGGTTGGCAAATCCGTTTTTGGTGCCGTCGTGGTTCATCGAGGTAAACAGGATTTCGCCGGCGCCACGGCTTTCGCCCTCTTTGGCCCAGGCAAACAGCTCCTTGTCGGTTTCAATGCGGCCACCATTAACCGTAACTGTCCAGCGGTTGTTGTCGCTGCGGGCATCGATGGCTAAAACCACAAACTGGCTGCCGAAATTGCGAGCCAGGTCATCGATCAGCTGCGGGTTGCGGACCGCCGACGAGTTGATGCTGATTTTATCGGCGCCGGCATTCAGCAGGGCGTCGGCATCCTTCAGCTCGCTGATCCCGCCGCCCACGGTAAACGGGATGTTCAGCCCGCGGGCAATTCGTTTCACCAGGTCAACAAAGGTTTTCCGCCCTTCGTGGGTGGCCGTGATGTCGAGAAAAACCAGTTCGTCGGCCCCCTGTTCAGCATACAGCGCCCCCAGCTCAACCGGGTCGCCCACATTTTTAATATTGACAAAATTAACGCCCTTTACGGTCTGACCGTCTTTGATATCCAGGCAGGGAATGATTCGTTTTGCAAGCATAAAATTATTTCTCCGGAAGAGGTCTTAAAGATCAGTCTGTGACACATCATACGAAGACGCATCTGCCCCGCTTCATGCCATTTTATCCACCTTTGCAACATCCTCTATTTATTTTTTATTCTTTCGATTATTTCGTTCCGACCAGCAGGTTTATCCCCAGGCCGACGGTGATTGCCACCGCAAACGAGGCCAGGGTTCCGAGCAAAAAATATTCCGCTTTCAGATTCCCGCCTTCTTTGGTTTCGTTAAACCGGAAGATCGATTTGGCGGCAATCAGGAAACCGATGGCCGAAAACTGGCCGGCGGCAATAAAGATCAAAATCAGGATCCGTTCCAGGATCCCAATCCAGGCTGAAGCATCCATTTTTGCCGAATTGCCAGCAGCCTGGGTAACCGATTTCAGGAACAGGCCGATCAGGATTCCCAGCGGGTTGGTTACCAAAATAAATCCACAGGCATAAATCCAGCCCCGCACCATTTTTTCAGACATTTCCGCTTCACCGGCCCACCCGGCCAGCGCGAACAGCACCGCCAGGTGTAAAAACTGGTCGGCCACAAAAGAAAGCATGCTGTTCCTCACCTTCATCTTGAGCAGATCGATCAGGTAGTGGGTGCCAAAAATGAGGGGGACCAACCACCAACATGCGGGACGGAGGGTGAACAAAACCGGTACCACCGACGCAATCAGGGCATGAACAATCAGCTTTTTCGACTTCCAGCCGTTTTGCCGTTTGCAGGCGATCCAGCCGGAGGGCTGCAGCCAGAAATCGGCAACCAGATGACCGGCCATCAGCGGAAAGAACAGACTATTCAGGAGTTCCATAATACCTGGCAATGATCTGTTCGTACCGGTTTAAAAACTTCTCAACAGCCACCCAATTGGCTGCTTTTAACGATTTGCTTACCGCCGGCTGGGAAATCCCGAGCAGCCGGCTCATTTCATTCTGCGACAGCCCGTCCAGCCGGTGATAAACCACATTGGCCTGAATGGCTGTAAGGTTTCTGTAAATGGAATCGGCCATGTAGCAGTAGGTTTCAAACTCCTGGTTTAGCTCCTCGTTTTCGGTTGCGATAAAAATATTCAGGGCCAGTTTTTTGAGCCGGTCCAGGTTTTTCCCCGACCGTTCGAAAGCCGTTCCGCTGGCCAGCAGCACATCTTCGTTCCACCCGGCAGCTTCGCCAATCCCGACAGAAATCCGGACATCGTTCGCCTCTTTCCACCGTTTTATCTCGGCCCTGAATTTCAGGGCCAGCCAAAGCGCTATCCGGGGTTCAACGGCCAGCTGAAAACTGTCGCCGCGGTAAAACCGGGGCTTCAGCAAGATTCCCTCGCAGGAAAACGTTTCAATTTTCTGCTGGAAAAATCTTTTTTCAGCCTCGCTCAAAACCGAAGAATCGACAACGTCTCCGGTAATCACAGCTATGGTTTTCTCTTTTTTCACCCTTCAAATATAACCTCGCCGCGTTATATTTCAAAATATAACCTCAAAAAGTTATATCAGCCTTTATAACCTTGAACTGTTATAAATCTCAATTTCTTCCAGTTTGATTTTTCCTTCGTAAATGGCTTTTCCGGTAATCACGCCGGGAACGGCCATTTCTTCAAGTTCAAGAATATCCTTCATGGAAGCAATTCCTCCGCTGGCAATCAGTTCGAGCGATGGAAACTGCTCCAGGATCTCTTGGTAGAGCTCGGTACTCGGGCCGGTCAACATGCCATCGCGGGCGATATCGGTTGAGATAACCTTCCGAATTCCCCGGCTGGTGTAGCTTTCGATAAATTCGAGGATGGGGAGTTCGGAGACCTCCTGCCAGCCGCTCACGGCAATTTTTCGTTCTTTGGCATCGGCGCCGAGGATAATTTTCTCCGGGCCGTACCTTTCCAGCCAGTACAGGAATGTTTCGCGGTCTTTCACGGCAATACTTCCGCCGGTTACCATTGCGGCGCCGCATTCAAAGGCAATCCGCAGGTCGTCGTCCGACTGCAGTCCGCCCCCAAAATCGATCACCAGACCGGTTTTGGAAGCGATGGTTTCCAGCACCTTGTAATTGACAATGCGTTTGGCTTTTGCGCCATCGAGGTCGACCAGATGGAGCCGCCGGATTCCGGCGCCTTCAAACATTTTGGCCACTTCGAGCGGGTGTTCGTTGTAAACCGTTTTCTGGCTGTAATCGCCTTGCGAAAGACGGACACACTTCCCTTCGATCAGGTCGATGGCGGGGATTATCTCAATTTTTTTCATGCAAAAAATTCGGTTTCAGGTTTACCGCTTTTCAGCGGCAACCGGCAAACGGTTACAAACTTTCCAGGATCATTTTCAGAACGGCCTGCGCCGACCATTCGCGGTTGGCGGCTTCCGGAATGACAATCGACGCCGGACTGTCGATCACCTCGTCGGTGACAATCATATTACGCCGCACCGGGAGGCAGTGCATAAACCGGGCCTGGTTGGTCAATGCCATCTTTTCGGCATCAACTGTCCAGCTTCTGTCTTTCGACAAAATT
>JARKOX010000092.1 GCA_029975525.1 Prolixibacteraceae bacterium | reverse complement strand
TCAAGGCTTTTGCTGCTGATGGGGTACGAATCCAAAAACATCTTTTAAAAAAGACGCGAAACCTTTGGTGTAACGCGTTCCACGGGCTGTGGCCTCCCAGGTGTTGCTCACGATCGCGCCGGTCGACTCTACCTGCCATTTCCGGCGGCGAACATGCAGATAAACAGCCCGCTCCCGGATGGGAAAGTCCTGGACCACAACAGCCGGATGAAAACCTTTGGAGGCAAGCCGTTCGCCCTTATACGCAACCGGAGGACGATTGAGCTCATCCAGATAAACATCAAGGGCCTTTTCGCCTGTCTGGACGAAAGTAATCTCAAAATAATCAAAAAACTCCGCCGGAAGAAGCGCTCGTAAAAGTTGATCGTATTGCTCTTTTTTTGAATCCATGTCCTGTCTAAAATAACAAAAGCAAAGATTCAGCTATTTTTTTAATCCACCTACTTTTTCAATTGATCCAAAAAATCCTCAAATGACAGCGGGCTAAAAACAGAAAAGCCCGGAAATCCGGGCTTTTTCGGGTGGAAGATCGGGATTGAACCGACGACCCCTGGAACCACAATCCAGTGCTCTAACCACTGAGCTACATCCACCATGTTGTTTTTCGAGGTTGCAAATATAACACTTTATTTTATTTACCGAAGTCCCTCTCCATTTTTTCAACTCCAAACCTCCCGCTGCCGGGCAGATTCCAGGAAAAAAACAACTGCCCGGATAGGAGAGACGGACCAACTTTTGTAACTTAATCTCCCAAATGACGACCAACACTAAACCAGCCATGCAACTATTGCCAATTTTTCCTGTCTGTAAAACTGAAAAAAGTAATTGAAGGAAGCGCAACCACATATCATGCTGATTGAAGCCTGTAAAAAAGGCGACAACAAAGCCAGACACCAGCTTTACCAGTTGTATGCGCGGGCGATGTTTAACGTTTGCTGCCGCATGACCGGTAACCAGGCCGACGCCGAAGACATGCTGCAGGAGGCTTTCACCCTGGCTTTTATGAAGCTGGACACCTTCCGGTTTGAATCAAACTTCGGCAGCTGGCTCAAGCGGATTGTGGTGAACACCTGCATCAATGCGCTGAAAAAACGCAGGGTGGAGCTTGCTTTTTGTGAAAATATGAGCCGTTACGACACCATGGAAGAGGAAGAAACCCCGCCGGAATTTACCGTGCAGCAGGTGGTGGAAGCGATGGGACTGTTACCCGAAGGCGGAAGAATGGTCTTTTCGCTTTACCTGCTCGAAGGTTACGATCACGGCGAAATAGCCCAAATTATGGGAATTACCGAGTCAACCTCGAAGAGTCAGTATTTACGGGCCAAAAGACGGGTTGCGGAAATTTTAACGGAACAAAAACAAACGCAGTTATGAAAACCGACCATCTGGAAAAATTTGTACGGGAACACCGCGATGAATTCGACATGTGGGAACCCTCTCCCGAAGTGTGGAAGGCCATTGAAAAACAGGTACCACCCGGCCGGAAAATTTTCCTGCGCCCATTCATGCTGCGGGCTGCAGTACTCCTTGCCGTTGTCGCAATTTCAGGAGCACTGCTGGTAACATTCCTTTTCCCCTTCCCTGTCCGGCAGGCCCGCCTCCCGGTGGATCCCGAGCTGCAGGAGCTGTTGGAAGCCGAAGCTTTCTACGCCCAGCAGGTCAACGGGAAAATGAAAAAGATAAAAGCCTGCTACCAGCTGTTTCCCCAGCTGAAAACCGAAGTGGAAAGCGACCTCTCCGAGCTGGAAATGATGTACCGCCAGCTTCAGAACGACCTGCAGGAGAACATTTCGAACAGAACCGTTATCGAAGCCATGATCGAAAACAACCGCAACCGCCTGAAACTGGTTGACGAGGTACTCGAACAAATTAATTGTTGAACGAATAGCCATTCAAAATGAAGATATATCCGGCCATCCTCCTCTTTTTTATTGCAGGCCTGTTAAACCTGCATCCGGCAGCGGCACAGTTTACCGAAACCAAAGAGGTCTCCAGACGTTTCAGGGTACAACCCGAAACCCGTATCGAAATTTCCAATAAATACGGAAAAATCATCCTGAATCCGTGGGACAAAGATTCGGTGGTAGTCAAAATCAACCTGCGTGTGGAAAATAAAAAACTGTCGAAACTGGAAAAACAGCTGGAAGAGATCAATTTCGACTTCACCAACACCTCCAATTTTCTGATCATCCGGACCCGTTTTACGGAAAGCGCCAGCCCGCTCGAACGCGAACTGATGCGTGTGCGCGAAACGTTGCTGCAAAGCGACGGCAGCACCGAAATCAACTACGAAGTGTGGTTGCCCCGGAAAAACAACCTGCGCGTAGAAAATAAATTCGGCGATATCCTGATCGGGAAATACGCGGGCGAAACCGACATCACCCTGTCGAACGGAAAAATGAAAGCCAGCGAACTGACCGGCCGCACCAGACTAAACCTGAATTTTGCCGATGTTTCGGCCGACCAAATCACCAATGCGCAGGTTACCAGCAACTACAGCGAACTCTACCTGAAAACCGCCCAAAAAATGAGGATCAGCAGCAAATCGTCCACTTTCGAAATCATCGAAATCGACGATCTGGAAACCAACTCCCGTCGCGACAAATTTCGCATCCGCCGGGCCGGCGAAATTGACGCCACCGGCAGCTTCTCCTCCTTCCGGCTGACTGAGCTGCTTCAAAAAATAAACCTGCGGGCCGATTTCGGCAACCTCGATATCGAAAAAATCCTGCCCGGATTCTCCAGCATTTACATCGAAACCAAATCAACCGACGTCAATCTGGCTTTCGATCCGGCCTGTAATTTCGCGTTCGACATTACCCACACCAAAACCGAAGTCGACCTTTCGCGCGAGGTGGAGGTGACCGACAAACAAACCATCGACGCCCGGGAAGGCAAAAACCGGCTCACGGGTTTCTTCGGAAACAAAAAGGAAAACAAGGAAAAAGTTCTGATCAACACCTCGCTGGGCGAACTGAATATCCGCTCGTATTAAAAAAAGTTAAAAAAATTGCAGGGTTTTTGCAACCCTGCCTCAAAACCGGTGTCATTACAAACATCAGAAAGAAAACAGAAAAGCTACAGAAAAACGATTTAACCATTTTGCCATGAAAACAATTAAACTTTTTTGGGTGATGACCGGCGCGGCGGCGCTGCTCGCCCTCACCAGCTGTCTCGACGATTTTACCATCCGCGGAAACGGGATCACCGAAAGCGAAGGCCGCTTTGTGACTCCCTTTCGCCAGGTCCACTCCAGCGGCGAATTTATTGTCCACGTTTCGGCCGGCAACGAATACCAGGTGTGGGTCAACGCCGAAAGCAACCTGCTCCCTTACATCGATACCGACAGTGAACGGGGCGCGCTAAAAATCAGCGTCCGCGGCGTTCATCACCTGCGCAACACCCGTCCGATGGAAGTGTATGTGGTTACTCCCCGGCTGAACGGCATTAAGCTGAGCGGATCGGGCGTGATCACCACCGACTTTTTTACCGACGACCATTTCGAGCTGGCGCTTTCGGGTTCAGGACAAATACAGAGCGCCATCGATGCCGGCTCGGTTGACATTTCCGTGTCGGGTTCGGGAAAAATCGACCTCTCGGGAGTGGCCGACGAAGCGGAATTCCGGATGAGTGGCTCCGGAAAAATCTATTCGTACAACCTTTCCCTGCTCGACTGCGAAGCGGCAATCTCGGGTTCGGGGGATATGTTTGTGAATGTCTCCCGCTTTCTGGAAGCCTCGATCTCGGGTAGCGGAAATGTTTTCTTTGTAGGAAACCCGCTCGTCCACACCCACCTCTCCGGTTCAGGAAAAGTAATCAAAGAATATTAACATCAAGTAAACCATTATGAAACGCATTTTGCTGCTCCTGCTGCTGATTGCTTCTGCAGGCCTGCTTCGCGCACAGGACTACCGCCATGCCATCGGGTTGCGCGGCGGTTTAAGCTCGGGTTTTGAATACCGCTATTTTTTCGACGACGTCAATTCGATGAAATTTCTGCTCAGCTCACGCGACCGCGGATTACAATTGCACGGATTGTATGAATTTCACCAGCGCGGACTGTTCAGTTTTTCCGAACAGATGACCTTCTTTTATGGCGCCGGCCTGCATGCCGGATACGAACGTTATGATGTCCGGGTAGCCCACAACAATACCTTCTGGCTGGAAACCCGCACCAAACCGATCGTCGGGCTCGACGGGCTGGCCGGCCTCGAATACACCTTTTATGAATTCCCCCTTTCAGTGGGATTGGAGGTTAAACCTTTCTTCGATGTGGGAGGACGCCGGAATTTCGATGTGCAGCCGTTTGATTTTGCCTTCACCATCAAATATCTTTTCTGAAAAAATTAACCACACCCTTTTTCAAAACAACTATCAGCCATGAAAAAATTATTTCTGCTATTAACCCTGGCAGCCGCTGCAACTGTGGCCGTTGCCCAACGGAACAATGACGAAATCCAAACGATTTTCTCCAGAAACAGAAACAACGGCGCTTACGGGGCTTTCAGCCTGGGCTATTCCCAAATCAACGGCCGCGATGCGCTGGTGGCCGGAGCGCGCGGAGCCTTCATCTTCGACCGGTGCCTGGCGCTCGGACTGGGCGGTTACGGATTTGTAAACGATGTCGACAACCACCAGGTGCATAACGGGCTACCGCTCAACCTCAGTCTGGCCGGCGGTTACGGCGGTATTGTGGTTGAACCGATTCTGGCCCCCAAATTACCGGTACACCTCTCCTTCCCGATCCTGCTGGGCGCCGGAGGCGTGGCCCTGATCGAAAACAGCGGCTGGTGGCGGGACGATTATTACGAATGGGGACACGATGTATTTTGGGTGGTAGAACCGATGGCCGAACTCGAATTTAACCTGACCCGTTTTTTACGGCTGGCAGCCTACACCAGCTACCGGTTTACCTCCCGCATCGACCTGGAGAATATTGACTCAAACGTCCTGCGCGAGCCCCAAATCGGGCTGACGGTAAAACTCGGCAAATTCTGATCGGCCATTTCCGGCAGCAAAACAAAGAAGGGCCGACAGCGATGCATTCCACATCCTGCCGGCCTCTCTTTTACAACCTGATCTCTTTCAGGTAAGCTGCCGCCCGTGTTAAACAGTTAATTCCATCGGTTTCGCCATCTTTCTCCACAATAACGTGACCAATCCCCTGCCGGTCTGCTTCGCGAAAGGCTGCGGGAAAATCGACCACTCCTTCGCCCACACAGGCAAAATCCTTCTCGGGCGAATCGTCCATATCTTTTACATGCAGAATGGCGTAGCGGCCGGGGTATTTTTGCAACACCTGCAACGGGTCGGCGCCCCCTTTCTGCGCCCAGTAAAGATCGAGTTCAACCCTTACCAGCTGCGGATCGGTCCATTTCATCAGCAGATCGAAAGGAAGTCCTTCGCCGGTATCTCGCAGAAACTCCCTGTCGTGGTTGTGCCAGCAAAATTTCAGTCCGGCTTTTTGGCACGTTTCCCCGATTTTATTGAGTTGTTCGGCCGAAACTTTGCACTGATCGGCCGTGATGTTGTCGGCTCCGTCGAGCCAGGGCCAGTAGCAAACCAGGTATTCATTCCGGCACTCCAGCGCTTTTTCAATTTGCACTTCCAGACTCTCCAAAAGCTGCACCAGCCCGGTTCCTCCGGCAAAAGGACTGATCCCGATACTTTTGCAGAAATCGGTCATCTCCTGCGGAGTGGGTCCCAAATCCCAGCCGCCTTCCATCTCGGTGTAACCCTGTGCGGCAATTTTCTCCAGCGTACCTTTCCAGTCCTCTTTCAGAAAATTGCTGACAATACCCGAGATAAACCCAAATGAAGGGAGTTTTTTGCCGGACGAACAGCCAGGAAACGCAACTCCCCCGACAACTGCAGCAGCAGTAAACGCACTGCTGACAATAAAATTCCGTCGATTCATCATGCTTCAGGTTTAAACTGGTTACGGGATCATATCCGGGGCAGCTCCCACGGTTTACGGTATTCGGGAACCACCAGCTGATTGGCTTCACGCGAGTTGGTGAAACGGCCGGTTTTTTCGTCCCAGTGCAATATTCCGGCGCCCGAGCGGATGGCGATGTTAGCGGCATGGGCAGCAACAGCCACGGCACGACCGATTTCGGGCGGGCAAGCCGGCTTGTTGCGAGTTTTGATACAGTCAACAAAATTGGCGGCATGCTGGGCATGGTGTTCTCCACCCTGGGTCGACTCTTCGGCTTCGGTTTTGGGCTGTTTCAGCCTGTCGTCCCACTCCGGAATAACCTGATATCCCTCCCGATTGACCAGAATAGTTCCGAGATCGCCGACAAATGCCAGCCCGTAGTTTTTATTCCACGGCCCTTTCTGGGTTCCGGCGGTATGTTCCCAGGTGACGGTAAAATCATCCATCTTGAAAATAACCGACATGGTGTCGAATGTTTCGTGGTTGTAATCGCCGAAGGAGAGATTTCCGCCCGAAGCCATGATCGTTTGGGGCGGAGTGGTGATATCTTTGGCCCAGAACGCCATGTCGATGAGGTGTACGCCCCAGTCGGTCACCAATCCGCCGCCGTAGTCCCAAAACATACGCCAGCTTCCGTGAAAGCGGGTGGGGTTAAAAGTTCGCTGCGGGGCAGGTCCGAGCCAGAAGTTAAAATCAACCCCTGCCGGCACCGGCTGATCAGGTTGTTTGAGCTGACCAATTCCGTAGTTAAAATTCCCCCAGATGTTTACTTTCCGCAGTTTTCCGATACGTCCTTCCTTAATCAGGCGGTTAACTTGCTGCCAGTGGGGGCCGCTGCGCTGCTGCTGACCTACCTGTACAATACGGTTGTAGCGGCTGGCCGCTTTCACCATCACATTACACTCTTCAATGGAGTTGGCCATTGGTTTTTCCACATACACATCTTTTCCGGCCTGGCAGGCATATACCATGGGCAGGCAGTGCCAGTGGTCGGGAGTTCCCACGATCACGGCATCCAAATCCTTTTCTTCGAGCAGTTTTCTGAAATCGTTAAAGAGCCGGGGTTTCTGTCCGTAATTTTTCAGGACGTCGGCGGCGCGGTTTTCCAGGACATTCTGATCAACATCGCATAGCCCCACGCAGTTGACAAGGCCGGTATCCAGGTGTTTCTGCAAAACGCCAAAACCCATGTTGCGGGCTCCGATCAGTCCAATGTTAATCCGGTCGCTGGGCGCAACCCACCTGCCGGCATTCAATGGCCCTGCCAAACCAACAGCTGCCGCAGCAGTAGCCGTGCTGCGGATAAAATTTCTTCGGTTGGTAGTCATATTGGAATTGATTTAGTTGGTACACTGCTAAAGATACAAATTAGCGGCGTTTTCCCTTCTTCATCAATTCCAGAATTTGTCTTTTTGAAACAGGTGTTGTGGCCCCGGCGGTGGCTGCGGTGAGGGCGCCGGCGGCATTGGCAAACTGCAGGGCAGCTTCAACCCCTTCGCCCGCCAGGAAGTAGTGGAGGAATCCGGCCGAAAAGGCGACTCCCGACCCCACGGTATCTACAAATTTAATTTCGTAGCCCCGGTCTTCGAAATAGTTCCCCTCTTTGTCGAGCGCAAAAGCGCCGTCTTTACCGCGGGTAACCAGCACAATATCGAGGTTGTATTCATTGATCAGCTCCGCGGAAATCCCTTTTGATTCGAACTCGAACAGGTCCAGCTCATTTTTCAGGGTGTACAGTTCATTCTCCTTTACCCGTAGGATGTTGGCCGAGCGGAGGCTGCTTTCAATAATCGCACGGTTGTAACAGTTTTTTCGCAGTTTCAGATCGAGAAATTTGAGCGGTTCGGGCGCTTCGTTGAGCAACTCCCGAAGGGTATTTTTCGAAATTCCGTAACGCTGCACCAGCGTGCCGTAACAAAGACAATCGGCTTCCCGGACCAGCTTCAGCGCTTCGGCGGTAAACTCAATATGGTCGAAGGCGACATCGGTGTGGATGGTGTAATCGGGGCGGCCGTCACTTCCAATTTTGACCGCCACGGTACCGGTCGGAAAAACCGGATCGATCTGTACATTATCGTCGGCAATGTGCATTTGTGCCAACATTTTCAGCGCTTCCTCACCCAGTTTGTCCTCTCCCACCCTCGACAACAGGTATCCCTGGTCGCCAAGAGCGTTGACCCGGTAAACCAAGTTGGAGGGGGCTCCGCCTATTTTCTTGCCATCGGGGAATATATCCCAGACCAATTCGCCGAAAGCAACAATTTTCTTTCCCATCCCATAATTTTTGAAGCTACAAAAGTACAAAAAAGAAATGCTTTAAGGCAATCTGCCGTTGAGGAACCTTGGCAAACAGCAGGCAGGCGCCTGCCTCCGAAGGCTCTCTCCCGGCGATGTTAATTCATTCATTTTCCGGCTGTAGAAAGAAAGGGAAGCCTACCATACTGGACAGGAAAAATGGACAAAATTTATTTCATGTTACCGTAACGCACGGATTTAAATTTTTAAAAGGCTCCAACAATGGTTATCCAATCTCCATTTTTCGGAGGAAGTCGTCGAGGATGTCGCTGAGCTTGGGCTCGCCAATCTCTTCCAGGTCGTAAAATACCCGCGTGGAAGGTTTGTTCATCTTGATCACCCGTTTCAGGTCGATCGGGGTGCCAATGATCACCGAATCGCAGTCGGTATTGTTGATGGTGGCTTCCAGGTCTTTCACCTGCTCGTCGCCGTATCCCATGGCAGGCAGTAGGGTCCCGATGGCCGGGTAGATGCGGAAGGTATCGGCCAGTTTGCCAACGACAAACGGGCGGGGATCGACCAACCCGGCCGCACCAAATTTACGGGCAGCCACCACTGCTGCGCCAATCTTCATTTCGCCATGCGTGAGGGTGGGGCCATCTTCGACCGCCAGCACCCGCTTTCCCCGGATCAGAGAGGCATCTTCCACACGAACCGGGCTGGTTGCGTCAATGACGGTTGCGCAGGGATTAATCAGCTGAATGTTCAGGCGCACCTCTTCAACCGACTGAGGATCGGCGGTATCGATTTTATTGATGATAACCACATCGGCCAGCCGGATATTGATTTCGCTGGGATAGTACGACATTTCGGCGCCGGCACGGTGAGGATCGGCCATCACAATCGACAGGTCGGGCTGGTAAAACGGAAAATCATTGTTTCCGCCATCCCACAGGATAATATCGCACCCGTCGGGATCATTTTCCGCCGCCCGCAGGATGGCTTCGTAATCCACGCCGGCATAAATCACATTTCCGCGCACAACGTGGGGTTCATACTCTTCCATCTCCTCAATGGTGCAGCGGTGCTTGGCCAGGTCTTCCACTTTTGCAAAACGCTGTACTTTTTGATGAGCCAGGTTTCCGTAAGGCATCGGATGGCGCACCGCAACCACTTTCAGCCCTTTTTTCATCAACAGCTGTACAATTTTGCGGCTGGTCTGGCTTTTCCCCGATCCGGTCCGGGTTGCACACACCGAAATCACCGGTTTCGAAGCCGTCAGCATGGTCTGCTTGGGCCCCAGCAGCATAAATTCGGCCCCCGAAGCATTGACCAGCGCCGCCATCCGCATCACAAACTGGTTGGGAACGTCGCTGTAGGAGAACACGCACAGATCGGCTTTCAGTTCGCGGATCAGCCGCGAAAGTTCACTCTGCTGAAAAATGGGGATGCCCTCGGGATAGAGCGTCCCGGCCAGTTCAGGCGGATACCGGCGACCGTCGATATCGGGAATCTGGGCAGCCGTAAACGCCACAACCTGGTAGTCAGGGTTGTTACGGAAATAGACGTTAAAATTGTGGAAATCCCTTCCGGCCGCGCCAATGATGATTACATTCTTGTTTCTCATACAAACATTATTTTTGAGGTAAAAAATTAGGCAGTTTATCAGGCGAAAAACAGGACAAAACTCATCCAGCGGTTTCCTGAAAGTTGTTAAAAAACATTTTGCCTGCCGCTGCGTTGGTAATACGATTAACCATCTTGTAATGAATTTTTTGGCACATCTCTATTTGTCGGGAGAATCGGAAGAGGTGAAGGTGGGCAATTTTATCGGCGACTATGTAAAAGGCCGACAATATCTTGCCTATCCCGAGCCGGTTCAGAAAGGAATTTTACTGCACCGTTCCATCGACTGGTTCACCGACCGTCATCCGGCCGTCCGCCAGTCGCAGGAGCCGTTTCGCGAAGCGTACGGACGTTACGCGGGCATTGTTACCGACCTGGTTTTTGACCATTTTTTAGCAGCCCGCTGGCCCGACTATTCACCGGTGAGGTTGCGCGATTTTACCCGTCACACGCACGCCGTGCTGCTCTCCAACTTCCGGGAGCTGCCGCCGCAGGTACAACAATTCCTGCCGTTTATGATCCAAAGCCGCCGCCTGGAAACATACGCCACCGCCGAAGGGCTTGGCAATGCGCTCGCCCTGATGAGCAACCACACGTCGTTACCCCCCAAAAGCCGGCTTGCCCTGCTGGCGCTGGAGGCAAACCGGGAATTGCTGTTTCACTTTTTTCAGGAATTTATGACCGAAATTACTGCGTTTGTGGAACACAATCACCAGATAAAAATAAACCGGCCGGAGCCGGTTGTTCTCTGATTTTTATGCTGTCATCGACGTGAGATCTTCTTCGTAGAAAAAATGTGGTTCTTCCGGAACCGGCTGCAGGTCGTCGATCCAGACAGCCGTCGGATTGTAGCGGGCGAAAAATGGCCGTCCCACCCAATCGGCTTCGCGCCCCTGCAAAAAGTCGAGCGCAAAATGTTTTTCCCCATTTCGTTCTACAACCCCAAGAATCCGGATTTTGCCCACATTGGTGGACATGCTTGGCCCTTTTACGGTGCGGCAGATGCCACTCACCGAACTGAATGCCGACCGGAAAATCTGCCAGGCCCGTTCGAGTGGAACTGCAAAATAATCCTGGGCGCCGGTATTACGGGCAATAAACATGTAGTAAGGAACAATTCCCTGACTGACCTGCTCTTGCCAGTTTTCAACCCAAATTTCGCTGCGGTCGTTGATGTGTCTGAGAAGCGGCGACTGTGACCGGATCTGCACCCCGGCCGACAACAGCCGGCTCACCGCGTCGCGTGCTGCCGGCGTTTGAAGGGAGCGC
>JARKOX010000087.1 GCA_029975525.1 Prolixibacteraceae bacterium | reverse complement strand
ATACAAATCGCAATGAAAATATTTTCATGCGAATTCCATCTCGTTGCTAAACTGGTTTGAAATAATTCGCTGATTACGAAAATTATAGAAACAAGATTGAAGATTTATACGCATGAAAACGAAAAATAAAATTGTTTCTCTGTAGCAATGAAGATTTTCCGTGTTATATAAAACATGGCAACCGGCAAGTCAACCATTTGACCCGGCTATTTTTCGATGGCAACTCTATCTTTCAACATCGGGGAATTAATCTCCTTTGTGCGGCCGGGGCGAAGCCGGATGGAACAGCAACCACAGCTGCTGCACGGTTGCCGGGGTTGAAGAGAAACAGACGAACCGGGTGCCGGATGGTTGAAACTCAAAAAACTCATTTACCTGCGCTCTTTTTTGCTGAAAACTATTGTTTTACCCAATTCTGTTTTATAATTTGGAGCCAAATCTAAACCAGACGAACATGATGTCAATTCAACCGTATCACCCGCTCTCCAGCAATCTTTCTTCTACAATTTATCCGGGAATAAGTGTTTGTAAGTATTTGCAAACGGATGGGGTACGTATATAAATGAGTTACAAGTAAGCCTAAGAAAAAAGACAGCGACACAGTAAATTGACAATGAAAATAGAAAATTAAATTTGGAATGAAAAACGAAACTGACAGACAAATATCCCGACACTCATTGCCGACCCGCAAACGGCACATTTGCAAGCCGCACACCCCAATGCACAACCCAAGCTTGCAAAAGAGCCGTTTTTTGCCATCGCACAGACAGAAATATTAACTTTGAACGATACATTAAAAAATAAATGAAGTTTTCAGACCCGTTTAAAATATTGTCTCCCAACGAAAGGTGGGCACCGACACAAAGCCAAATGGACGCTTTTCAAAACGCCTATGAAAAGCTATTGCCGCCATTGGTTTATAAAATCAGACTTGCAGTTGCTAAATGGCGTGACGAAAATTATGCAGGTGCATCCGACACGACAAAATCACTTTTGAATTTTTGGTTTAATCAAGAGCATTTAATCGGGCAGACAAAATTCAGTTTTTTCTTTTCACAACGTGAAGCCATTGAATCAATCGTTTATCTGTATGAAATAGCCAACGCCAAAGACAAATACGAATTGATGAAGTTTGACTCATCAGGTCGTATCAGCACGGGTATGTTTGACGAAAACTGGACTCGATACGTGGTGAAAATGGCGACAGGTGCAGGTAAGACGAAAGTAATGGGCTTGACTTTGGTTTGGTCTTATTTCCATAAACTTTATGAAGCCGACAGCACTCTTTCAAAAGACTTTTTGGTGATTGCCCCAAACATCATCGTTTTAAATCGTTTGAGAAAAGATTTTGACGGGCTTAAAATGTTTTTTGACGAGCCTTTCATTCCTGACAATGGCTTTGACGACAAGGACTGGAAAAACGATTTTCAATTAACGCTTCATATTCAAGACGACTTAAAACCGATAACAGAATCTGGAAACATTTTCCTGACCAACATTCACCGAGTATTTTTCAATGAAGAACCTGAACAGAGTTTTGAAACAACTTTCTTAGGTGTAAAACCTAAACCTGACGCTGACACTTCAAAAGGATTAGACCTTGGTAAAGTTTTAAGAAGTGATAAAATCAAAAATCTGGTTGTGCTGAATGATGAAGCCCATCACATCCACGACAGTTCATTGGCTTGGTTCACGAGTATTGAAGACATCAACAACAAAATCAAACTGAAAACTGGAAACGGGATCAGTTTGCAAGCAGACTACACAGCAACACCAAGACATAACAACGGATCAATTTTCGTTCAAACTATTTGCGATTATCCGTTAGTAGAAGCCATAAAACACAATGTTGTAAAATCTCCTGTTTTGCCTGATGAAGCATCAAGACAAAAAATTCAGGAAAAAGACAGCAACGATTTTGTTGAACGATACCGTGACTATATTCATTTGGGCTATTTGGAATGGGAACAGCAGTATGAAGAACTTAAAAATCATAAAACTCCTATTCTGTTCATAATGACGATGAACACCAAAGAAGCCGACCAAGCCGCAGCTTTTTTGGAAGCCAATTACCCGAAAATGAAAAATTCGGTGCTGACAATTCACACCAATACATCGGGTGAAATCAAAGAATCAGCATCCACCAAAAAAGACAAGGAAGAATTAGAGAAATTACGCAAAGCAGCGGATGACATAGATAAAGACCATTCGCCTTACAAAGCCGTTGTTTCGGTGTTGATGCTTCGTGAAGGTTGGGACGTTAGAAATGTTGCAACCATAGTGGGGCTTCGCCCCTATGGTGCCGATTCTAAAATCCTTCCCGAACAAACCATCGGTCGTGGTTTGAGAAAAATGTTTTCCCTTGACACTCCCGAAAAATTGGTAATTGTTGGAACTCCTAAGTTTTTGGAGTTTGTGGAAGAACTGAAAACGGAAGGGGTTGAATTCCAATACAGCCCAATGGGTAAAGGCACGAAGGGAAAATCGCCTGTTATTGTGGAAGTGGACAAAGAAAATCCCGACAAGGATTTGGACATACTGGATATTCCCATTCCGCAAATGAGTCCGAGAATTTATCGTGAGTTCAAAAATTTGGAATTCATTGATGTAAGTAAACTCAAAAACGAAAAAGTAGCTCTTAAACAATTCAGTTCAGACGAGTTGAAAGAGATTGTATTTAATGACATTGAAGGGAATCTTTCACACAAAACAGTTTTCAAAGACACAGTTCCTGATTACCGAAATGTAATTGGCTTTTTCACTTCTTCCATATTAAAAGACAGCCGATTGGTAAGCGGCTTTAATATTCTTTATCCAAAGGTGGAAAGCTTTATCAAGTATCAGCTTTTTACTAATGAAGTTGAATTAAGCGACCCACAAACCCTAAGAAATCTTTCTGAAGTAAAACCAAAGGAAGTTTTGCGAACTACGTTCAAAAAGGCAATTGATGAACTTACCGTAACCGATAAAGGAACAGCAGAAGTAAAAAACTACATTTCGCTAAAACTGACCAAACCAAAGGTTGCAGAAAACCAACCTTTCCTTGTTCCCAAAAAATCGGTTTTCAACAAAATCATTGGTGACAATCCGTTTGAACTGGAAGTAGCATCATTTCTTGAAAGTCGTTTTTCAGATGTAATTGCCTACGCAAAAAACACAATGGGCGAAGGCGGTATCAATTTCAAAATTGAATATCAGGCACAAGACGGAAACATTCGGGAGTATTTCCCTGACTTCTTTGTAAAGACAGGCACTAACACTTTTTACATTATTGAAACCAAAGGCAGGGAAGATTTAGACGACTTACTAAAAATTAAACGCTTGGCAACTTGGTGCAAAGACATCAACAATGCTCAAAGCGAATACTCATACAATCCTGTGTATGTAAAGCAGGAAAAATGGGATGACTTAAAAAACAACCTGAAATCATTCCAAGACCTGATTTCTATATTTTTCGTTAAGGACTTCGGCAAAAAACTTTCTAAGGAAGAAGCCATCCAACTCATTAAAAAGGGTGCAGATGTATCAAACTTTGGCGACCCTGTGGAATGGCAAAAGAAAGACAGAACGGAGCGTAAAATCAATGGGCTATGAGATTAGTAGATAGCAACATATTGATTTACGCTGCAAAGCCTGAATTTCCACAATTAAAGGAATTGTTGGAACAGGAAGATTTGGCTGTTTCTGAATTAACCAAACTTGAAGTATTGGGCTATCACGGTTTAACTGAAGAAGCCGAAGAATATTTTAATGCCGTATTTTCATTGGTTACCATTTTGCCAATTACAAGTGAAGTGATTGATAGAGCCACTGAACTAAGGCAGCAAAAAAATATGAAATCGGCTGATGCGATAATTGCTGCAACAGCATTATTGCATTGCACAGAAGTAATTACAAGGAACACAGGCGACTTTAACCACATTCCTGATTTAATAGTAAACAATCCAATCGACAATTGATGAACTTGAACGATACTGATAAAAACCGAATCATTGAACTGATAAAGGCAGGTGAAAAACTGCCAAAGGAATTCATTTACAAACTTTTTGCTGACGAAGAAGATGTATTCCTGTTTTGGAACGGAAGAAAAGAAGATGTTACCAATGTAGCCCTGCCCTTTCATAGCATTGAGCATATAGACGAGCCACGCAAAGAAGAAAAGAAGCAAGGCGATATGTTTGAAATGTTTGACACCCGTGGGCGACAACTCAAAGGTTGGACAAACAAATTGATTTGGGGCGATAATAAATTGATACTTTCTTCATTGGCCAATGGCCCTATTCGTGATGAAATAGAAAAGGAAGGCGGTTTAAAACTCATCTACATTGACCCACCTTTTGCCGTGGGGGCTGACTTTGGTTTTGAAATTGAAATTGGCGGAGAAAAAGCCGAAAAAAAACAAAGCATTATTGAAGAAATTGCTTATCGTGATACTTGGGGAAAGGGCATTTCTTCTTATCTCTCAATGATGTATGAGAGATTAAAGTTGATGCATAATTTACTTTCAGATGATGGAAGTATCTATGTTCATTGTGATTGGCGTATGACATCTTATTTAAGGCTTCTACTAAATGACATATTTGGTTCTTCAATTGAAAATTTCAGAAATGAAATTATTTGGTGCTACCAAGGTCCTGGCTCTCCAGGGATGAAACAGTTCAATAGAAAGCACGATAATATTCTTTGGTATTCAAAATCTGACAAATGGATTTTCAATGACAACCAAATAAGAATGGCACATAGTGAGAAAACAAAGGATAATTTCAAAGAAGGATTAAGGGGTTCTGGCTTTATTGGTGATAACTATGAACTAAACGATGGAAAAATTCCTGAAGATTGGTGGGAAATGGCAATTGCTCAGCGTTTTCCAAATGATGGCGTAAAAAGGACTGGTTATCCAACAGAGAAACCTTGGGCTTTGCTTGAAAGAATTATTAAAGCCAGTAGCAATGAAGGTGATTTGATTGCAGACTTTTTCTGTGGTAGTGGAACAACGGCAGCAGTAGCAGAAAAACTTAATAGAAAGTGGATTACAACAGACCTTGGTAGATTTTCAATACACACAGCACGAAAGAGATTAATTGGAGTTCAACGTGAAATGCAAAACGGTGGACAGGATTTCAGAGCATTCGAGATACTCAACTTAGGAAAGTATGAAAGGCAGTTCTTTATGGACGACCTTACCAACGGGAAACGCAAAGCCAAAGAAGATTTGTATGTTGACTTGATTTTGGAAGCTTACAAAGCCAAACGAATTGATGGACATAGTGCATTGCACGGTCAAAAATCAGGCAGGTTTGTTCACGTTGGGCCTTTAGACGTTCCAGTTACACAAAGCAGATTGGTTGATATTTTTGAAGAATGCCGCAAAAATCTTTATACGCAAGTAGATGTTTTGGGCTTTGAATTTGAAATGGGCTTAACGCCCCAGTTCATTCAGGAACTGAAAGAAAAAGGTGTTTCCATCACGCTCAAATACACTCCGAAAGATGTATTCGACAAACGGGCTATTGAAAAAGGACAGGCAAAATTTTACGATGTTGCCTATTTAAACACCAGGGAAAAAATCAATGGCAAAAAAGTCACCATCGAATTAACCGATTTTGTAACGCACTATACCCAGGACGACATTGAGGACATTCAACAATCGATGCGTCAAGGGAGCAAAGTTGTTATCGAAGATGGGCAAATCATAAAAGTAGAAAAAGACAAGAACGGAATAATCACAAGAACCGTGTTAACCGAAAATTGGTTCGACTGGATTGATTATTGGGCAATTGACTTCAACTACGAAGACAAAAAGGAAATTATAAAAGTCCACAACGATAAAGGAGAGATTGAGGAGCTGTGGACGGGAAATTATCTGTTTGAAAACGAATGGCAAAGTTTCCGCACCAAGAAAAACCCAACATTAGAATTTACAAGCATTGCCTACGAATACAAGAAAGCAGGCAAATATAAAGTGATGGTTAAAGTGGTTGACATATTAGGAATAGATACGAGTAAGATTATTGAAGTGCATATCAAATGAGAAAGGAAGCAAAACACCTTTATAAAAAGGCCATTGACTCATTAACATTGAGTATTGAACTTTTCAATCGTCCGAACGATTGCGGACGAATACACGGTGTTTTGATTTTTATGGATCACTCTTTTGAAATGTTGCTCAAAGCAAGCATCATTCACAAAGGCGGTAAAATCAAAGAAAAAGGGGCAAAAGAAACGATTGGCTTTAGTGCTTGTGTGCGGAAAGGATTTAGCGACAATACAATCAAGTTTCTATCTGACACGGATGTTTTGACTTTGCAGACAATTAACGGATTGAGAGATGCAGCACAACATTACACACTTGAAATGTCGGAGCAGTATTTGTATTTCCAAGCCCAAGCGGGTTTGACACTTTTCAGAGATATAGCCAAAAAGGTTTTCAATATTGACTTAAAGACCCAATTACCTGTAAGGGTTTTGCCGCTTTCCACCACTCCACCAATGGACATTCAGGCTTTTTTTAGCACCGAAGTTCAGGAAATAAAAAAACTACTTGCACCAAAGAGCAGAAAAAAACTGGAAGCCACAGAAAAATTAAGGGCATTAGCAATAATGGAAAACGCTATTCAAGGAAATGAATCACAGCCATCAGACACAGAGCTGGAAGCATTAGCCAAACGACTTTCAAAAGCTGCCAATTGGGAACAGCTTTTTCCAAGCGTTTCAACCTTGACATTTACTCAAAATGGTTATGGCCCTTCATTGGACTTGAGAATCACTAAATCAGAAGGCGTTCCCGTAACACTTGTTCCCGAAGGAACACCAGGGGCGGGTGTAGTTGCTATTAAGCGGGTGAACGAATTGGACTTTTATAATCTTGGAAGAGACCAATTAGCAAAGAAACTAGGCCTGACTGGCCCAAAGACGACTTCAGCCATTAAGTACTTTGGAATCAAAGATGACCCTGAATGTTTCAATCATTTAAGAGTAGGCAAGGTGCCATTTGACAGGTATTCGCAAAAGGCAATAGAAAAAATAAAAGAAGGATTAAAAACAAAAACAATTGAAGAAATTTGGAATGAAAGATAAAAGCCAACGCACAGGTGTAAGCACATTTGCAAACCGCACAAGCCCAAGCACAGACCAAAGCTTGCAAAAGAGCTTCCGCCTCTCCTGCCCACGTAACCGCCTTTCAGGTCGGTTTTAGGATTGCCCACGCTCAAAAAAACAAAATAAATTTGTGCTTCGTGAATAGGTTGGTGCAGATTGACAATGACAAGAAAACAAAGCTAAATAACTAACAAACAGACAGAAACAAATGAATACCAGTTGCCAATCGAGTAGACTGCCCCGCCAGTGAGTAGTGACGGGGAGTGCCTCTCACTCCACCGTGCGTACGCGAGCTTCGCTCCTGTCCTTCGCTTCCACCCGGACACGTACATGGCGGTTCATTAAGACGCAGGGCAACTTTCCCGCAATACGACAGCAACGATTATCGGATTTAACTTTTCAGGGTAAAACACACCACCTTGCCAACCGCAAAAGGAACAGGGAGGGCGCTTGGCAGCTGCCCTCCCTGTTCGGACGTTGGGAAGAGCGTTCCGGCGACACGCCGGTTTTTCAGCAGCCTTCCGAGGTGCCTTCGGCCTGTTTTTTAAACCACGAGAGCGGGAAAGAGCTGGGCCGTTCGAGCGGCATTCCGTAGAGGCGGTCCTGGATGAGCGAGGCCAGCACGCCCAGCGAGCGCGACACGCCAAAGAGCACCGTGTAGAAGGTGTATTCGGTAATGCCATAATGGTTGAGCAGTGCGCCGCTGTAAGCATCCACATTGGGCCACGGGTTTTTGATCTTCCCGGTCGATTCGAGGATGGGCGGCGCCACGCGGTAGATGGCATTCACCAGGTTGATCAGCTTGTCGTTTTTGACATATTTATCGGCAAACTCCTGCTGCACGGTAAACCGCGGGTCGGTAATCCGCAGCACGGCATGGCCGTAGCCCGGCACCACGCGCCCTTCGCGCAGGGTTTTTTCGATGTAGGCGGCAATCTGCGCATCGGTAGGCTCGTCGGTGTTGAGGTGGTCACACATCTCGTTGAGCCAGTAGATCACATCCTGGTTGGCATAGCCGTGGAGCGGGCCGGCCAGTCCGGTCATTCCGGCGGCAAAGGCGTAATAGGCGTTGCTAAGCGCCGAGCCCACCAGGTGGGTGGTGTGCGCCGACACGTTGCCGCCTTCGTGGTCGGCATGGATGACCATGTAAAGCCGGAGCAACCGTTTCACCTCCACCGAGTCGAACCCCATCATGTGGGCCAGGTTACCGGCCCAGTCCAGCTGCGGATTGGGCTCAATGTGGTGGCCATTGTGGTAAATGCGGCGGTAGATGTAAGCGGCAATCCGCGGCAGGCGGGCAATCAGGTTCATCACATCTTCGTAGGTCGAATCCCAGTAATACTTTTTATTGACGCCGGCGCGGTAAGCTTTCTGGAAAATCGATTCGGTAGCCATGGCCAGGATGGCGGCGCTGAACTGGGTCATCGGCCGGCTGTTCCGGGGAATGGCATCGATAACGTCGAAAACATGCTGCGGCACATAGGCGCGGGTAGCCCAATCCTTCGAGATATTCAGCACATCGTCCTTCTCGGGGATCTCCCCGATCAGCATGAGGTAGAAGAGCCCTTCGGGGAGCGGTTCCCCCTCCTCTTCGAGGCGCGGCAGCTTTTCGCGCAGTTCGGGCAGGGAGTGCCCCCGGAAACGGATCCCCTCGTTGGGGTCGAGTTTGGAGGTGTCGGTCACCAGCGCCGGAATCCCCTTCATCCCCGAAAGGACCTGCCCAATTGTTACCTGACCGATCACTTTGTCGCCGTGTTCGGTTTTTAGCCGCTGGTATTCGCTGATACACCGGCTGGCTTTCTGAAAAAATCTGTTCTTTATGTATTCCATCGTGATCTGATTAAATGATTCCTATTCTGAGATTAGTGCATGTTCCGGATAATTTCGTCGGCAAATTCGGCCGTTGACAGCAGGGTAGCCCCTTCCATCTGGGCAAACAGGTCGGCGGTGACCCTCCGTTTCGAAAAGGTGTGCTCCATGCCGTCGTAAACTTTTTCGGCCGCTTCGTGCCAGCCGATATACTCCAGCAGCATCACGCACGAAAGGATCAGCGAGCTGGGATTGGCCTGGCCGGTCCCGGCGATGTTGGGAGCCGTGCCGTGGGTTGCCTCAAAAATGGCGTAACCGCTGTGGTAGTTGATATTGGCGCCGGGTGAAATGCCTATTCCGCCCACCATGGCGGCCAGCTGGTCGGAAATGTAGTCCCCGTTCAGGTTGAGGGTGGCAATCACCGAATGGTCGTACGGGCGCAGGAGCGACTCCTGCAGAAAAGCGTCGGTAATCACATCCTTGATCACCACTTTACCGGCTTTTTTAGCGTCGGCCAGCGCCTGGTCGGCGGCCGGCTTTCCGCGCTCCTCCTTCACTTTCTCATACTGCTGCCAGGTAAAGGTCTGCTGCGGAAATTCCTTTTCGGCCAGGGCATAGCCCCAATTTTTGAAAGCCCCTTCGGTAAACTTCATGATATTGCCTTTGTGGACCAGCGTAACCGAAGGCAGCCGACGGGCGACAGCATACTGGATCGCCGCACGGATCAGCCGCTCCGAACCGTCGCGGGAAACCGGCTTAACGCCAAACGACGAACTTTCGGGGAAGCGGATTTTGTCGACCCCCATTTCGTTGATGAGAAAATCCCTGAATTTGCGGGTATCCGCTTCGCCGGCCATGTATTCGATGCCGGCGTAGATATCTTCGGTGTTTTCGCGGAAGATGTGCATATCGACCAGCGAAGGGTAGCGGATGGGCGAAGGAACGCCTTTAAACCAGCGCACGGGGCGCAGGCAAACAAACAGGTCGAGGGATTGGCGCAGCGCCACGTTCAGCGAGCGGATGCCGCCGCCCACGGGCGTTTGCAGCGGTCCCTTCACCCCCACCAGGTATTCGCGGAAAGCCTTGAGCGTTGTTTCGGGCAGCCATTCGCCGGTCTGCCGGAACGCTTTTTCGCCGGCCAGCACTTCGTACCAGAGCAGCTGCCGCCGGCCGCCGTAAGCCCGATCCACTGCTGCGTCGATCACCCGCTGCGAGGGGGCGGTAATATCCTTCCCGATCCCATCGCCTTCGATAAAGGGGATAACCGGCCGGTCGGGGGCGACCACCTGCTGCTGTTGTATTTCGATTTTTGCATTCATCTGCGGTTGGTTATCAGTTTTTAAAGATCATCCTTTCCCAAGTTTTGCCCGGAGGTTGTCATCGATCGCCGAGAGGAAACCTTCGGTAGTGAGGTAGTGCTCCGGTTTCAGCTGGTCGCCGTGAACAATCAGGGCCAGGTCTTTGGTCATCTTCCCGGCCTCGACGGTTTCCACACACACCTGCTCCAGTGTTTCGGCAAAATGCACCAGTTCGGGCGTGTGGTCGAGCTTGCCGCGGAAAGCAAGCCCGCGCGTCCAGGCATAAATCGAGGCGATGGGATTGGTCGAGGTTGGTTTTCCCTGCTGGTGCAGCCGGTAGTGACGGGTCACTGTTCCGTGGGCGGCTTCGGCCTCCAGGGTTTTGCCGTCGGGGGTCACCAGCACCGAAGTCATCAGCCCCAGCGAGCCGAAGCCCTGCGCCACGGTGTCGCTCTGCACATCGCCGTCGTAATTTTTGCATGCCCACACAAAACCGCCGTCCCATTTGAGCGCGGCAGCCACCATGTCGTCGATCAGGCGATGTTCGTAAGTGATGCCGGCCGCTGCAAACTGCTCCCTGAATTCGGTTTCAAATACCTCCTGAAAAAGGTCTTTAAACCTTCCGTCGTATTTTTTCAGAATGGTATTTTTGGTCGAGAGGTAGAGCGGCCAGCCTTTTACCAGCGCCTGGTTCATACACGAGCGGGCAAATCCGCGGATCGACGCATCGGTGTTGTACATGGCCAGCGCCACGCCGTCGCCTTCAAAATCGTAAACCTCGCGGGTAACCGGAGCGCTGCCATCGGCAGGGGTAAATGTGATGGTGAGCTTTCCTTTTCCCCGGGTGACAAAATCGGTGGCGCGGTACTGGTCGCCAAATGCGTGGCGCCCGATGCAGATGGGCTTGTTCCATCCCGGCACCAGCCGCGGCACATTGCGGATGAGGATCGGTTCGCGGAATACGGTCCCGTCGAGGATGTTGCGGATAGTGCCGTTGGGCGACTTCCACATCTTCTTCAGCCCGAACTCCCGGACACGCGCCTCATCGGGTGTGATGGTGGCACATTTGACGCCAACGCCGTATTTCAGGATGGCCTGCGCTGCCTCCACCGTCACCTGGTCGTCGGTAGCGTCGCGGTGCCCGATGCCCAAATCGTAATATTTCAGATCGATATCCAGGTAAGGCAAAATCAATTTCTCCTTGATAAACTGCCAGATGACCCGGGTCATCTCATCGCCGTCCAACTCGACGACCGGGTTGAGTACTTTTATTTTTTGCATAGACTTGCGGATTATTTTTCTTGCTGACTGATCAGGTTCAGGGCCGAGCCGGCTTTAAACCAGCCGATTTGCTGCTGGTTGTAAGAGTGGTTCAGCGTGAGGAGCTCCTTGCTCCCGTCGGCATGAACCACTTCGAGATGGAGTGGTTTTCCGGGTTCGAAGCCGGTCAGATCGGTGAAGTTGAGCAGATCATCTTCGCGGATCAGGTCGTAATCGGCTTCCCGGGCAAAAGTGAGCGCCAACATGCCCTGTTTTTTCAGATTGGTTTCGTGAATGCGTGCAAAAGATTTGACGATGACCGCTGCAACGCCCAGATGACGGGGTTCCATTGCCGCATGTTCGCGGGAGGAGCCTTCGCCGTAGTTGTGGTCGCCCACCACCACGGTGGGGATGCCGGCAGCTTTGTAGGCCCGCTGTACGGCCGGCACTTCGCCGTATTCGCCGGTAAGCAGGTTCTTCACCTTGTTGGTCTCCTGGTTGAAGGCATTCACTGCCCCGATCAGCAGGTTATTCGAGATATTGTCGAGATGGCCGCGGTAACGCAGCCACGGTCCCGCCATCGAAATGTGGTCGGTGGTGCATTTTCCGGAAGCTTTGATGAGCAGCCGCGCCCCGGTGATATTCTTCCCGTCCCAGGGGCGGAAAGGCGAAAGCAGCTGTAAGCGGTTCGATTTCGGGTCGACCACCACTTCCACCGAAGCTCCGTCGTCGGCAGGCGCCTGGTAGCCGGCATCTTCCACAGCAAAACCTTTGGGCGGCAGCTCGAAGCCGCTGGGCGGATCGAGTTTTACCGCCTCGCCGTTTTCGTTCACCAGCGTGTCGGTGAGCGGGTTAAATTCGAGCGTTCCGGCGATGGCCAGGGCGGTAACCAGCTCGGGCGAGGTGACAAATGCGTGGGTATTGGGATTGCCGTCGGCGCGTTTCGAGAAGTTGCGGTTGAAAGAGTGCACAATGGTGTTCTTCTCCTGTTTTTCGGCGCCCGGCCTCGACCACTGTCCGATGCAGGGGCCGCAGGCGTTGGCAAACACTTTTCCGCCGATATTTTCAAAAATGTCGATAAACCCGTCGCGTTCGATGGTGTAGCGTACCTGCTCGGAGCCGGGCGTGACGGTAAACTCCGATTTGGCTTTCAGTCCTTTGAGCAATGCCTGCCGGGCAACCGAGGCGGCGCGGCTGATATCTTCATACGATGAGTTGGTGCAACTGCCGATGAGCCCCACCGAAATGTTGAGGGGCCACCCATTTTTGCGCGCCTCTTCCCCGATCTTCGAAATGGGGGTGGCGCGGTCGGGGGTAAATGGGCCGTTGATGTGCGGCTCCAGTTCCGAGAGGTTGATCTCGATCAGCTGGTCAAAATATTTCTCCGGATTTTCATACACTTCGGGGTCGGCGGTCAGTTCCTGTTTGACGGGGCGGGCAGCCGCAACCACTTCCGAGCGGCCGGTGGCTTTCAGGTAACGTTCCATACTCTCGTCGTAGGCAAACAGCGAGGTGGTTGCCCCCACCTCGGCTCCCATGTTACAGATGGTGCCTTTGCCGGTTGCCGAGAGCGAACGGGCGCCTTCGCCAAAATATTCGATGATGGCGCCGGTGCCGCCTTTGACGGTAAGAATGCCGGCCACTTTCAGGATAATATCTTTGGGCGCGCTCCAGCCGCTGAGTTTGCCGGTCAGTTTCACGCCGATCAGTTTGGGCATTTTCAGCTCCCAGGGCATTCCGGCCATCACATCGACGGCGTCGGCCCCTCCCACCCCGATGGCGACCATTCCGAGGCCGCCGGCATTGGGCGTGTGCGAGTCGGTTCCGATCATCATTCCGCCGGGGAAGGCATAATTTTCAAGGATCACCTGGTGGATGATCCCGGCACCCGGTTTCCAGAAACCGATGCCATATTTGTTGGAAACCGATTCGAGAAAACCAAACACTTCGCGGTTGCTGTCGAGCGCCACGCCCAGGTCGGCTTTGCCGTTCACATGGGCCAGGATAAGGTGGTCGCAGTGGACGGTGGACGGGACTGCTGTTTTCTTTTTCCCGGCATTCAT
This sequence comes from Prolixibacteraceae bacterium, assembly GCA_029975525.1. GTDB lineage: Bacteria > Bacteroidota > Bacteroidia > Bacteroidales > Prolixibacteraceae > UBA1413. The sequence continues at coordinate 31,147 of JARKOX010000087.1, read as the reverse complement.
AAACTGAAGCAACGCCATCTGGGCGGTTGCGTCCTGCATGGCTACCCGGTCGGGGGCAAAATCGACATACGATTTTCCCCGTTCATACGGTTTGAGCTCTGCAAAATCGAAAAGGTGGGCGTAGAGGATTTTTTCCGCATAGGTCATCGGGCGGTTGAGCATTTTCCGCGCCAGCTGTACCCGTTGCGGCAATTCGGCATATACTTTCCGGATAAGGTTCAAATCAAACATGATCTTCAGTTTTTATAAAATGTAATTGGTTTTTCAGCCTCTTCATTAACAGTAGAACAAGGGCAAAAGTTGCAGGGCTGCTTCGTATTTTTCCTTAACCTACTTTAAAACATACCCATGTCGCCGGCCGACCGCGTTGGGCGGGATAATTTGCGGGGGGGAATAAAAAAGCCGCTCTTTGCAGAACGGCCCTTTCACACTGATTTCAAACAATTATATCAAACTTCAATTGTCAGAATTGTATCAACCGCATCTTGTTTGTTTTGCGGAATATGGAGCAAGAGGCCGTACTCGGTCTCCCGGTATCTGACCTTTTCTCCCCCGTCGAAATAAACGGCCGATTTGATTTTGGAAGGCAGCGCCGGGATCAGCAGATTTTCACCTTTCAAATTCAGCAGGTGAATGTAAATTTTGTTGCCTTTGTGGGTGGTCACGCCCCAGTCGGCCGGTTCAACCGGTCCTTTGCGGGTTCCGTAAACCGTTTCGCCATATTTCTCCAGCCACTTCCCCATCTCTTTGAGGGTCGCCACATTTTCGGGCTGAATTTTTCCGTTGGGCATCGGGCCGGTGTTGAGTAAAAAGTTGGCGCCGTAGCCGGAAGCTTTTACCAGGTACTGAATGAGCTGGCGGGGAGTTTTGTAGTTTTTATCGCGGATGTTAAATCCCCACGATCCGTTCATGGTTTCGCAGGTTTCGAGGGGCAGCGCGCCAACCTTGGATTCGCCGCTGAAGCCGGTGGTGTTTTGGCCGGGCAGGTCTTTTTCAAACATCTGGAAGTCTTCGCCGGGTTTGGGCGCCTGGTGATGGTTGTTTCCCACGAGGGCCGCCGGCTGCAACCGGTGGATCAGGCTGTAGGTTTTATCGAGCCGCCAGTCGGCATCTTTCCGGTCCCACCAGCCATCGAACCAGATGCCGGCAATTTCGCCGTAATTGGTAAGCAGTTCGGTCAGCTGCGCATCCATGTAGTCGAGGTAGGCATACCAGTTCCCTTTGTCGGGACGCCCGGAGGCGCCGCCGGTTCCGCCACGCGGATAGTAATTTTCCTGGTACCAGTCGAGGTGCGAGTGGTAGAAAAAGAGCCGGATTCCCGCTTTGTGGCACTCGTCGGCCAGCTGTTTCAGCACATCTTTTCCGTAGGGTGTGCGTTGGACAATGTTCCAGTCGGTCAGTTTGGTGTCCCACATGCAAAACCCGTCGTGGTGCTTGCTGGTGATGGTGATGTACTTCATGCCGGCCTCTTTGGCCATTTTAACCCACTCGGCCGCATCAAAACTGATCGGGTTAAAAAAGGCCGGAAGTTTTTCGTAACTCTTTTTGTCAAATTGCTGCTGGTGCATCACCCACTCCCCGTCGCCCAACACGGAGTAAACGCCCCAATGGATGAAGAGGCCAAATTTGGCATCCTGAAACCACTCCCGGGCTTTCAGGTTTTCTGGTGAGGGCTGGTAGTTTTCCTGTCCCCGCAGCACAAAAGTGAGGGACAGCAGGATAGCTAGGATGGTAGTTTGTTTCATGTTACGTTACTTTTCATTCGTATAAATTTACAATCTTATTTCTATAACTCTCGTAATCAGTGAATTATTTCAAACCAGTTTAGCAACGAGATGGAATTCGCATGAAAATATTTTCATTACTATTTTGTGTTTAGAACAATCATGCTCATTTCATCGTTTCAGACAGGGAAAATACAAATAGCCGGTCAGGTCCCCAACATGTTTCGGGGCAAGGACAGCATCAGCACAGGGGCGGCAGCTCCCCGGAAAACTCTCCGCCATTGTTTTCTTCCCGAAATGTTCAACAACACAGAACTGGAACTTTACCCACTGATTGTCCTGAAGTTTCTCCTGGTTGTTGGCTGCTTCCTGAAAATCACCAAACAACTTATTTTCAAAGAAATAAAACAAAAACATCCTTTTTTGTTTATAAAAATATTTTAAAACCATAAACAAAAGACAAAATAGTCTGTTTTATTACACGCCATTAAACGAGAAAGATGAAATGAACCGCAGGGAAGATATTCAGGCAGGCGAAAACGCCCGACACGACCAGGAAATTTTCTATCCGGCCGATTTCAATAAAAACTCTGCCAGGGCATTGGGTCAATAAACAATTTTTAAAAGCACAGAGATGAAGGAAGAGGTAATTTTCAAAAGCCTGAACGGGAACGGGAAAGTTAACGGCAGGCGCCACCCGGAAGCCGGAGAAGCCGACGGATTTGACGCAATGGGCGATCACCACATCGCTACTTCGATTGAAACACCCCTGCGAAAAGATGCCTTCGAGCTGACCGACAACCAGAAGATGGAGATCATCAGTGAAAAGTTCCGCGAAATACTGGAAACACTCGGTCTGGACCTCACCGACGACAGTTTGCGCGGCACCCCGCACCGGGTAGCCAAAATGTTTGTCAGGGAGATTTTTTACGGCCTCAATCCGGAAAACAAACCCCACATTTCGGTCTTTGAAAACAAATTCAGATACAACGAAATGCTGGTGGAGAAAGATATTACGGTTCAGTCGTTTTGCGAACACCATTTTCTGCCGATCATCGGGAAGGCGCACGTGGCCTACATCTCGAGCGGACAGGTGATCGGCCTGTCGAAAATCAACCGCATTGTGGACTATTTTGCGCGGCGCCCGCAGGTGCAGGAGCGGCTGACGGTCCAGATTGCCAGTGAGCTGAAAAAGGTGCTCAAAACCGAAGATGTTGCCGTGCTGATCGACGCCAAACACCTGTGTGTTTCGTGCCGGGGCATCCAGGACGACACCAGCAGTACGGTTACCGCCGAATATTCCGGAAAGTTTATCGACCGCGCCACACGCGACGAATTTCTGAAATATGTCAACCTGTAAGGCGGCAGCTTATTGGCTGCCCTGAATCAGCGCCATCGCTTCGGCAGCGGTTTCCACCGGCAATTGACAAATGCCTTCGCGACAAGTATAAATAAGAGTTTTCCCTTTTACGAGCCGGTTTTCGAGTAACGGAAGCCGGCTTTTGTTTTGGGCGGGGGCCCACAGCAGCTGCGGCAAATAGCTGCGCTGCATGCTGGCAGCAAGCTTCAACGCGTTTTCGCCGCACACAGCCACTTCGAAATACGGTTCAGTCAGGTTAAGCATCACACTTCCCCAGTTGGCATACGCCGCCGGGTAGTCAGCAAATAAGCGCCCGGCAGCCTGCACCATCCGGTGAACTTTCTGCAAATATCCGGAATTGCCAAACAGCAGATAGTGCCGGAAAAGATTTTGCGCCATCACCGAATTGGAGGCCGGCAACACATTGTCGTCAAGTTGAAAATGGTTGGTGATAACCGTGTTGTTCCCTTTTTCTGAAAAATAGAAAAGGCCGGCTTCCTCCTCCCAGAATTTTTCAATGGCATTTTCAGTCAGGTGCAAAGCCCGAAACGCCCACTCCTCCTCTCCGGTAATTTCAAACAGCGCCAGGAAAGCCCGGGCTGTCAGCGCATAATCTTCCAGGAAACCGGTCACGGAAGCCTTTCCCGCTTTCCAGGTATGAAAAACGGTTCCATCGGAGGAGCTCACCTGTTGGTGGAGAAAGAGGGCGTTGCGGATGGCCAGTTCGCGAAAACGGGGTTCTCCGGTAGCCCGGAATGCCTCGCAAAGACCGCTTAAAACCAGCGCATTCCACGAGGTGAGGATTTTATCATCGAGCGCCGGACGAACCCGCAGCGATCGCCGGGCCAACAACAACGATTTCCAGCGGGCGATCTTCGCGGCCAGTACCGGCAGCGGCAGGTTGTGTTTTTGCGCAAAAACCTCATCCGGTTCCGACCGTATCAGAATGTAATTTCCCGCTTCCCAATACCCGGTTTCATTCACGTTAAAATAATCGCCAAACAGCTCAAAATCACCGCCCAGCGTTTCGGCAAGCTCCTCTTTTTGCCAGACATAAAAGCGCCCCTCTTCCCCTTCGCTGTCGGCATCGAGCGACGAAAAAAAGGCGCCCGACGGGTGCAGCATTTCGCGTTCCAGAAAACCGACCGTCTCCTCCACTACCGAACGAAAAAGCGGGGAATCCCACACCTGGTACGCCTGCGCATACACACTGAGCAGCTGTCCGTTGTCGTAAAGCATTTTTTCAAAATGGGGAACTTTCCAGTATTCATCGACCGAATAGCGGGCAAACCCGCCGCCGGCCTGGTCGTATATCCCGCCCATCGCCATCTTTTCGAGCGTCAGCTTTACCTGTCCGGAGATTTGTACATCGTTGCGCAGCACGCCATAATGAAGCAAAAACTGCAGGCTAACCGGCATCGGGAATTTGGGACGTCCCTTCCGGCCGCCATGCCGGGTATCAAACGACAGCTTCCAGTTCTCCACCGCCCGGTCGATCAGCGCCGGGTTAACCGGGAGGTGCTGTGCGGAGCTCACCGGCAGCGAAGCCTGGCGGATGCCGCGGGCCAGGTTTTCGGCATGCAGCAGCACCTGGGCAGGACTGGCGCTGAAACTCCGGTTAACTTCCAGCAGCGCCTCAATCCAGCTCTCCTTTGGGAAGTAGGTGCCTCCCCACACCGGCCGGCCGTCGGGAAGGGCAATACAGTTGAGCGGCCAGCCGCCCTGCACGCCGGTCAGCTGCACGGCGGTCATAAAAAAGTGGTCCACATCGGGGCGCTCTTCCCGGTCCACCTTCACACAGACATACCCTTCGTTCATCACCGCGGCCACCTGTTCATCCTCAAAACATTCGCGCTCCATCACGTGGCACCAGTGGCAGGCGGCATATCCGATGCTGACCAGCAACAGTTTGTTCTGCCGCCGGGCTGCTTCAAGTGCAGCATCTCCCCACGGCAGCCAGTTCACCGGATTGTGGGCGTGTTGCAGCAGGTAAGGCGACGATTCACGGATCAGCGCATTGGCAGCTCTCTCTTTTTTCATACCCGGAATTTCAAGATGATGTTTTGTGACAGGTAACCTGTCCGATCTTTCAAACAAGCAGGCTGCCCTTTTGTTTTTTGCAGAAAAGTCAGGCAAACAGGCACCCCCGGCCTTCAATGACAAAGAGACCGCATCGCTGCAGTCCCTCTGACAAGTTTATCCTCTTTAAATATTTTCTCTCCAAATGGCTCAACCGACCGGATGAAAAGAGCGCCGAAACGTTTTCATTTCCCAAGCCGGTGTTCGCGGAAGACGGCTGCTGGCATGCGGGGCCGGGCTGTTTAAAAAACCAACCGGCAACGTGATTTTTACAACTCCTTTTCAAAAATGCGGAAACGTTTGTAAACCCTGCCGCCCATCCGTTCCATTTCGGCCCTCACTTTGGTGTTGCTTTCCAGTTCGAGGTGCGAATCGAGCGTGGTTTTGCCGGTGAGCCGTGCCGACTCGATCATGCGGGTTCCCATCAGCACATCGACACCCCGCCCCTGGTAGTCGGGCCGGATAGCGCCCAGCAGCAGGTTGAGCTGTTTGCTGCGGCGGGCAGCCCGCAACAGGTGCAAAAACCCAAATGGCAGCAGCCTGCCTTTGGCCTGCCGGATGCCGCTGCTGATGTCCGACATCCCGATGATGAACGCCACCACCTCGTGACTGCCGTTCACCACAATCTTGATATAACGTGGATCGATCAGGTACAGATAGCGGTTGGCCATCTCGTCCATCTCTTTTTCGGTGTAAGGAATAAAGCCGTAGATGCCCGAAAAGGTTTCGTTGACCAGGTTGAGGACCGGATAGATGTAGGGTTTCACCTTTCGGCGGGACGTAAATTCGAGAACCTGCAGGTCGGTTTCGCGGGACAGATAACGCTGGTTGATCTTCTGGTAAATGGGCGGAAGTACCTCGGGTACCGGAATCTGGTAAACCACCAGGTCAACTTTCTTGCGGAAACCGTACTGTTCGGTCAGCTCCACCAGAAAGGGAAAATTGCAGTTGGAAGCCAGCACCACCGGCTGTTCATACCCTTCGATGAGCAGTCCCTGCGGGTCTTTATCCGAAAACCCCAGCGGCCCCACCAGGTGGGTCATTCCCTTTTCGCGTGCCCAGTTTTCCACGGCTCCCAGCAGTGCACCGTACACTTCCGGGTCGTTACCGGTTTCGAGCCAGGCAAAACGGGCATGCGGCTCGTTGTGCCGCTCGTTGTAGGTGCGGTGAATGATCCCCATCACCCGCCCCACCGCTTCCCTGCCTTGGAAAGCCAGCAAAAGCACGGTGTCGCAAAAGGCAAACGACCGGTTCTTTTTCGGGTTGAAATATTCCCAATCGTCCAAATAGATCGGAGGCACCCAGTTGGCATGATCCCGGTGGATCCGGGCAGGGAGGTAGATAAATTTCCGCAGGTCAGCTTTGGTCGAAACAACCTTGATTACCGTTTTCATAAGTTTGTCAAAAAAAACACCGAAAGATAGTGATAGAATCGACATAAAGCGCGTTTGGGCAGGCTGCTTTCAATAATCATTTCCCGCCGGCCGACAGTGGCCGGACGCCGCTTCAGGCGCCCGTTTCCGCAGAAAAAAATTGCCCGTAACCTTTCGGCTGCGGGCAACTTGTAACGTCATACCCCAAACTCCTGCTATCAGAGTTTGTAATATTGTTCCCAACCTTTGCGCGGCGGAAGTCCCACCAGCATTTCGTTGGCCATTTTGTTGTTGGTGATCTGCTTGGTTTTCCGGTTGATTTCCAGCTTGGTATTGAGCCGCTGGGCCATCACTCCCAAGGTAAAGACCTGGCTGAGCGGGCCGGCCACCTCAAACGACGAGCGGCATTTTTCGAGCCCTTTACAAGCCTGCAGGAAGTTTTTGAAGTGGTTCGACGGGCTTTTCGGAACTTCGGGAAGTTTCCCCGCCATCTCTTTTGCTTTTTCTTCCGGAATAATCGACAGGGTGCTGCCGTGTGAGCCGCCTTTGAAAGTCAGCTCTTTGCTGTAGATGATCTTGCCGGGGTTGAGTTTGGCCGGCTGGATCTTGCCGGTGCTGGTCGGCGGGATATTCGGGTCGAGTTCGGAAACGCCGTAACCTTCGGGCACCTGCGGAATGTTGTTCACACCATCATACCAGGTAATTTCGACCGGCGGCATCTTTCCGCGTTTCGGAAATTTAAACGACAGCGTGGAGGATTGCGGGAAGAAGAAGGGGTTGTGCCCTTCCAGTTTGACGGGGCTCACTTCGTAAGGCAATCCCAGGTTGAGGAATTCGTGGGCGGTGTCGATGATGTGAGCGCCCCAGTCGCCCAGTGCGCCCAGCCCGAAGTCGTACCAGCAGCGCCACTGTCCGTTGATAAAGTCTTTGTGGTAATCGTGGTGGTGCACCACGCCCAGCCAGGTGTCCCAGTCAAGCGTTCCGGGAACGGGCTGCCCGTCGGGGAAGCGGGTGATGCCGGTATCCCATCCGTGCCAGCGGCGTGCCGAGTTCATGTGGGCGGTGATGGCCGTCACATCTTTGATAATGCCGGCTTCTACCCAGGCTTTAAACTGGAAGTAGTTGGCATCCGAGTGGCCCTGGTTCCCCATTTGCGCGGCTACCTTATACTTTTTCTCGGCTTTCATCATCAGCTCGATCTCGTTAAAGGTGCGGGCCATCGGTTTTTCCACATACACGTGTTTGCCCAGGCTCATGGCCAGCATCGTGATCGGGAAATGCGAATGGTCGGGAACACCTACCGACACGGCATCGATCTGGCTGCCCATTTTGTCGAACATCTCCCTGAAATCCTGAAAACGCGGAACATCGGGGAATTTCTCCAGAATTTTCAGGGTGTGCGGTGCGCCCATGTCGGTATCGCACAGGGCGACAATGTTGGCCAGACCGGTATTGTACAGGGCGTTGATGATTTCGGCGCCACGGTTACCAATGCCGCAGCAGGCCAGGTTCACCCGTTCGTTGGCGCTGGCCAGCGAGGTGGTGGGAAGCGTAATTCCCGATGCAACTTTGGTGAGAATGGTGGGAGCTACCGTAACAGCGGACAACGCCAGTGCCTGTTTCAAAAACAGCCGGCGTGGTGATTCTTTCGGACTCATAGGTTTTTTTATTTGACAATTAGTTGATTAATACTCTGATGTCGGCTTCCGGACACAACAGTCAACGCCTCCTGCGCCCGGCCGGGCCGGATCGGCAAGTTAATAAATGTTCAGAAAGTTTCGGAAAACACAACCGGCAAAATCGGCTGGTTCCTCCTGTTGGGGCAAAAAAACGTTCTTTCGGAAGCCTTTTTTCGTGTCGGGAAAATGAAAATAACAGAATCTATAGCGATAAGAAGAGCAAAATCAACAACTTGCTCCGTCAAGCCGGACCAGCTTTCCGATTCTTCGCGGCGGAGGCGGCGAGCAGGTTTTCGCACACCCGGAAACGGGTAATCCGTTCAATCAACGCCAGCGGAATGGGACGGTCGAGCGGAAACTGCACCGAACCTTTCCCCTGTTTGTACGCCGCAAGTTCTGCTGCAAATTCGCGGTGTCCGGTTGGCGTGGCGTAAAACCCGATATGGTTTTTGAAAGCGGCGAAATAGACCAGCGGCTTTCCGTTCAGCTTAAACGCCGGCATCCCGTAACTGATCCCCTCGGTGGCGCCGGGAGCAGCCCGCCTGACCGCCTCCCGTACCTGCCCGAGCAACTCCCGGATCGGGGCCGGAAAGTTACGCTGGTATTCTTCAAAATCTTTGTAACTGTTTGGCATACCTTTATTGGTGTAAACTCTCCTCAGAGAGGTAAAACTACCGGTGTACAACGGCTGGCGGTGTAAAAAGCAGCCGGTTACGGGCGAATCCCTGTCGGAACATCAAAAAAGATCCAGTGAGAATCCGCCCCGCGCATACCGTCGAAACCGTTTTGCCCTATGCACTGTGTCAGCAGGCATTTTATATTTTTACAGAATTAGGCATTTAGTAAATATGAGCCATTTTTTTATAAACCCAGCGGGTTTACAGGTTTGTAGCTATTTCAAAAGCGATAGATATTCGACCCCGGCTGGGGTCGAACAAACATCACCCCAATTTTTCTATAAACATTCGATGCCTCCGGCATCCTTTGGGATTCATTAAATGCCTAATTCATCATTTTTATTTTAACTCCAAGTTTCCAATATGTTGGATTAAAGTTTATTGTCCAATCAGAATTATCGGTATTCCAGTCAAGTAAAGAATAGCTTACACCACCCAAGCCAAGATAAAAACCAAATCGGGCAGAGATAAAATAAGTTAATTCTGGAAGAATATCTACACGAAACAAATCAACCTTTGCATTTCCGAACTGGCTCATGGCATACGAGGAAGAATAATCATCTGCTAATTCAATCGCTGTTCCAGACGGATAAAAGACATTACCCATCCTAAAGGTTTCATACTCAGACTTTGCTTTTCCGTAACCAAATTTCAGATTGGTGTTGAAATATAATCTGTTGGCAATCGGATGATAATACCCTAAAAAAACATTGGGCAAAAGAACGTTGGATTTAAGGTTTACTCTTTCAGCCTGGAAATATCTGTTAATCATTAAATTATTAGCTCTGTCTTCTTTTCCCCTGTTATAATCCAGTCCCAAACCTGCCACAAATCGATTGGTTATAAAATATCCCACCGAAGCTCCAACATCTAAATAGTGGCCTTGTGTAACATGTTGATTTTGGGTTACACCATTTTCTGTCGTTGATTTTACATAGCTTCCATCAACTGACAGGATAAGCTTTCCATGGTCCGTTTGGGAAAAAAGATTAAAAGCTGAGAAAATTGTTGCTGCTACTAAAAGTAATTTTTTCATCATTTTTTAATTTTTATAAGTTCCCTATGTTAAGTGTTGTATTCTTGCTCAAATGCCTACCAACGGTGGGGCTTGGTGGTTCGTTTTTTATTCCACCGGATATAGGGATATTCCGGGTTCACTACATTCAAAAAATCCTGTTTCATAGAAGTAGTTTGCCATTTTTAAAGCATCTCCCTTTGAGTTTTTTGTTGCCCTCAATTCATACCATTTGGGCATAAATTCATTTTGCTTGACTAATTCGGTATTTGTCTCAGCAATCTTTTGATTTAAGTCAGTCAAATTGTTTTCGTCAAAGACTTTGATATAAAAATTACTGCCATATATAATTTATTAACGACTGGCTTTAAATTTTTCCAATTCTAATATTATTTCGTCATCTTGAAAAGTTTTTATCGAATATGACTTGTTTTTCATAAAGTATTCGTCACTCTCATTTACAATCATCTTTTCTGCAATTTTATAGGCATTGGGATATTCTTTAATTTCGGGTTTTACTATAGTAGAAATAAAGAAGTCAAATTCATTTAGATTGTCAGACCATGGTATGTCGAGTATTCCAGTTTCACTAATAATTTCCTCTTCTTCTCCAACAACAAAGTCGGACGGAATTAAAGGTTTTTGCTTCCCGTAGTTCTCAGCCCATCTAACTTTTAGATACTTAATTTCTTCATTTTTTCCTTTCTCTTTATTTGGATTGATACATAATCCTAATGCGCCCCATTTCCAGTTGAAAGTTTTGAATCTAACTTCCGTTTGATCTGTTTCTGCTTTTATTAATTCTTTGCTTTGAAGCAAAATATCATCTAATGTTAGGGGATTATTTTTAAATCCAATGAATTTGGCAATTCCTAATTTACCTGGACTTAAACAATCATGCGAAAACACCATCGTATATGTACAATTTCTTTTTCTTGAAATTCTTCCGTATCTAATTGGTGCTGGCACATCAATTATGTTGTCAATGTTATCTAAAAATTCTTCTCTCCATTTTACCCTAATTGGAGATGGGTCCCAAATCAATGAACCAATAATTAAAATTCCGCCTTTTAGTTGTACTTCCATTCTATTTCTTTTTTAAGCTTGCCGCTAATTCATTCATACATATAACTCACCAATTTACAAATACCTACAACTACTTATTTCGGAAGATATTTTAGGAAGACTGTCGTGGTCGGGCGGTCGATGCAATTGAATTGCCATGTTCGTCTGGTTTAGTTTTGGCTCCAAATTACAAAACGGGATTGGATAAAACAACCGTTTCCCGGAGAGAATCCATCAAAATTTCAGCCGGTTGGAAGGCACTAAACCCAAGGTAGCAGGAAGGCCGGGAAGTAGCCGGCGCGGCGGGTCTCCGGTAAACTTTTGCTCCTCACCCAGCCTGCACCGGCGGTCCGATTTCCCTGTTTTTCAGCCACTGCGCCCAAACCTAACATTTTCTTAATGCCCGCGAGGCCCCTCCCCGCTCCGAAATCCGGTATCTTTGTTTGTTTGGTTACAAAACATTAACAGCATCAGAATGGAAAAGAAGATTGTTGAGCCCAAAGTGGTCTACACCACCCGGCTCGTGAAGAGTGAAGATTTAAACCATCACGGAACTTTATTTGCCGGCCGGACGGCGAAGTGGTTTGTGGAATCGGGATTTATCTCGGCAGCCAAGCTGGTCAATCCCAAAGGGATCGTTTGCCTGAAAATCCACGGCATGTACTTCACCAAACCGGTTGCCGCCGGACAAATCCTGAAATTTGTGTCGAAAATCGTCTATGCCGGAAGAAGCAGCCTGATTTCGTATATCCAGGTGGTGAAGGACGAAGGCGACGAACCGCTGGTGAGTGGGTTTATCACCTTCATCTATGTGGACGAACAGACCCGCCCCACCTCGCACAACATCGAAATTAAACCGCTGACGGAAGAGGATGTTGCGCTGCACGAGCAGGCCAAGGCGCTGAGAAACAAATAACCGACCGCCGGCTGTGATTTCCGGCTGCTCAGGTTGCCAAAAATCAGATAATAAACCGCAGGCTCACTGGCCGGAAGAGACGGTTCGTTACCTGATTTTTTTTGACCGGAAATAAGCGAAAGGATTGATCCAGTCTTGCCGTTGTTGTTAGTTGCCGGAATTTACCCCCTCTTTCTGACCGAAACGATCCACTTCATGATCATCTCTTCAGCCCGCCGGTCCTCATTGGATAAACGATGAATCGGGAGCCGAATTTGGGGAAGATATTTTCTGTTTTCACTCAAAAGCTTCCTAAAAACGGTTTCACTATTTTAGCTCCACTTTTGTTCTTTTTATACATTTGAATAGCGGTTCCAATATCATCAGCATGGCATCTGTAAAAGCTTTCATACAAGGCGCTTGGAAAAAACTTACAGGCTGGCGCAAGCGGGGTTTTCAAAATCTGACGGAGAACGGAAAACTGATCGGACAGGCCATCGTTACCCTTTTCTTCATCATCTTAGGGATTTGGTTTCTGGCCCACGAACAGACCGAGCTGGTTAATGTCAAACAATCGTTAGGCGCCTCCCGGTGGCCATGGATCATGCTGGGGATGGGGGTAACGCTGCTCTACATTGCTCTTCAGGCACAAATGTATGTCGCTTCGTTCTGCTCGGTAGGGAGTAAAATCAGCTTTCGCGATGCGGTTGTCCTTTTTTTGAAACGCAACTTTATCAGCGTTTTTATCCCTGCCGGCGGGGTAAGTTCGCTGGCCTTTTTTAATCAGGAGATCGAAAAAAAAGGGGTTAACAAGAACCAAATCTACGCTGCTTCCGTTATTTACGGCTTTGTGGGCATATTATCAGTGGTGATTGTTGCGGTCCCGATTTTTCTTTTTGCCATTGCCGACAGATCGCTCGGAGCTGGTGAGTGGGCCGGACTGATTTCATTGTTGCTGCTTATCCTGCTGCTTTTTTATCTGTATCGTTCGCTGGTTACCCAAAACCGGCTTTTCCGGTGGGTGGTTAAAACCTTTCCAGCTGCCGAAGTGCTTTTCGAGGAGTTCGAGATCAGCAATGTCAGTAAAAAACAGTTTTTGCTTACGGTTTTCTACTCGTTTGTTATCGAACTGACCGGGATAATCCATCTTTTCATCGCCATGTCTGCCCTTGGTTTCGCCCCTTCGTGGGTGGCAGCCATGACCGCCTACGTGGTATCTGTCATCTTTCTGATTGTTTCCCCCTTCCTTCGGGGGTTTGGCGCCATCGAAGTTTCGATGGCTTTTATCCTGATACGCTATGGGTACAGCCATGTCGAAGCTGTTGCCGCAACATTCCTCTACCGCTTCTTCGAATTTTGGCTGCCCCTTCTGGCGGGTCTGACCACTTTTATGCTCAGGATCAACAAGCTGCTGATGAGAGTAGTTCCGGCCATCCTGCTGTTTACCCTGGGGATTGTCAATATCATTTCCGTTTTAACCCCGGCCATTTCTGAACGGGTGGCCTGGCTGAAAGAGTTTATCCCGACCGGAATTATTTCGGCATCCAACTATTTTGTCTTTGTACTGGGACTTTTCCTGCTGGTCACTGCCTCGTTTATGCTGAAAGGGCTAAAATCAACCTGGTGGTTTGCCCTCTTTTTAAGTATCATATCCGCCGTGGGCAACCTGACCAAGGCCGGCGACTACGAAGAGGCGCTGGTCGCGGTGGTGGTGGTAGCCGTGCTGATTGCAACCCGGAAAGATTACTATGTAAAGAACAACCCCGGGCTGCGAACTTTCGGCATCCGAACGGCTGTTTTAAGTATGCTGGCGGTGTTAATGTATGGCGTGGCCGGCTTTTATTTTTTGGACAAAAAACACTTTGACATCGACTTTAACCTCTGGCAATCGTTACAATACACGCTGCAAAACTATTTCTTTTATACCAGTCCCGATTTGGTGGCAACCAACAAGTTTGCCCGCGACTTTATCCTCTCAATCAACCTTAGCGGATTCGCAACCATCTCATTTCTCACCTACCCGTTGATTCGGCCCTACATTTTCAAAGAAGGGGCTACCGCGGTCAAACCGGAACGATCGAATCAGCTGATGGAGAAATACGGGCAGTCGGCGCTCGATTATTTCAAAACTTACCCCGACAAGATGATTTTCGGGCAAGAAAATCTCGACGCTTTTATTGGCTACCGGGTTTCCGGCAATTTTGCCGTCGTCCTCGAAAATCCGGTTGCGGCCAGTGTGGAGGAGATGACCAAATGCCTGAAACTGTTCGATAAATTTTGTTTCAACGCCGGAATGAAAAGCATTTTTTATCGGGTTCCCGAAGCCTCTTTGCCGGTTTATAAAGCGTTGGGGAAAAAATCGCTTTTTATCGGCCAGGAAGGGATTGTCGATCTGAACAGCTTCTCGATCGAAGGGAAAACCCGCAAATCGATTCGCAATGCCGTTTCGAAAATCAGTGCGGGAGGTTACAAAGCCACCGTTCATCATCCTCCGGTTAAAGATGGTTTGTTGCAGAAAGTCAAATCGGTTTCGGATGAATGGCTGAACAGTACGGGCAGAAGTGAGATTGTCTTCTCGCAGGGAATGTTTGTGTGGCAGGAGCTGAAACAGCAAACCCTTATCACGGTCGAAAATGATGAAGAAAAGATAATTGCTTTCCTGAATATCATCCCCGACTATGTCAAAGGGGAAGCCACCTACGACCTGATCCGCAAAACAGCAGACGCCCCCAATGGAATCATGGATTTTATTCTGGTCGAAATGTTTAACTACCTGCGCAAACAGGGATATTCTTCCGTCAACATGGGGTTTGCCCCCCTGTCGGGCATTGACGATCCACATAATTTTCCGGAAAAATCGATGAAGTTTGCCTACGAAAAGATCAGGGGATTTGCCCATTACAAAGGGCTGAGGGAGTATAAAGAGAAGTTTGTCTCCTCGTGGGGCAACCGCTATCTGATTTACGAACACGACTACGATTTGCTGCAAATCCCGATGGCCTTATCAAAAGTGATTAAACCGTAACGCCGGGTTACGACCCAATGGTAAAGCCGATTCCGGCAGGTACTTTATCCAACCGTTCCGCCGGATCAATCCTGAAATTTGTGCCGAACGAAAACAGCCGCCAGGTGGTGAAGAATTTCGCGACGAACCGCAGGTGAGTGGAAAAACGTTTGCCCTGAATCCTGACCTCCCCTCCATGAATAGCTGGAACCGTGAGAGGTAAAACAACCGTTTTCTTTAATTCCACACTTTGGTGGGTTAATGTTCCAGCCGGTCCAGGCCGATATCATGCATGGAGACAGGATCTTCTTTGGGTTCAAGATGGGTAAAGACCGTAATTGGCGCTTCAAAAAGGTCACGAATCTCTTTCTCTATTTTTTCAGCCTCATCATGACCATGCTGAATAGTCCAATGTCCGGGCAGCAGCAAATGAAAGGCGACAAACTTCCGCTGGCCGGCCTGTCGTGTCATAAGCGAATGATGCTCAATATCCTGTGACTTCAAAGAATCCAGCACCGTCATTATTTGGGTTAAATCGGCTTCCGGCAGGCTCATATCGAGCAACCCCGATGCTGAACGATGCACCAGTTTATAACCTGTCCAGAGGATATTCAGCGCAACGCCGACCGCCACAATGCCGTCGAGCACCTGCCATCCGGAAAGCTTAACCAATCCGATGCCCACCAAAACCCCGCCGGAGGTGTACACATCCGTCAGTAAATGTTTGCCATCCGCATCCAGGGTGATCGAGTTGTTTTTCTTCCCATTTTTTATCAGCACCAGGGCAACGGCCAGATTTATCAGGGAAGCCCCAACCGAAACCAGCAACCCGGCTTCAATGTTTTCAAGCGGTTGAGGCTGGATAATTCGCGGAACTGCCGACCAGATAATACTAAAAGCAGCCACCACAATCATTCCCCCTTCAATGGCGCTGGAAAAATATTCCGCCTTGGTATGTCCATACGGATGTTTCTCGTCAGCAGGCTTCTCGGCAATGGTGAGCATGATCAAGGCAATAACGGCCGCAACCAGATTAACACACGACTCCAGGGCATCCGAGAATAACCCCACCGAACCCGTTAGATACCAGGCAAAAAACTTTAAAACGATTGTCAGAAGGGCAGCGCCAATCGATAAGTAAATGAATTTTTTGAGCGATCGTGTTTTCATGACCGGGCCAATAACTGTTTTGTCCGCAAACTTACACTAAGTTTCCTCGATTTGAATGGTACTCCCAATAATTCGGCAATCCTACAAAAATTCAACAAAAACAGCTATAAAATCACGCTGTGCCGAAAAAGTTTTTCACCGGGCAGAATTCATCTAAATGTCAGCCGGTTGAGGGAGGTTAGCCGGATCATTGGGGAGCGGCAGTCATTCAGGTCGCCGGCAGGCCGCCACCAGGGGCAGGTGTTTGCCGCCAAACGGAGCGGCGTTGAAGCCGGCAAAAAGCGTAATCTTTTCAAAGCCGGCGTCGTGCAGCAGCGAGGTCAGCGCGGCGCTGCCCAGCCCGAAGAGCGAAGTTTCGTTTTCGAGCGTTTCGCCGGTTGCTTTCACCAGCAGCCGCGTAACAAACCGGATTTCCGGACTGCCGGCCGAAAAACGGTATCTCCGGGTAAAAATAATTTCGTCGTTGTCGATCGACGGAAGCTCTTCAAGCTTTTCGTTCAAAATGTAGTCGTAATTCAGGATTTGCAGCAGTAGCGCTCCGCCGGGTTTCAGAACGGCAAAAACCTCGTTGAAAAAGCTGCCGATGTGCATCGGGTCGGGCAGGTGGACCAGCGTGTTGCCGTAGCAGGTAACCCCGTCGAAGGCAGCCCGCCCAAACAGCCGGGAAATATGCAGCATGTTGGCCTGCAGGTACTCCACGCGGGGATGACTGCGCTGTTGCTGCGCGCGGGCGAGCAATGCGCCGTTCAGATCGATCGCCGTAACCGTAGCACCCTGCTCGGCCAGTCCGAAAGCCAGTTCGCCGGTGGCGCAGCCAATGTCGAGCAGCCGGCGTCCGGCCACGCTTCCGGCCTGCGACACCGTAAAAGCCACCTGCTGGGGATTAAAAGGAAAAATGGCCGAATAGTGGCCGGCAATAGCGGTATAAAACCGTTCCTGTTCGTGGTCAATATGTTGCATCACGTTTGTTTTATTCTGTTAGAAAAGTTTGTCTATTTTTCAATCCGGATGCGGGCATCGACGGCCAGGATAGATGAGCCGGCGCCCAGCAGCGGATTGATGTCCATCTCCTTAATTTCGACGGCAAAACGGAGCAGGGTAGAGAGCCGCACCATAATTTCGGCAAATTTCCGGATATCCACACCACTTTTGCCCCGGTAACCTTCCAGGATTTTATACGATTTCAGGTTGCGGATCATGGAAAAAGCCTCGTCGGGCGAGAGCGGAGCCAGCCCCGAGGTGACATCTTTCATCACTTCGACATAGATACCGCCCAGTCCGCACAAAATCACATGGCCAAAAGTCGGCTCATATTTGGCGCCCAAAAAGAGCTCGGTGCCGAAAGCCATCTGCGCCAGCAGCACGGCCCGGGCGTCTTCAATCTGCATCAGCTGGCGAAACTCCTGGCAAACACTCTCTTCGTTGCGTACATTGAGGATCACGCCGCCCACGTCGGTTTTGTGTACAGGCCCCACCACCTTCATCACCAGCGGAAATCCCAGTTTCCGGGCAGCTTTCAGGGCCTCCTCTTCCGTGTGGACGACAATCTCTTTGACAGCCGGAATGCCGGCAGCTTTAAAGAGCCGGTGGATCACCGCCGGCGGCTGAAATCCCGGCTCGCAACCATCGATGATGCGCCGGATTTCGGGCACATCCACGCCGTCCAGAAAAATGCGTCCTTCCGAGGGCGGAGGCGTATTCATCACTTTGGTCAGGGCCCGTCCCAGCAAAACTTCGTCAGGAAAATTCACATTTCCGTGCGACAAAAAATAGGTGATCTCATCCCTCACCTCCATCACCGACGGGAGGATCGGATAGATCGGCTTACGGCAGAGGTGCATCTTCCGGTCGAGCAGCTGGTACACCTCGCCGATGGGAAAAAGGCCGGAACTGCCAAAAATCACCGCCATCCCATCCACATCGAAATCTTTTTCACAGCTGTCGATGATAGCGCCCAGCTGTTCGGCCGTTCCGGTTGCCAGAAAATCAATGGGATTTTCGACCGACGATCCTGTAAACAACTTCTCTTTCAACGCCTGCTTGGCGGGTGAATCGGGAATAGCCGGAATTTTCAGGCCGCCGTCTTCCAGCGCATCGGTAAGCATCACCCCGGGCCCTCCGGCATGGGTGATGATGGCCAGCTTGCTGCCTTTCAACTCTTTGCACAGAAAAACATTGGCAACGGTCACCAACTCTTCGCGGCCGTAGCAGCGCACAATGCCGGCTTTGCGAAATAGCGCCTCCACAGCGGCATCAGAACTGGTGAGGGCGCCGGTGTGCGACTGGGCGGCCCGGCTCCCTGCCGAGGAGCTCCCCGCCTTGATGGCCGCAATTTTACACCCCTTTTGAATGAGCGACGAGGCGTGAAACAGCAGCTTGTCGGGGTTGCGGATCGTCTCCAGGTAAAGCAGTTTTACCTTCGAACTACTCTCCGGATCGTAACTCTCGTCGAAATACTGCAGCACCTCTTCCACGCCGGTCTGGGCGCTGTTTCCCACCGACCAGACGCTGGAAAAACGCAACCCTTTCGGAATCCCCGACTCCATGATAAAAACAGCGGTAGCCCCCGAGCCGGAGATAAAATCGCAGCCCTGCGGCCACAGCGGCGGAATGGGGGTGGTAAAAACGCTGGTGTGATAAGGAGTCATGATGCCGATGCAGTTGGGGCCAATCAACGTAGCGCCGGCGCGGTCGGCCGTTTGCGCCATTTGCTGTTCCCACAGCCGCCCCGTTTCGCCCGCTTCGCTGAAGCCGGCCGAGACCACAATGAATGCCCCGGTATTTTTCCGGGTGGCCAGCTCCTCAACAGCTTCGGGACAAAACTGCGCCGGGATTGCCAGCACCGCCAGGTCAACATCCGGAAGATCGGCTACCGCGGCAAACGACTTCAGCCCCTGCACTTCGGTTTCGCGCGGATTTACCGCATAAAGCCTCCCCGGATACCGGTTGTCGATCAGGTTTTTCAACAGCTTGCCGCCAGGCTTGGTGATATTGTTCGAAGCCCCCAGTACCGCAATACTTTCCGGGCGAATCAATTTCTCGTTGATCATGCGTTTTACTGATTAATCCGCACTAAAAATAAGCAAATTCCGCTCTGCCGAAGCTGATATTATTCCATCAAAAGATCGACCGGAACGCTTTCAAAGAACGGCAGGAATGTTTAGTTTTGGGCAAATCCCTGCTGATGAGTGAACGAGTACTGCAAAAGATAGTTGTGATGACGTCGCTGAACGGCTTCGATGCGAACCTGATCGGGTGCGGAGTCAGGCTGGCGTCGATTTTTAAAAAAGAGCTGTGCCTCTTTTACCTGGCCAGCGACCAGCGGCAGATGACGCCGGAAGCCGCCCGGCAGCAGTTGGCCGACTACCGGCTGGCGGTGCAAAAAGAACATCCCCGGCTGCCGGTCAGCATCCTGTCCGGCAACCACAAACCTACGCAAATCCCGCTGATGCTGGCCAACGACCAGGAAGCGGTGCTGTTTGTTGCCGCCGCCTCCTCTTTTCGTTTTTTCGCCCGGCCACTCCGCCTCAGCCCGGTCCCGTTTCTCTTTATCGACGAAACCCAACCCTTGGAAAGTTATTTCAGAAAAATTGTACTGCCGGTTGACCTGCGCCCGCAAAACAAAGATGCCATGATGTGGTGCATCTACTTCGGCCGGTACAACCAGGCCGAAACCGTTGCCATTGCCGCCAACGACAAACACCAGGAGTACCGCAGGCAGGTGAACAGCCACATGCAGCAGCTCAAAAAACATATGCTGAAATTTAATCTCCCTCACAAGATCTACAAAGGGTCGCGCAGCAGTCTGAGGGTACACGAAGAGGGGCTGGAAGCAGCTTTCCAAATGGGAGCCGACCTGCTGATCCTGCTGGGCAGCTCAACGGTTACCTGGCTCGACCGGCTGCTGGGACTTCCTGAAGAAAAGATCATCCGCAAAGCCGAACGCCTGCCGGTGCTGATTGTAAACCCGCGCCGCGAAACCTATCTCCTCTGCGAATAAACCACGCGATTGGACGGTAATGCTACTTAAAGAATTCCGGAAAAGGTGATAAGCAGGTTGGCTACAAAATTCCAGAGGGTAGTAACGACGATGGCGGCCAGTTTTCCGAGGTAAAAATTCCATTTAAATTTGCTCACCAGTATCCAGATGATCAGGGTGTTGATGCCGAGGCCGATGAGCGAAATCAGGAAAAAGGAGAGAAACTCTTTTTCGACATGGGGATTGTGACTTTCAAAGGTCCACCAGCGGTTGAGGAAGTAGTTACTGGTGGCGGCAACTACAAAGCCGCAGCCGTTGGCCACGTATTTCGGGATTTTCAGCTTTTCTTTCAGCAAAAAGGTGATGCCAAAGTCAACAAAAAGTCCGGAAAAACCGACGACCGAGAACTTAAAAAATTTCCAGAAGAGTCCCAAAGCTATTGAATTTGAATTGTTTTTACGATCCCCGAATGAACGGGCAGGAAAAAGCCGTTATTTACTCCGATAAAGATATCCTTTTCTCCGGCCGGCCAATGCTTGGGAATCACAAATTCAACCGCTCCGGCGGCTGTCGTCTGGCCCGGAGCCAGCACAACCGGCTGCAACGTCACCGATCCGACCGGTTCCCACTGCTTTTTTCCACGGACATAACACTGCACGTGCGCCGGAAACTGCGGATCGATCGAAAGCTCCACCGGACGCTGGTAAGGATTGTACAGCTCCATCCCGCGAACCTCAATTTTTTGTCCGTCAAAAAGGACGCTGTCGGGCGAAACACGAACTTCCAGCAGGTTGAACGAACGGAAGTTTTCAACTTTTTTGGCATACCAGATATTTTTCCGGCCGGCGATTTTCATCCGGTCGGCGGGTAGCAAAAGGCTGTCGCGGGTTACGAGCACCACGGTTTTTCCTTGCAGCTGTTCTTCCATCGGCAAAAGATCATATTGGGTGTACCGCGAAAAACCGGCTCCCATCAGCCAGGTGTCGTGGGCTTTGTTGTTGGCATGGGCATAGGCCGAAGCCGAACGGTAATTATCCTGAAAAACAACGGGATAATCGCCGACAGCCTGGTAAATAGAAGTTTTGTCGCTGAGGTTGTTGAAGAAACGCGCCAGCGGCTTGACCTCAGCAGTGGGGCCGTAAATCAACGCCACCGCCCGCACAACCAGCGCAAGAAAAAAGGTGAGGCTCCCCACTTTAACGACAACCGGTTTCCAGGAAGGTTTTTCCCGGAGATACCTGGCTGTCAGGATAAGCATCGGGAAATAGGCAACCAGCGGCCAGTGCGGCTCAATATCGCCGCCAAAAGTCACCAGAAAGAAGAAGATAAAAACCCCGGCAAAAATATATTTCAGCGATTTTTCGAACTGGCCTTCTGTCTTAACCTTTGCTGCGGCAAAAAGGAAAAACCAGCCCAGCAGAGGGCCGGTCAGCACCAGCTGGTTAACCAGGTAACTAAAGGTCACCGACACCTTGTAGCTGGTTTGGTGCGAATCGACCAGGTGATATTTGAAAGAAGGGAACCCGTTGGTATACTGCCAGTAAAAATGGGGGAACAACAGCCCCAGCGCCACGACCGCAGCCAGCCAAACCTTCCGGTTCCGGATCAGCTGCAGGTTGGAGACAAAAACAAACAGAAAAACCAAAAAGGCATGGTATTTCGAATAGACCATGGCTGCGGCCGTTATGCCCAGCAGCAAAGCCATTCCCACTGAATTTTGCTGCAAAAACTGCCGGTACGCCCATAAAAAGAGGACGGTAAAAAAGAGCAGCGGCCCATCGGGAACGGCCATAAAAGAGTAAGGAATAAAACAGCAAATAGCAAAAACAGCGGTCCAATAAACGAGAGGATCATCCAGGTAAACTTTTACCAGCTTCCACAGGAGCACAAATGTGAGCGAAGAGAGCAGCACAAAAAAAAGCCTCATGCCCAGATAACCCGGCAGAAGCTTCAACCCGGCAAAAATCAGAAAACCTACCATCGGCGGATGGTCAAAGTAGCCCCAATCTAAAAACTGGGCATAAATCCAGTAGTAATTCTCGTCGTAGTGGGGTTCCAGAAAACAGGCTGTGACAAGATTTGTAAGAAAAAACAGCAATAAGCCAATCCTGAAAATTGTTTTATGCTTAATTTGCATCATGGTTATTCCGCTCAAAATATACGAATCGTCTGCTATTATTTTACGGATAACAAAGTAAGTAAAACAAAGAGTAAATGAATAAACTTGTTTTGATTTTCCTGGCACTTTTAGCATTAAAGTCCTCTGCCCAAAAATTGGAGTATCAAATACTGTTTGAAGGTATCGGGGACAACCGCGAATTTTTCAGCGGAAAATCAAAATCGCAAACCATCCTGGGCAGCCGTGGCGAATTTGAAATCGGCACCACGCTGCAAAACCACCGGGTGCGTGCCGGACTGAGCCACCTGTTCGAATTCGGGAGCAGCATCGACTATCACCAGCCGCGGCTGATTCTTTACTACCAGTATGAAGATGAACGGAAAAGTTTTCACTTCGGATCATTTCCGCGGCGCGACCTGGTTCGTTTTCCGCTGGCGCTGCTGAGCGACACCCTCTCCTATTACCGGCCAACCATTGAAGGGTTGCGCGCCGAATACCGCTGGCAGGGCGGATGGCAAAACGGGTTTATCGACTGGACCGGACGCCAGAACGCCATCGTCCGTGAAGCATTTACGGTTGGCAGCTCCGGACAGACCGGAGGAAAACACTGGTTTCTGGAAAATTACCTCACCCTGAGCCACCTGGCCGGCCACGAACCACGGGTCCCCAACGAACATATCCAGGACAACCTCGGATATGCCGTGCAGGCCGGGTTCCGCAGCAACAACAGCTCCGGCAACTGGCAGGGCTACCTCAAAGCCGGCATGCTCGGTTCGCTCTTTCGGGAACGTTCGGTGACCGACGGATTTACTTCAGCCCAGAGCCTGCTGGCCGAAGGGTACCTGAAATACAAAAATTTTGCGGCGAAGTCGGTCCTCCACTCCGGCGAAGGCCACCGCCTGATCCATGGCGACCCGTTTTACCGTCTTGAAAATTACCTGCGCTCCGACATTATCTGGTACTTCATCAACGGAAAAAATGTGAAAGGCCGGTTTAACCTGTCGTTTCACCTGATCGAGTGGAATGACCTGGACCAGTCGCAACAGATGTCGATCGTTTACGTCTTTCCAACGCGCTGATTATTCCCGGATCTCCATCTCGTCGAGCAGATAGCCGGCGCCGGCAAACTTATCGGTGATGAACAGGGCATAACGGATGTCGAGGATGATATTGCGGCACCGGTCGGGATCGTACATGATGTCGCTCATGGTTCCCTCCCAGCAGCGGTCGAAGTTGAGGCCGATCAGCTCGCCGGCGGCATTAACAACGGGGCTGCCCGAGTTTCCGCCGGTGGTGTGGTTTGAAGCGGTAAAACAGACCGGCATCTCCCCGTTTTCGGCATACCGCCCGTAATCGGCCGTTTGATAAAGCTCTTTCAGCCGCGCCGGGACGTCGTAATCATAAATCTCCGGATTATCTTTCTCCATGATCCCTTCCAGCGTGGTGAGGTGTTTGTACACCACGCCGTCGCGGGGTTCGTAACCTTCAACTTTTCCGTAGGCAACCCGCAGCGTGGAGTTGGCATCGGGATAAAACGGCTGCCCCTCCTTCATCTGCATAATTCCCTGCATGTAAGTTTTCATTCCGGCTTCGATATTGGCCTCCAGCTGCAGCAGCGGCGGTCCGATCCGGGTTTCGTAAAAATTTCGCAGCGAAACACTCAGCAACATCACCGGATCTTTAAAAATCTTTTTCAGCTGGGCGGGCGATGCCGAAGCGGCCATCTTTTTCAGCCGGGACGAATCGGTCAGGACCGATTTCCGGAAAAGAAGCTCCACCTGCTTTTCATCTTCAAATTTTTTCAGCAGCGCCGGAAATCCAATCGGCAGGTAGCTGGCATCGATTCCGGCGGCCAGCGTTGGCAGCAAACTTTTGGCCAGCTGCCGGTCGGCCGGCTGGTAATAATCTTTGTAGAAAATATCGATCAACCGGCTCAGGGCAATTCTCTCCTGATCGGTTATTGTGCCCTCTTTTTCTACTTTTTTCAGAAAACTATTCAGGTAGGAAGCCAGCGTAAAAATTTCGACGCCGCCAAAGACGATTTCCGAATAGTAATCCGAAGCCCTGGCCAAACCGGCATATTGTTCGTGCCATTTTTTGAAGTTGCTAAACAGCGGGGCATACTGACTGTCCCAGCTTCCCTGCGTCCGGGCCCACTGTTCAAACTCCCGCTCAAACTGCTGCTTGCGCTCAACGGCGCCGAGGCGTTTCAGTCCCAGAATTTCGCCCTGCCAGCGTTTCCACGAATTGCTGATGCCGGCATATTTGGCCGCATACTGGATACGCACCCGCTGGTCTTGTTCCATAAAATGGCCAATCACAGCCAGTTTTTTATCCCGGATGGCGATGCGGTCGGGGTCGCGCTGGTTCAAAACCAGATCGACAGCATACGAGGTCAAATACTGCGTGGTCCGTCCCGGGTAGCCGAAAACCATTGTAAAATCGCCGGGATTGGCCCCTTTCAGCGAAATGGGAAAAAACTTTTTGGGTTTGAACGGCACATTGTCGGGGGAATAGGAAGCCGGCTCATTATCTTTTCCGGCATAAATACGGAAAAAGGAGAAATCGCCGGTATGCCGGGGCCACATCCAGTTGTCGGTGTCGCCGCCAAATTTGCCGATGGCCGACGGAGGCGCCCCTACCAGCCGGACATCGGTGTACACTTTATAAACGTAAAGAAAGTACTGGTTGCCGTAAAAAAGCGGCTTGACCTGTGCCCTGAACCGGCCGTTTTCGACCGCCTCCTTTTCAATGGCCACGCTATTTTGGTGGATCAGCTTCTCCACTTCGTCGGGATTGGTAAGCTGGCCGGTTCCTTCGAGCACCCGGTCGGTTACCTCTTCCATCCGCTCCAGAAAACTCACCGAAAGCCCCGGATTGGGAAGCTCTTCCTGCTTACTGGAGGCCCAGAAGCCGTTGGTCAGGTAGTCGTTTTCCACACTGCTGTGCGACTGAATTGCGCGGTAGCCACAGTGGTGGTTGGTAATCAGCAACCCCTGGTCAGAAATCAGCTCGCCGGTGCATCCTCCGCCAAAAAGCACCACCGCATCTTTCATGCTGGCATGGTTCACATCGTAAATATCGGCGGCCGAAAGCCGGAAACCCATTTGCTGCATCTCTTCAAGATTGTATTTCTGAAGTAATACCGGCAGCCACATTCCCTCTTTCGACCAGGAATAGCCGGAAAGTACCAGCGTTGCAATTACCAAAAGCAGACTCTTCTTCATAAAACGGGATATTAAACCTTCTGTTGACGGCCAAATATAACCAAACATCGTGGCGTATAAAAACGAAAAACCCGGATTTCTCCGGGTTAATTTAACTTTTTACAACGTTTAAAAACGCTACTTAAAAACTTCTTCTTCTTTCTGGTAACCTTCGGAAATAACGGTCAGTTTAAGGTTGTCCTTGTTTACAATGGCAGCATTATGCAGTACCGATGGCACCAGCTTTTCGCCATTGCTGGTGGTTTGGAACGTCCCCTCATTGTCTTGGCCGTACGCCAGCCTGAATGCAATTTCGGCAGCGGTGGTGGCCAACTTTTCAATTGGTTTGTAAATGGTGCAGGTTTGCGTCCCCTTCACAATCTCCTGAAGATTTTTCAGGTCGGCATCCATGCCGGCAACCAGCACCTTGCCGTCGAGGTTATTTTCTTTCAACGCGGCAATGACTCCCAGCGCAATCGCATCATTCCCGGCAATAATGGCGTCAACGTGAGATTGATTTTGCTTCAGGAAATCGAGGGTCAGCTTGTACCCTTCGGTTTCACTCCAGTTGTCGGTAAAGGTATTGTACACAATTTTGATGTCGCCCTTCTCCACCAGCGGGGAGAGGACGTTCATCTGTCCCAGGTAAAGGAACTGGCTGTTGTGATCGCTGCGGGCGCCGCCGATTAAAGCGTAATTCCCGGTCGGTTTGATGGTCGTGAGATATTTGGCCTGCAACTCCCCGATCTCGACATTGTCGGTCGAAACATAGTAGTCCAGCTTGCAGTTCAGAATCAACCGGTCGTAAGAAATTACCTTAACCCCCTTGGCGTGCGCTTCATCCACAATTTTAGCGGCGGCAAACTGGTCAACCGGAACCACCACCAGCACATTCACATCTTCGGAAAGCAACCGCATAGCCTGCTCAAGCTGCTTGTCCGGGTTATTGTCGGCAATGGTCACCGTAACCGTTCCACCAAGCTCCTGCACTTTTTCAACGAAAAAGTCTCTGTCATTTTCCCATCTTTCTTTGTCGAGCGCATGCATCAAAAAGCCCACCTTCACCGGTTTGGGTTTGATACAGCTGCAGGCAAGGGAGATAATGAACAGAAAGGCGAAGATTTTAACTGAATATTTCATGGCAGAAATCAATTAGATAGATTAGTATCAATTTACGAAATATTCGCGGATTTCCCTCGTCAGAAAGGGCTAACCTTCTGCTGATTTATGCTCCCGAAAAGAGAAAAAAATGCTGTTCGGAAACTAAAAATTTAAAATCTCGGCATAAAGTTTTTGGACCGGCAGTCCCACCACATTGAAATAAGATCCTTCAACATGCGTGATCCCGATATATCCGATCCACTCCTGAATTCCGTAGGCGCCGGCTTTGTCAACCGGGTTATACTGTTCGATGTAATAGTCAATTTCGGCATCGGTGAGCGGCTTAAAATCCACATTGGTCACCGCAAAAAAAGTGGTTTCCTTTTCACAGCTTTTCAAACAAACGCCGGTGACCACCTGGTGCTGCTTTCCGCTGAGTTTTTGCAGCATTTGGCGTGCGGCAGCCTGGTCGGCAGGCTTGCCCAGCACTTCGCCTTCGAGCCAGACGATCGTGTCGGCTGTGATCAGCAAATCGCCGGGAAGCAGTTCGCCTTCAAAGGGGCGCGCTTTTTCCCTGGCCAGAAATACCGGAACTTCGGTCATGGGCAGTCCGTCGGGAAAAATTTCGGGCACATCATAAGTTTTCACCACAAAGGGGAGTCCCAAATCGGCCAGGATTTGCTGCCTGCGCGGCGAGCCGGAGGCCAGGATGTAGCGGTAGGACGGAAACCAGTTCATTCAGAAAGCGCGTTTGGTGAAAGTATCGGTATTGAACCATTTGTCCTGTGCCCGCATCACCTGCTCAATCACATCGCGGACACAGCCTTCGCCGCCTTTGCGGTCGGAGACGTATTTGGAAATGCTCTTAATTTCGGGTACGGCATCCAGCGGACAGGTCGGCACGCCCACCTCCTTCATGACGAAAAAATCGACCAGGTCGTCGCCCATGTAGAGGATTTGCGAGCGGTCAACACCGGTTTTTTCCAGAAAATCGTGCAGACACACCACTTTGTCGCGAACATTGTCATAAAAAAACTTCACCCCCAGTTTCTGGTAACGCTTTTTAACCCGTTTCTGAAAACCGCCGGTGATAATTCCCACCTCAAAACCACTATTGATCGCATTCCGGATGGCATAGCCGTCTTTGATATTGGCGGTGCGCACCGGATCTCCCTCTTCATCAAGCGGAGAGACATCGGACGACAATACGCCGTCCACGTCAAACAAAAAGGCGCGGACCTCTTTCAATTCTTCCTTAAAAAAAGGCATATTCATTTTTTTTGATGTAAGTCAAAAATACTTTGGGAAACCGTTTCATACAAATTTTGAAAACCGGGAAATTTTCCGAGCGCTGCCAGGTGGGTGTCCATAACATTCCTGTCGAACCGGACGGCCGGCCCGGTTTGCGCCTCAAACGGCGAAATCGTCTCAATCTTCCGTGCGGTTTCGCGGATTAGCGGTTTCAGGTAGTCGAACGACAAATGGTTGGCTGCGCAGAGCTCTTCGGCCACCGCATAAAAATGGCTTACAAAATTACAGGCAAAAACTGCTGCCAGGTGTAACGCCTGCCGTTGTTCGGAGCTGGCGTTAACGACGGTTTCAGACAGCTGCGACGCCACTTCGCGCAGGATGGTTTCAACATCGGGGGTAGCGGCTTCGATAAATACCGGGATCGTCCGGAAGTTGACTTCCCGGTTCTTCGAAAAAGTTTGCAGGGGATACAGCACCCCAACCTGGTCGGAAAAACCGTGCAACACCGTCATCGGAACGCTCCCGGCGCAATGCACCAGCAACTGTCCCGACAAACCGGACTCGCGAAGTACCGGCAGCATGGCCGAATCTTTCACCGCTAAAAAATAGATTTGGGCATCACGGATAATTGCGGCTGGCGAGGTGGTCCATCCGGCGCCGGTTTTTTCGGCCAAAGCCGCGGCCGACGCTGCCGTCTGGCTGTAAACCTGCACCACCTGATTTCCGGTCGCTTTAAGGGCCATCGCCAGATGGGTTGCCAGATTTCCGGCCCCAATCATTACAACAGAAAAGCTCATTATTTTGAATTTGCTTCAAAAATAATGAGCCTTTGGCAGCGAAACAACTCTTTCGCGGTAAATTAACCCAACGCCTTTTGGTAACGGGAATCGACCACCTGCCAGTTGATGATGTTCCAGAAATTATCCACATAGTCGGGACGCCGGTTCTGGTAGTGCAAATAGTAGGCGTGTTCCCACACATCGAGCGCCAGCAGGGGAACTCCTCTTTGCGCAACGATATCCATCAGCGGATTGTCCTGGTTGGGAGTGGAGGAGACAAAAAGTTTCTTATTACGGTCAACCGACAACCAGGCCCAGCCGCTGCCAAACTGTGTTTTGGCAGCAGTGGAAAACTGCCTGACAAACTCTTCGTACGAACCAAAGTCTTTGACAATGGCAGCCTTCAACGCTGAAGAAATTTCACTTTTCTGTGGTGTCATATTTTCCCAGAAAAGCAGATGGTTGTAATATCCGCCGCCGTTGTTCCGGATTGTTTCGGAATATTTACTGACCTGCGCAAAAATTTCAGGCATGGGAGTTTTCAACAGGTTGGCACTTTCGGCTGCTGCCATAAATTTGTCGTAATAGCCACGGTGGTGTTTCCCGTAATGCA
Organism: Prolixibacteraceae bacterium; assembly: GCA_029975525.1. Lineage (GTDB taxonomy): Bacteria > Bacteroidota > Bacteroidia > Bacteroidales > Prolixibacteraceae > UBA1413. The sequence goes on along the minus strand of JARKOX010000087.1, from coordinate 2,058 downwards.
ATTCCATGGTCCGGGCGTCGATATAAGGCTCGAGGGCATTAAAAGCATATCCAAGTTCAGGGAAAACATGTCCGGAAAAAGTTTTCTGCTCGGCTGCAGCAGAGGTGAGGCTTCCGAGAACCGGCGCAGCCAAAACGGTGGTTCCAAGTACGGTAATAAAATTTCTTCTTTTCATAGCTTTCTTTTTATTTCTGCCTCCTAAAACAAGCTGAGCCACAAAAAGGTTGGAAAGGCTTCCGGCTAATTTACTTCTGCCAGGCCATTTTACGTCCGGGGGCGAACTTTCAACCGCAGGTAGGCAGTTCCGTCGGCAGCCAAAAAAAGGCAGTAGAAAAACAGGAAAAACGAAAGTCCCATGTGCGACTCCAGGTTGGAATCGCCCAGGTTGACCGCCATCATCAAAACCAGAAAAAGCACAAAAAGCGGATCGGTGTACCGGCGTGATTTCAGAACCGGATAGGCAAAACAAAAAACAATGGACAGCAGCCCCAAAATGCCAAACTTCACCAGATAATTCAGATACTGGTTGTGCGCCGTCCCCCGCAACTCCTTGTTCAGCGTCGAAGCGTTCTGGTCATAGGCTTCATGGAAGGCTTTTTTCCAATCGCCTGCACCTACTCCGAAAAACGGATGTTGCCGAATAATGGTGAGGGCCGCCCGGGCAAATTCAATCCGCTGCGAAAAAGATTGTTTGTCGGAATAGCCGGTATTGGTGTAGACGTAATATTCCCAAATGGTAGAATAGATTCGCGGATACAACGAAAACGCATTTTTTTTGTAAATATAGTTGGCAACTCCCTGTTCAATGTTCCGAACATCCTCCTGATTCAACGCCTTCACTCCCGACGCATCTTTGCGCAAACCTTTGGAAGTAAGATAACGCAGCAAGGTCTCTTTGACGGCATATCCGCTGGCGCCAGCCGAGTCGTAAGCAATTGAGGCGATCTGATTCCATCCGCTGCGCAACTCCTCTTCGCAGACGTAGCGGTAAACATACCTCCCGTTTTCCACCAACGGATTGGAGAGATCATGGGTGTAAGGATTTCCGGCAGCGGTGGTCTTCTCCAAACTGGCAAAATCAACCTGCTCGATATCGTAAAAGCGCCACACCGCCCATCCCAGATAAACCGGCGGAAGAAGCAACACTGTTATTCCTGAAAAAAGAAAAATTCTCCGGAAAGGCTGACGCAGCCGCTTTATGATCAAAAAAAGAAAGATTACTGCAGTGGCAAACAACCCAACCATTCCGAGTAACGATTTCTGCAAAAAAAGGAAGAGAAAAAGCCAGGCGCTCATGGAAATAACCAGGATATGCTGCGTGGTCGACAGCAGCTTCCTGTTTTCGATATAAAACCAGATTAAAAACCAGCCGGCCAGAATAATTTGGAAACCAAAACGGATGTGGGAAATCAGGCTGGCCTTTTGAATGCCGAAGTTCCCGGCCGCCGGATGCAACATCCAGGCAAACAGGGCAATTACCGTAGCAATAAAAACCGAACCGGTGAAGCTCCAAAACAAAAAAAGTTTCTGATTGGGTTGAATCTCTTTTCCAAAAAGAAATGCCAACGGAAGGACCAGTAAAAAAGCATTCTTGCGGAGGTCGTACAAGGCCGTCTGCCTGTCGGCTGAAAATAAAGAGGAGAGCAGGTAAAGCAGAAAAATAGCAACCAAAAACAACAAAAGCATTTTCAACTTTCTTGTTTCCTTGCTGATACGGAATTTACTTTCGAAAAGTGCGGCGGCCAGCAGAACTCCTCCCGATACGGAAACCAACGATTCGGAAAGAGGCAAACTAACCGCAAAAAGTAATAAGGCAATAAAAAACCAGCTAAAATCCTGAAAAGCAGCGACCAAAAACTTCATTCGATTAAGTTTTCAGAATAACGCAGGGGGGCAGCGCTTATTGTCAACATCATTCGAGATATAAAAATAAAAAACCCCGGCTCCTAAGAACCGGGGTTTGGATAAGGATGGCGATGACCTACTCTCCCACTTTCGCAGTACCATCGGCGCTGGCAGGCTTAACTTCTCTGTTCGGAATGGGAAGAGGTGGAACCC